>JACQVH010000022.1 GCA_016209895.1 Candidatus Hydrogenedentota bacterium | reverse complement strand
TGCTTACGCACCGTGCGCCAACCCCCGACGACCACGTGCCGGTACGCACCTCGCCGTTCGCCGTTCACAATTCGTCACTCCGGACTCCACACTCGGAAATTTCCTACAAAAATGTATCCCGTTTTTGTACCGATTTTGACCGCTTTTGCCCGACTTTGTACCGATTTTCACAAAAAAAGTTCGCTTTTGTACCGCTTTTGTACCACTTTTTCACGCCAAATCACCCCTTCCCACCAAACAAAACCATTGTACCACAACAACTTACGCTGCATTGCCCCCTTTGCCGACCAGCCCGCATCCCCAAATCGGTTTCCTTTGAGGTTCGCTCTTCCAACATGGCCGCGACACTCGACTACGATCCCGAAACTCGATTACCATGGTGTCCCTTGCGACGACGGAACTGGCTTTCAAAATGAATTGGGAGTTCAAGTGAATGCAGAACAAATTACCGTCCACCCTACCCGTTGGAGTGTGTGTTGCGCCGGTACCTCCTCCGAACCGCGCGCGTACGGTCAACTACCCGCGTTATATTCACGAAATTCTCCGGCACGCCGGCGTCTGTTATCAGGACGTTGCACCCGAACTATTGCCCGACACCTTGGACCATCTCCGGCTGCTCGTTACGGTAGGAGAACTCGAACTCGAAGACTCGGTCAAGTCGCGTGTCGCGGCGTGGGTCGAGGCCGGCGGCGCATGGCTGGCCATTGGCAGCGTGTGCGGTATGCCGGACGTCTTCGGAGCGCAACTCAAAACACCATCTTATGCCGGCTGGGGCGTCGGCACCGGGACGTTGGGTGAAGGCTATCTGCATGCCGCCTCACCCACTCATCCCATTGTCGCAGGTCTGCGTATTCCGCTTCATTTCTTCAACGGAATCCCGGCGGCGGCGGGTAACACTCACGTGCTGGCTACGGTCTCCGATGCACATCAGCGACCCACGACGCGGACGGGCGTAACGGAGAAAAACGTAGGCCGTGGACGCGCCGTACTCGTCGCTCCCGACGTCACCGGGGCCGTCGTTCGCATTCAACAGGGTACGGCGATCACGCGCGACGGGGTCCCGTCCGACGACGGCGCGGCCCCGCGCTGCGACGGAATTCTCAAGAGCGACGACGGGGCCGTGCTCGATTGGCATTTTGATCGCCAACCGGTGGAGAACGTTGCCGGGCTTCAGGCCTTTCTCGAACCGATTGCCGACCAGTGGCGCGAACTGGTATTGCGCGCGGTGTTCTATCTGGCCGAACGGCAGCAAGTTCCGCTGCCGGTGTTATGGCTTTATCCGCGCGATCTTCCGGCTATCGGACATATCTCCCACGATACGGATGGCAACGATCCGGGGCGCGCCAAACTATTGCTTCAAACTCTGGAAAAGGCCGACATTCGTTCTACTTGGTGCACCATACCCCCGGGATATGCGCAGGAGACCATGGAGGGTATCCGCGCGCGCGGACATGAACTCGCGATGCACTACGACGCGATATCAGAAGGCCGAGTCTGGAACGAGAGCGCTTTTGATCAACAATGGGGGGATTTGACCGCACTTTTCGGAGGCGTCGCGCCGACTACCAATAAGAACCATTATTTGCGTTGGGAGGGCGATACCGAGTTTTTCCAGTGGTGTGGACGTCGCGGCATTCAACTCGACCAGTCCAAGGGTCCTTCGAAACCCGGCCAGGCCGGTTTCTTGTTCGGCACCTGTCATCCTCATTTGCCGGTTGCGCCGAATGGAAGCTCACTTGACGTGCTGGAACTCCCCACTTTGACGCAAGACTTGGTGGTGTTCGTCCCGCCGGCGTTTCTGAGCCCGCTGCTCGAGGCGGCGCTGCGGCACCACGGGATTCTTCATCTGCTCTTTCATCCGGCCCACATTGATAAGCCGGGCGTCGAGGAAGCGTTGCTCGAGAGCGTGGAAGCTGCACGGAGGGCGGGCATGGAATGGTGGACGGCGGAGCAGATTAATCTCTGGGAGCGAGCCCGGCGGACCGTGGAATGGACCGGGCGAACAACCTCGGGCGGCGTAACGTTTCAAGCGAGTCAGCCGCTGCCCGAGGCAACGCTACTGTGGCTGTCGAATGAGGTCAGAGCGGCCACCATCAACGGCCGGTCCGTAACGCCGACCTCGGTCGTGCGATGGGGCTTTCAGTTCAGCGGGGCACAATTGGATGTCGCCCCAGGCATCCCATATTCTTTCGCGTTCGATTGACGTCATCGTCCTTCGAACAGGTCGCGGCCCTGGACCAGGGCGCGAATCTTGCGGTCGGCGACGCTGCGTTTGAGCATCCAGAAGCCGCAGTCGGGATTAACGTATTTAATGCGTTCGATGCCCAGGACTTGGCCCGCTTCTTCGATACGGCGGGCAATCAATTCGGGCGGCTCGACGACGTTGTCTTTGATGTCGATCACTCCCAGTCCGATGCCGATTCGCGGATGAATCCTGGCGAGCGCGGGCAGTTCCCAACTGCCTCGGTGTGCGACTTCCAGCAACACGTGGTCACAACGAAGTCCGCTGATGAACTCGATCAACTTCTCCCAGGTGCCGTGCTGGATGGTCTGACCGCCGTAGTTCCCGAAACAGAGATGCACGGCGGGGGTCGTGCGAACGGCGTCCAACACGATATTGAGGGCCGCCAAGGCCCAGTCGGTGTCCTCGGGATGGCCGGGGATATTGGCTTCGTCAATCTGCACGACGTCGGCCTCGATCGCGCTGACCTGTCGGGCGAGGACTTCCGCCAGCGCCTTTGCCAGGGCGGCCGGCGAACCGTAGTGCGAGTCAATCAGCGTCTTGGCCAGCATGTGCGGTCCGGTGACGGTAAACTTGATGGGCGACCGGGTGAGGGCGCGTGCGCGGAGGTAATCTCCGGGCAAATTGAGTGTGCCCTCATGAAGCGGGCCTTCGACGACGCCGCTCGGCTTAGCACGGAAGGCCATTCCGGCGTTCCGCCGGAATTGCTCCCATTCCGATCTTGTGACCTGCGTGCGCACGTTGCCGAGTGCGCGAACGAAATATTCGATCATCCCGTTCGTGTCGGGATGGTTGATATCGAAGCGGTAGAGTTCGCCGTCGGCCACGAGGTCTATCCCCGCCATTTCCTGGATGTTGAATACGACCGAGGTGGCGTCGAGCACCGCCTGCTCGCTGGGATAGGCCGCCAGCCAATCCGGGACCGGATAACTACCAACCACCGTGGTCTGTATTTGAGGTTCCATGTGACGTACACTCCTGCCGTGTCAAAATCGCGTCCCAACATACTCTGGTTGATGACCGACGAGCAACGTACCGATTCGCTCGGATGCTACGGTAGTCCCTGGGCGCGCACGCCAAACCTCGACCGTTTCGCCCAGGCAGGTGTCGTGTTCCGCCACGCCGTCACGCCGGCGCCGGTCTGCGCGCCCGCACGCGTATCAATCCTTACGGGTCAGTATCCGCACCGGACCGGCGTCTGGTGGAACGTCAACAATCCGAATCGGACACAGCCGTGGCTTACGGAGCCGTTCCATCGCGCGGGATATCGCAGCGCCACGTTCGGCAAACAACATTATTGCGCTTCCAACCCGCCATTCCAAACCGAAGTCCATTTCGAGTTGACCGAGAAAGTGACCTACTTCGATTACGTCAGGCCGTATGAAGCGGAAGGCTACGGCGCGATCGTTTATCCGCGGCAGCCTTACGGATGGATTTTAGGCGGCCGGTTTCCGGGCCGTGCCGATGATACGGCCGAGGCGCGCGCGGTCCGGCTCGCCCAGGAATGGCTCGAATCTCACGACCTGCGACAACCGTTTTTCCTCCGCGTCTCGTTTAACGCCCCGCACACGCCGGTCGTTCCGCCGGAGCCGTTCGATACTGTGGTTCGCGAAGAAGCGGTCCGATTTCCGAGCGAGACGGAACACACGCCCGAACATCAGCCGGAATGGATCGCCAAGTCGTTGGCGCAGAGAGCGACCGCCTCGCGACTTACGCCCGAGCAAATTCGCGCGACCCGGCGCTATTACTACGGCCAGGTCGCGTTCGTGGACCATCAGTGCGGCGTGCTCTTGGATTGGATGCGTGAACGCGAGCTGCTTCAAGACACGATAGTGGTGTTCGTATCGGACCACGGCACGCACCTTGGGGATTTCGGCCTCGTGCAGAAACAGACGTTTTATGAGCCGGTGGTCTGCGTTCCATTCTTCTTCTGGTATCCGAAGGAATTCGCGCGCGGGGCTATGATCGAAACGCCAGTCGAGATGTTCTCCCTGTTACCTACCTTGCTGGATGCGGCCGGCTTGGAAAGGCCTGCACGGTGTGATGCTGCCTCGCTCCTCCCCGCTCTTCGGTCGGGCCGCGAGCCACGCAGCCGGCCGGTCTTCAGTGAGTTTACGTTGGGGTCGTTTAATGTTCGGCACGATGATCGGCTCGTAATGGTCCGCGACGGGAACTGGAAGCTCTCGCTGTGCCTCGATACGTACGGCGGGGACGGCACGCTATACGACCTGGCTGACGACCCTTACGAGCAGCGGAACCTGTACAACGTGGACGGTTATTACAAGGTCCAAAGGAAGTTGACCGAACTAATCAAGCGGCACATAGGATAGGCATTCGAATCGACGGAACGGGCGGCCACGTGGGGCAGACCCTATATTGGGTTGACATCTCAAATCTGAAATTTGAGACCTCACAATCTCGAAATTCACAATTCAGAACCCAAGTCCAGGATGTCGGATGAGGAATCCTCCGGCGCGCTGGTCCGCTTGTTCCTCACGAACTCGGAGATCGTCGCCACGGTGTCAATCCAGATTCCGTTTTTCGGGTCGGTAGCGAACGCGCACAGCTCGCGCAGGGTATCTATGCGCACCATCTGGTGGCGATCGTCGTGGCCGGTATCGTGTCCCGCCAGTACTAACCAGCCGCCCTCGGCGGCGGCGGTATCGAGCATGGGTTTCATCTGGTCGAACGTCAGCCGGTCAAAACTACACCCGTAAAGTTGCGCGAGATCGCAAAAGCCCGGGACGTTGTGTCGCTCGGAAAGCCAGCCGCGGCCGGCCAGGAAGTGTTTTGCGATCAGCGGCACGTAGCTTTTGACGTGCGTCCCGCGCCCAACAAAGGTCTGGCCGCACGGGTACGCAAAGGTCTTCGGAGTTATGTTCAGGAGTTCCTGCAGTTTTTGGCTCGCTACCAGTAGCTCCTGTTCCATACGCTCCAAGGTGAAATCCTCGAGCGCGTTCTTCTGTGCGAATGAGAAATTTCCGCTACACGGATGAGTTAGACTGTGGTTGCCCATTTCATGGCCTTTAGCCGCGGCCGCCCGCCACGCTTCACGACGCACCTCGACATTTGGGCAGAAGAGATAGAACGTGGCGTTGACCCCAAGCTCGTTCAGCACCGGCACGCCCGATTCGAGCTGCGTGGGACGAGCGTCGTCGAAAGTCAGGCTAAGCGCCATGCGCTTACCGGGCGGCCAGGAAAATGTCTCGGTGGTCGGAACGAACTCTGAGAACATTGGGATTCTCCGTAGAAACGAAAGCGATATTGTAACGGCAAGCAGTTGCTTCCTCCAAGCCGTTCGGCGCGAACGGCACTCGGACCAGTCTGGCATGTCGGACCGGTCTGACGCGTCCGACCATTGGGACGGCCAACGTGATTGTGCGCCAAGAATGCTGCTATACTTTTTGCGCAACAACAGGCGAAAGACCCCACGTGGAGCTTAACAAATGAAACTAAGGATCAAAGACAATGCGGTGCGGTTTCGGCTCACGCTCAAGGAGGCGGAAACCCTGGAGCGGGACCGCGAGCTCTATAGCTACACGGACTTTCCCGGCTCCGACCCGGCGAGGCCAGTCCGGTTCCGCTATGGGATCAAAGTCAGCGACGCGGCCGCGACCGGCGCCATTCAATGCGCGGATAACGGAATCACCGCAACGTTGCCGGCGGCGGGTCTCAAGGAACTGCTTGATCCCGCCCAGGAAGGGGTCTACTACCGATTCGAAGTCGGCACGCCGGCCCCCGAACGGTTCATGTTCTTTGTGGAAAAAGACCGGCCCGGGTCCACCTGCGACAAACCGGAACTATGGATTTATGAAGAAGTTGGGGGCAAAGTGGCCGCTACTCAGCCGGCCGCACGCTAGCAAATGACGATTCAGCGGTTTACACGACAAGTAATGTCAATTCTGATTCCGTACACGGGTTTCGATGAGCAGGCCGAACCGCACTTCACCTGAACATCCGGGCACGGCGTTGGAGCGTGTGGAGTTACGCAAAGCCGCCTGCGGGGAAATCTTCGCTTTGCGCCACAACGTCCTTACCGTCGGCACAGGCCGAAAATCCTCCGACTACCCCGGAGATACGGACCCGAGCACCCACCATTTCGGCGCTTTTCTGGATGGACGGAACATCGGATGCGCCACGTTTCTGCGCTCGGAGTGGAACCACCTGCCGGCTTGGCAACTCCGAGGCATGGCCGTTGAATTCGTTTTTCGGTCATCGGGGCTGGGCGGCAAGCTCCTCGATTTCGCGGAGGACTTCATCCGACGCGACTCCGAAATCCATCAACTTTGGTGCAATGCCCGCATCAAGGCGGTGAACTTTTACCTGCGCCACGGTTGGCAGACCGAATCCGAGCCCTTCGATATCCCCGGCGTGGGTCCGCACGTCAAGATGTCTAAATCCTTGACGTAATCGGAATACAATCGCATGAAATGCGGCAGGAGTGAAGCTCCGTACGGTTCAGCCTCGTGAATCTGGGAGGTGAGCAATGAACAGTCTTCCTATGCACCGGTTTTGGACACAAAAATCACGTCTTGACATTTCTGGCCGAAACGTATAGACCTACATCAATCTACTGGCGCTAATCGAAGGCAAGGTGCGTGGCTTGGGAACACTGGGGCGCAAAACCATTGCGCATTTTACGGGGCATCTCTGTCAGAAAGGAAAATCCATCATGAGGTCTACATCCGCCGCTGTGCTGTCAGTCTTTGGCTCTTGCTTCGTCTTGATGTCGTATGCCAATGCCGTGCCCGTGGCCGGCGACGTCGATCAGACGCAACAAGTGGACGCGGTGGACGTACAACTGGTCATTAACAGCGCTTTGGGGCTGGGGGTGCAGGCGGGCACGAACATTGACTATAGCGCGTCGGTGGATGCGGTAGACGTGCAGTTGGTCATCAATGCCGCGCTCGCGATTGATATCGATCAGGACGATGACGGCCTGTGTGATGCGGCAGAAACTAATCTGAACACCCTGGTGGATAATCCTGATTCTGACGACGACGGCATCGGGGATGGCCAGGAAATGCTGGACGGGACGAATCCCTTGTTTTCCAACGCAACCGGGGGGATTGTGGGCTGGGTCACCGACACCGGCGGAAGCCCGCTGGCAGGGGTGATGGTGACTCGCAATGGCGGGAATGCGGCCTATACGGATGCCCAAGGCCTTTTCCAATTTCCAAATCTCGCGTCGGCCTCGGGTGTCGTCGTGGGATTCGCGAAGGATGGATACACCACCGATAGCCAGGTCGTCGAAGTAACACCAGAACAGCTTACGACCGTCAATTCCGTGCTCAAACAACTGGGCGCGCCGGTCTCGCTTGTGGCGGAACAGGGCGGCGAAGCGCAGGACATCACGGGCAATCGAATTCAGCTACCGCCGGGGGCAATCGTGAATTCCAACAAGAAGGCCGTGACGGGCGAAGTATCGGTGCAAATCACGGCACTGGACGTTAGCAATCCGAACGACCTGGCGGCATTTCCGGGGAACTTCACAGGGATTTCTGCCGGCAAGGACGGAGAACCGGTGCAACTTGAGACGTTCGCCCTCGCCGACTTCAGCGTGACCCAGAACGGCGAACCGCTGGACTTGGCGGATGGCGCCACCGCCCCCATCGAACTGGCCTTGCCGCCCGATACCAAATTGACGGACGGCGAAGAAGTGCCGCTGTGGTCTTTCGACGAAACCCAGGGCGTTTGGATTCAGAATGGGGTCGGGGTCGTCGGTCCCGCGTCGGACGGCTCCGGTCTGGCCTACTTTGCAGAAGTGCCTCACCTTTCCTGGTGGAACTGTGACCGGCCGTTGTCTGAGAAGCATTGTCTTATCGGACGCGTCGTTGACGCCGACCGAAAGCCCGTAGTTGGCGCTCAAGTCCACGGTGTCGGAGTAGATTATAACGGCACGAGCTACGCGGTGACGGATGCCAACGGCCAATATTGCATAGACGTGAAGCGTGGCTCCCAGGTGCGGCTGGACGTGACCCTGCCGGGTGGCGCGGTCGTGGTGCGGTCTTTACTCGTGAACGTATCCGCCGAGCCGGCCTCCTGCGCCACGGGAGTCTGCACTCCGGTTGAAGACCTTGTGGCGGAGTTCGATTCCTGTGTCAGCGGTTACGTGAAGGACCATCTCGGAAACCCAATTGCCGAGGCGATCGTGTACTCATCCGGCGGCAGCCAGGCGGTCACCGATGAAAATGGCTACTTCTGCATGGAAGCTCCGGGGGACGTAGACCTTACGCTTTTCACGCTGGGACGGCCTCCGGTGGAAGCGCACACAAATCCAACCGGCACGTGCGAAGCCGGCGACTGTGTGCAGGTTATCCTTGACCGGAAATATCCGGAAGATGGGGACTTGGTGGGCATCGTGCATGCCACTGGGATCAATGAGGTACAAGTTTCTATACCCAAAGAGTTGCGCCACTTCGTGCGTGCTCAGGCGGCCTTCGGCTTGGGCAAAGCCGAGGAAATCAACCTACTCGGGTCTGGGTATCTAACCGGTATCGGCGAGCACAATCCGATTTTTGCCGACAAGCTGGACATGGACTCCTTCCGATTGTTCAATAGCCAGAGTGAGTTGTGGGAGTGGTGGCTAGGTGTCCCCATTGATTTGTTCGAGGATAGCCAAGAGACGGTGTTCGAGTCGTTCGTGGCCTTGGACCCAGGGGCCCCGGGGGCGATCACGGCCGCCGAGCAGACGAAGCCGATGTACCGACTATGGGACATCTACGGTGACTTCTTCGGCACTGGCAAGCCGAAACAATTCTTGAACAACTTACTTTATGGGGTATTCGTAAATTGGGTAAATTCCGACCTGCAATACCGCATCTTCTCTGCGACCCCGATTACCACGGCGGCTTTTTCTTGGCCGGGTGGAGGCGACCTTGGCGCATTCGAGACATCAATCCTTTTGCCCACTTCCTTGTTGCTCACGGCGCCTGAGATTTACTCGCAGAACTGGGTCAACATGGCTAAGCTGGACGTAACCCGGCCCTTGACGGTGACGTGGGAAACGGCCGGAAAGAGCGGCGAAAGTGTACAAATCCTGCTTCAAGCTATGTCCTACGTACAAACTCAGGACGCAAACGAACAAATAACGAAGGTGATCGTCTGCCGGGCGGCGGACGACGGCTCGTTTACCATTCCGGTCGAGGTCATGAGTCAACTGCCGGAAGAGCCAAGCATCAAGTGGGGCTACTGGTCCTACTCCCAGTACCTTTACGTCCACCGGTTCACGACGGCGACGACCAACGTGCCGCTCGTGAAGCGCCCCGGATCGGGCGTGGTTCGACTTTACGGCAGCAGCGATGGAGCAATTGGCCAGTACTACAGTTCCGGGTACATGGCGCCGCCAACGGCCAACTTTAGTTTCAGTCCGGAAGCTCCGGCTCCAAATAGCCCGGTTCAGTTCACAGACCTCTCCACACCGGGCGCGGCGCCGATTACCAGTTGGGCCTGGGACTTCGGCGATGGGACTGGCAGTCCGGACCAGAACCCAATCCATACGTTTCCGACGGCCGGAATTTATTATGTTTCCCTGACGGTCACGACGATCCACGGCACATCGAGCGCGACCCGCGCGGTGGTCGTGACCACGACCGGGTTGTTGGACGCGGAATTCACGCCAAACGTCACCGAGATTTTCGCGGGTGAGGCCGTAGGTTTCCAGGACCAAACGACGTTTGCGGACGGCACGGGCCCGATCCGGAGTTGGTTATGGGCCTTCGGCGACGGACTGACGAGCGATGCACCGAACCCCGTCCATATCTATACCGTAGCAGGTCTGTACACCGTAAGCCTGACGACCACGACCGACTTCGCGGTAGACACCGAGACCAAGACCGATCTCATCTTGGTGAAACCCACGGTCCCACCCGATGCCGACTTTAGTTTCAGTCCGGAATCTCCCCTGGTTGGGAGTGTAGTTGAGTTTACCGATCTCTCGACGCCGGGCACCGCCCCGATTACCGGCTGGACTTGGGACTTCGGTGATGGGTCCATCAGCACGGACCCAAGCCCGCCTCACACGTATACCCTGGGTGGGACTTTTGTCGTGCAACTAACAGTCTTTTCGGCCCATGGAAACGCGAGCCGGTCACGGGAAGTGATAGTTAGCGTCGTCGGCCCCATCGCGGAGTTCACCGCGACGCCGCTGGACGGCCCGGCGGGAGTTGTGGTCCAGTTTGCGGATCAGTCCACGCCGGGGACCGCTCCGATTCTCGGTTGGTTGTGGGATTTCGGGGACGGGGTCACGAGTGTGCTCCAGAATCCGGCTCATATCTATGCCCAAGCCAGCACCTGGACTGTATCTCTAACGGTCACCACCGCCCACGGGAGCGACACCGAGACCAAGGTCAATTTCGTCACGAGCACGGCCAAACAGCAGTAAGCAAGCTTTAAGTTCCGCCGTCAAGTTCGCGCTGTACACAATGATGTTTTGAATTCCTGGTGAAGGGTGCTATCGTTGTGCATAGAACCCGAACGAGGAAGGTTTGCGATGAGACAGTACAAAATAATCGTGGAAAAGCATTCGGACGGCTACGTCGCATATCCTCGGGGCGTCAAAGGGGTGGTGGTGGGAGAAGGTGCCACGTACGAGGAGGCGCTCGACGAAGTCCGATCAGCGATTCGATTCCACGTCGAGACCTTCGGTGCGGAGGTAATCGAAAAAACGTAGAGCCTGCGCGAGCGAATTACCGAGTTTCGGTCGAGGATCAGTTTGTCGCTTCAAATCGAATCAGGGACACGACGGCGTTGCCGCCAGGTTTCAGGTTTTCGATTGTCGTGGGAATTCGACCCTCGGCGGTGTCTGCTACCGCAATCGGGATGTCCACCCACTGGCCTTGTTGGAAATTCTCGAAGATGCCTACCTTTCTTCCGGCAACGGCAATCGCCTGCTTTCGGCCGCCTGCGAAGTTGTCGCCGTCAATGATGTAAAGCTTCAGTACGCCCGTCGCGCCTCTGGGACAGGCGATCTCGAAGTTGAGCGTTTTGAAATCCGCCCAGCAGTGATTGACCGCCGTGGGCCAGCCTTCGTACAGATAGCCCTGTTTCAGCACGAAATCCCAACCGTCCTCTAGGTATTCGATATCGCCCGACCGCTTACCGCAGTTCAGGACGACGGTTTGTCGCAATGCCTCGTATTTTGCGGCGTCAGCGTTCGACCAGGTCGAGAAGAACGCCGGCATTCGTTCCAGTGGGCCGGGCAGAGCCGGCATTGGACGGTGCGGCTCTTTCTGGTACCAATAGGCCACGCTCGAGAGCTGGAGTGCGTTCTCAGGTTTCGAGAACATCTCGCGGAACATGGGGTGCTCGTGTTTGCCGAATCCGACAGTCATCCGCAGCGACTTTCGAAAGACGATGCGATCGTTTGCGCAGAACCGGTACGCTGCGGCGCCCACCCTGTAATAAGGCTGCCACCCGGTGTACGCGAAACTGTTAGCGGTCTCAGGGAAGCCGTAGCTGAACCCGAACGAATCTTCGAGCCCTTGCCATTCAATGGAAGGTTCGGCTTCGCCGTCAATGTAAAACTTCTCGTTCTCATCCACCGGGTATCCCGCTTCCGGCGATCCCGCCCCGCGAATCGTCATGTTCCATCCGATGAACTGGCCGCCCCCGATGGCCTCGAAGACCTCATAGTCGTCGCGGCCCATGAGTACGGTATGTTGATGCCATTGCGCGTAAAAATAGCCGAATGCTCTTGGGGGCCTCTTCAGGGTGCGATACATTACGTAGCTATAGCACGGGTTCCGCTGCCACGTGGCGGGATAGCGCGGGTTCTCGCAGGAGATCTCGATTCGAGCCGAGCGCGCGAACGGCATGGGGAAATAGCAATTCCATCCGCGCTTCTTATTGACCAGCGCCGTGTCCACGCGTTCGAGCGCGCCGTTCGGGTCGCAGAAGAAATCCACCAGCGGACAATCCACGCTGGGATTCTTCTCGCCATCCCACCAAATGCGCAGCACCGTGTCGCGCGTGAGATTCATGGCTTCCGGCATGGCGAAGTGGATCATGGTAATGACGGCCGGTCCTTTGAGGTCGGCGATCGTAACCGCGTTTCTCCCTTCCCCCATCTTCAATTCCGGCGGGTTCTCGATCCACAGGGCGTTGACCATGCGCGTCTCGCCTTCGTCCAGACGGCACAACCTCCCCCGGTCCGGCAAGAGCGAAGTGAAATCCTCCCCCATCGCAAACCACGCACTAACTGTGCAGCCGATCGCCGCAACCACCATCCGACTCATGACCCATCTCCCTCCCTGGTCGTGATTGAGGAGAGTAGCAAGTAGTTGCGCACATGGCAATAAGCGGACATCTCGCGTTGCGAAACGGAAACCGCGGTGGGTACCGCAGTTTCTCTCCAACCGCCAATCGTGATATGGTTTTGCATTGTAGCCCAAGAAGCCAAACTCAAAGCTGTGATTGACCGGTGGCGTGCGGAAGGCCGACGAGAGGGGCCGTCATGAACAAGATTCCTGGGATCGCGCCAAGCGCGTTGTTGGCTGTTGTTCTTCTTGCCCTGATATCCGCATGCAGTAAGCCGATAGGAATCCGTCTGACGCTCAAGTCCGGGGAAGCACGCTCGTTTAAACTTTCTGAGAGCGGTTCATTCCTGGGCGCGGAGTTCGAGACGCGCTACTCAAAAGTACAGCATCTCACCCTGCGCGTGAAAGAAGTGAGCGCGGAGGGCGAGGGAACCATGAGTGCCACGTATGAGATGTTCGATATGAAGCGTGATTCTCCCGCGTCTCAAATTGGTCCCGACGAATTCAAGAAGATTCCGCCGGCGGTCGAAAAAGCTCTTAGAAGCATTCAGGGGGAAAGCTTCACTTTTAGGCTCGATACCCAGGGACACGTCAGCGACGTGGCGGAAATTGATGCTATCGTGAGTAAAGCCTTCGAGCGGCTTGAAGTTCCACCCTTGACCGGATCAGCCAAGCCGGATCTCAAGGCCGCCAGCTTTAAGATGCTAAAGGCACTTTATAATCGCACTGCGGTGCAGCGCGAATTGGACGATGTGCTCAGCGTGTATCCTGAAACGCCGGTGCGGCTCGGGGGCTCCTGGAACCGCGAAATGCAGATTTTTGACGAATTGGAACCTATCAAACTTGAGCGGAAGTATACGCTCAAATCCGTTGAAGGCGACACCATCACCCTGGACGTGTCCGGCACAGCGAGTTTAGGGGATTTTTCCACGCACTTGAAACGGATGCGAGAGGCCTTGGGGGCCTTGCCGCCCGACGAGGAAGATCAATGACGAACAATATTTGAGGCCGAGGCCGAAAGGACTCAGATTACCGGCGCCGAGACTGGCACAATTACGCTCGAAGCCTCAACCGGCTGGATTAAGCGCGCCGAGTTCACGCTCACCGCCAACATGACCATTGACAGGGACAACGATATGCCTGCCGTAGCAAAGGAGGCGAGGCAAATCGAACGCAAGATTACGGTCGAGTCTTTTTCCGACACTTGACGGCATCAGCCTCGACCGGGCGAGAATGATTGCGTGTTGTCGGGTAGAGTACAATCTAAGTACACATTGATCTTCGGGCCAAAGCAGAACTGTGGGTTGACACAAACGGTCGGCCGCATTCCGGGGGCCGAGGGAGGGGTAGTCATGAGGAGTATCGGAGGGGTCACATCGAAGACGCTGTTGGTGGTACGATTACGCTCGAGGCCTCGACCGGTTGGATTAAGCGGGCGGAAACGAACCTCACGGCGAACATGACCATGGAATTAGGCAAGGATGCGCCTCCCCAAGCAAGGGAGCCGATGCAAATCGAATGGAAGAACACCGTGGAGTGTTTCCCCGCCACCTGAGAGAATCGAGGTTCCTCGGTTTCCGATCTTCGGTTTCCGGTTTCCAGTTTTGTGATTCGTGATATCTGGTGCCGCCTTGAGGACACCTGCCGCGGAGGGCGAGCGCTACGTACTTGAGTGGACCGCGTGGACCGAATGGATGAGACAGACTGGGCCTTCCGTTTGCCGATTTTCGACTCCTGATTGCGGGGAGGAGGGGAAGAGCGCTACTTTTGACATTTCCGGGGGGGTATGCTATGTTCCGCGCCATTCTTTCGCGGCCTGATGGCAGTGATTAGTAGAAATGAGATGCTTCGCAGAGGCCGCACCGACGGGCGGATCTGGTTGTCTCTCACAAAAAGAACCGAGCATTTGATGGACTATAAGAATACCGTAAATCTTCCCAAGACCGAGTTCCCGATGCAGGCGAAGCTGACCGAACGGGAGCCACTCTTCCTTAAACGGTGGGATGAGATGGACCTGTACGGTCGAATGCGCAAGGAAGCTGCGGGTCGCCGGAAGTTCGTTCTGCACGACGGGCCGCCCTATGCCAATGGCGATCTCCATGCCGGTCATGCACTTAACAAGGTGTTGAAGGATTTCGTGGTTAAGTCCAAGCAGATGGCGGGTTTCGACGCGCCGTATGTGCCCGGCTGGGATTGCCACGGACTACCAATCGAGCACAAGGTTGCCGGAGAATTGGGTGAGGCGGCGAAGAAGATGTCCCAAGTCGAAATCCGCCGGCAATGCCGGAGTTTTGCGCTACGGTACGTAGACATTCACCGTGAAGGATTTAGACGTTTGGGGATCACCGGCGATTGGGGTAAGCCTTATTTGACGCTGAACCCGGACTATGTAGCGACCATTATCCGGGTCTTTTCCGAGATGTACCAAAGTGGTGCGGTCTACAAGGGGCTCAAGCCGATTTACTGGTGCGCGTCGTGCCGGACGGCGCTGGCAGAAGCCGAGGTCGAGTATGCCGACCATACGTCGCCCTCGATTTACGTGAGATTCAAGGTTCTGAACCCGCCGGCGGGATTGGAAGGGGACGTATATGTGGTCATTTGGACGACGACGCCGTGGACGCTGCCGGCGAACTTGGCCACGTGCGTGCACCCGGATTTCCATTACAGCGCAATGAAGTCAGACAACGTTATCTTTTTGGTGGCCGAAGAGCTGGCCGAAAGAGCAATGGCCGAGTGTGGGATTACTGGGTTCAGCACGGTTAAATCCTTTATGGGAAAGGATTTGGAAGGGCTGAAGTATGCTCATCCGATATATCCTGATCGGGTGTGCCCGGTAATCCTGGGAACCCACGTTACCCTCGATGCAGGCACGGGTTGTGTGCATACCGCCCCGGGCCATGGCCAGGAGGACTATGTGGTAGGGGCGCGGTACGGTATTGGGCCGTTTTCGCCGGTGAATAGTGAAGGGGCCTTTACGTCTGAGGCCGGCGCGTATTCCGGCCAGAACGTGTTTAAGGCGAATGCGAACATCGTTCGCGACCTAAAGGCGAGTGGCGCCTTGCTGTGGTCAGGAAAAGTTCAGCATAGCTATCCCCACTGTTGGCGATGCTTGAGTCCGGTCATATATCGGGCCACGGCTCAGTGGTTCATCTCATTAGATACCAATAGTTTACGCGATAAAGCGCTGGCCGGTGTGAAGAAGGTGCAATGGATTCCGGAGTGGGGTCAGGAACGCATCTACGCGATGATCGCCCAGCGCCCGGACTGGTGCATCAGTCGGCAGCGGGCGTGGGGCGTGCCAATCCCGGTGTTCTACTGCAAGTCCTGCGACGAAGTGCTCGCTTCGCCGGAAACGTTGAAGAAGGTCGAGGAGCTTGCGCTATCGGCGGACGATGGTATTGACCGTTGGTTCGATACGCCGGCGACAAAACTATTACCAAATGGCGTCAAATGCGGCAAGTGTGGCCATGGCGAATTCATTAAGGAGACCGACATCCTCGACGTGTGGTTCGATTCGGGGGTAAGCAACCGGGCAGTGTGCGAGCGACACCCGGACCTGACGTGGCCGGTGGATATGTACCTGGAAGGGAGCGATCAGCATCGGGGCTGGTTTCAGGCTTCGCTGATTCCGGCCTGCGCGGTGAAGGGCGAGCCGCCGTATCGGATCGTCCTGACCACGGGCTACGTGGTGGATGGCGAAGGCAAGAAGATGTCCAAGAAACTGGGCAATTTCTTCGAACTATCCGACATGCTTTCGAAATACGGTGCAGATATTGTGCGGCTTTGGGTCGCGAGTGAGAACTACCGTCAGGATATCCGTATTTCGCCAGAAATCCTGACACGATTACAGGACGCCTATCGGCGGATTCGCAATACGTTTCGGTTTATGCTCGGCAATCTGTACGACTTTTCGTCTCAGCATGCGGTTACGTCTCGTGAATTCGAAGAAGCGGACCGTTGGGCGTTGCACCGTGTGCAGATGCTTAAGGAGCAAGTGCTCGAGGCGTACGCAACATACGAATTCCACCAAGTCTACCACTTGGTCCACAACTTCTGTGCGGTGGACATGAGTTCGTTTTATCTCGATATTCTAAAAGATCGCTTGTACACCTTCGCGCCGAACTCACGGGAACGTCGCGCTGCCCAGACGGTCCTGGCTGAGATTCTGAGCGATCTGCTCAAGCTGCTGGCGCCGATTCTCAGTTACACCTGTGATGAAGCGTGGCAGTATTTGCCGGGGCATTTACGCACGGCCGAGAGTGTTCACCTTGCAACGTTTCCAGCCGTCAGACCGGAATACGTGTTGAAGGGGGAAACGTTGGAGAACTGGAACCGATTGTTTGAAATTCGCGGCATCGTGTACAAGCAACTCGAAATCGCGCGTCGGGACAAGCGCATCGGCTCGTCGCTCGAAGCGGCGGTACATCTCGCGCCGGGTGACGAAGCTATGGAGCAGTTGCTGCGCGGGTACGAGTCGCAGTTGCCATGGATTTTCATCGTGTCCAACTGTGAGGTGCATCCGGTGAGTGTCGAGGCGTGCCGCGCGGAAGGCAACCTGCTTGTTGCCGTGGAGCGGGCGCCGGGTGCGAAATGTGTGCGTTGCTGGAATTATAAAGAGTCCGTTGGGAAAGACGCGAATCATCCGCAACTATGTAAACGTTGTATCGAGCAATTAGGAGACCTGGCTGCATGACCAAGAAAGAAGCCAAGAAATTTGAGAAGCTGCTGGTCGCGGAGCGCGATCGCCTCAGTGAAGGTATCCGGAAGATCGAGGAAGAGACTCTGTACGAATCCACCCGCGACAACACCGGCGACTTGACGAGCTACGCCGAAGTCGGCACGGACAACTTCGAGCGAGAGACGGCGCTGAACATCGCCACCGGCGAATCCAACTGGCTTCGCGACGTGAACGACGCCCTGCGGCGGATTGAGGCCGGCTCCTACGGGATGTGCGAAGGTTGCAACAAGGAAATCCCGAAGAAGCGGCTGGAGGTTTTCCCGGCGGCGAAGTTCTGCGTGGAATGTCAGTCCAAGCTCGAAAAAAGCGGGCGACTGTAACGGCACGCGGCCGTGACGAATCGGCGAAAACAGCTTGCGTGGTTACTCGGGGTGATGGTGTTCGTCGTTTGTCTCGACCAAACGGCGAAGGCCCTTATCCGGGCGAACCTTCCCCACCACGATCGGGCGCTCTACAAGGGCGAGAAGCAGTTCTTTTACATCACGCATGAGCAGAATACCGGTTTGGTCGGCGGCGCATTTCGTGACTCGAGGATTGTAGCAAAACTCGCTCCGCTGCTGGCCAGCGCGGTACTCATTTACCTCTTCTGGCATCTCGACCCGGCTTCCATCTGTCAAAACGTCGCCTACGGCATGGTGGCCGGTGGCGCCATTGGGAACTTGATTGACCGCTTCCGCCTCGGCCACGTGACCGATTTCCTCCAGTTCCACTTTTATTTCATCCCTATTAACTTTCCCTGGAAGCACTATCCGGCCTTCAACTTTGCCGATTCCGCGATCTGTATCGGGGTATTCCTATTGGTCATCGGTTGGCGCAAGCTGGATCGGTCGCATGTTCCCCAGCCTTCTTAAGCTTGGACCGATCACGTTCCACTCCTACGGGCTCATGTTGGCCCTGGGGTTCCTACTCGCGCTGTACCTATCGCAGCGCGAAGCGAAGCGGAACGGGATCGATCCGGAAATCGTCGCCACGCTTGGTTTCTGGATACTGATACTCGGACTGGTCGGCACGCGCCTATTGCATATCATCATGTTCTCGAACCAATACTCGTGGCGCGACCCGATCGGATGGATCGCCATTTGGCGAGGTGGACTGGTATTTCAGGGCGCATTGCCTCCGGCGCTGGTCTTCGCCTTTTTATACATGCGGAAAAAGGGATTGCCGTTCTGGAAGACGAGCGACTTGTTGATCCCCTATGCGCCGCTGGCCCACGCGGTGGGCCGCATGGGTTGCTTTCTTAACGGATGTTGTTACGGTGCGCGCACCAACTCGCCGTGGGGAATTTGCTTTCCGCGGGTTCCGTGGGATACGTCAGTTCCACCCACCGGCAGCCCGGCGTACCTGGATCATGTGGGGCCGCCCTATGCCGAGCATTGGTCGTACGCCGTACACCCGACGCAACTTTACGAAGGTTTTGGATTAGTGGTCATTGCCCTGCTCCTGCTGTTGATTCGCGAACGGGCGCGTATCTTCGACGGCGTGGTCGTATGCGCGTATCTCGCGCTATACGGAATCCTCCGCTTCTTCCTCGAATTCCTCCGCGGTGACCACAATCCCACCCACTTCGGCACGCTCAGCGACCAACAAATCATCAGCATTCTGTTGGCGGTGGTGGGGGCGGCACTCATGCTTGTGCTTCCCCTTTTCGTCAAGCGCTCGCGCGCGGCTTGACTCGATGGTGGGGGGCGGCTCCTTCGATTCGGACGGGTCAGACCGGTCAGACGCGTCGGATCTGTCGGACTCATCATGATGTGGCGGGGCTTAAGGCTAACGCGTCCTCACTGAGTTTGCGGTGCTCGTTTTGGCGGTCGGAGCCGGGACGGGCGGAGCCGGCTTCCTGCCAAGCAGCGCGGGCTTCGGGTTCGCGGCCCAAGGCGCGCAGCGTGCGGCCTTTCCAATAGAGGGCTTCGGCTTCCTCGGGAAACGCCGGGCGGCCCACGCCGAGATTTTCAGGATAGGACAACGCCCGCGTGAAGTCATCCAACGCCGCAGCAAGACTATTCGCGTCGAAACGTTCCTTCCCGCGGGCCAAGTGCGCCCGCACAAACGCGTCGTGCGGACCGGTCTGGCCTTCCCAGTTCGAGAACCGAACTCCTTCGAGCAACTGAATCGCGTCGCTGTAGCGCTTCTCCTCGAGGTACGCGTTCGCAAGGATCAGTAAAATGTCGGCGCGCCGGTCTTCTTCGTAGGGCATCTTTTCGAGGAGCGGGATGGCCTCGGTCCGCCGATTCTGGGCGAGCAACACGTTCGCCAAGTCGCGATAGAGAATCTGGTCGCCCGGTCGGGCAGCGATCGCCTTTCGATATAATTTCTCGGCTTTGGACAAGACGTTTTCGCGTTTCCAAGCGTGAAGCGCGAGATTGCGCCAGGCGACGCTGAGACGGCGATCGAGATCAGCGGCCTTTTGCCAATGTGGAATGGCTTCGGCGTGGCGACCTAATCCGGCGTAAAGGTTTCCGAAATAGAGATGCGCATGTGCATCGCGCGGATTCTCGCGTATGGCAAAGGAGAGAATATCAATCTCCTCGACTCGCGAGGGGAACACATAGTCTGGGGAGCCCATCGCGGCATGTTTCAAGTAGTCTCGCGCGCACTTCTTTTCGCCGAGTTGCGAATGCCAGTAGGCGAGGTAATATAACGGCATGGGGCGGCTCTGATGCCGTTTGTCGGCAGGACATGCGGTCTTCAGCAACTGGACCGCTTCGCGCGTGAGGCCGGCGTCGGCGAAGGTCAGCGCGGTTTCGAGAAGTTCGAATTCGTATTCGCCCACATACGTTTTCGCTTCTTCGACGAAGACCTCCATTGCGCGTGTGTCAATCAGCGCCAAAACCGCTCGCGGGACGAGAGCGAGCGGGTCGGACTGTCGTGCGGCTTCTGCCACCACTTGGGCTTCGACGATATTTCCGGCACCCAAGAGGGCCAGCGTTCGGTATTCGGTCAGACGCGGGTCGTGGCGCCCGGCGCCGGAGGCTCGCTCGAGCATCTCGGAGGCTTCGGCGAACTTGCGTTGGCCGGTCAATGCGCGAGCGACGAGCAGCCAGCCACGCGTTTCAAGTTCCAGAGTTTTCAGCGCTCGGTAACCGCATTCCTGCGCTTGCTGAAAATTCCCCTGCCGCAGTCGAACGACGCCGAGATAATACCAGGCCGTGCCGTCGTCGGGGTTTCGCTGCAGCAGCGATTCGAGGCGCTGAGCCGCTTCCTCGTACCGGCCGGACTCCAGGTCGAGTACGGCGAGTGCGCGTAGGGCGTCGGAATGTTGCGGGTCTACAACGAGGGCACGTTCGTACCAGTTTCGGGCTTCGATGCGATTGCTCTGCTCGTCGAAAGTCTTGCCTTTGAGGTAGCGTTCTTCGGCGGTTAATTGGTTATCGGGTTTGGCTGGACCGGTGTGGATTCTTGGCGCCTCGATCTCCGGAATCGGCAGCGGCGTAGTATACGCGGCGAGAACGATGCCGTCTTCGGAACATATGGAAACTTCGATGGGGGTCTTCGGCGCGTGCCGCAGAAGAATCTTCTGCGCAGCGAATGGTGATAAATTGACCGTTCCCCGCAATAGCGTACGGCTATCGGTTGATAACGTGCAGACCGCGGCGTCAAACGGCGCGGTGGCGATTACACGGAGTTCCAGTTCCGCATCTCCCCCACTCTCGCTCCAGTAACGCTGGACAGCTACTTCGCGCGTGGCGTATTCAAACCCTTCGCCGAGGCCATGGACGGGATACCAGGCTTCGCTCCAGCGCGCGGCGCTGCCCGGGGCTAGCATGCCGTAATTGGCCTGGGTCTCGAGTGGGCCGCTCTGCACTTCGATGTACGGTCCATCGTCATCGGTCAGGGCCTTCTGGCTAAGTAGGCCAAAGTCGGCTTGGCCCCAGGTCCAGGCCTTCTTGCCCACAACAATTTGGTGGTTGGCGTGCTGGACGATACCTCGGTCCGCAACCACGTCGTACGCGCCGAAGAAGTCGAATGCGCAGCGATAGGCAAACACTGACGTCGGTTCGGGATAGCTCTTTAGCCAAGTTAGGTCGCGGCCCTCGTGAATCGGCCATTGGAAAAACGCCGCGCCTGCATGGTCGGTGCCCAAGGTCATGGGATAGATAAAGCGTGTGCCCGCGTGACATGGAAACGCGGTGTTGTTCCAGAAGTAATAGGGATGGATGCCGTCGGTCGGGTTGTACATCGAAATGTCCTCGTCGAGATAGGCCTTGCCCGGATGCAACGTCACCCGCACGGTCCAGCGGGTGCGAGAAATCTTCTCGGTGTTGCCGATGATGAGCGAGGCCGAGCCGTTCTCATTCTCGATTGCAAGCGCATCCACAGGCGAGACGTCGGTGACGGTGTGTCCCTGCGGACCGGTGTTCCACTCGACGCCGCCGCTGATCCACGCCCCGCGCAAGCCGATCAGTCCCGGCTTGATCACGTGATTGCAATGGAACATCTCCTTGCCCTCGGTTTTGTCGAGGACGGAATGGAGTCGCCCGCCCAGTTCCGGCAGGCAGGTGACTTTCAAATATTCATTCTCCAGAAACAGTGCCTTGTAGGTGCGGTCGATCTTGGTATTAGACAAATTGTCCTGCATCGGGTAGGGATAAAAGATGAATCCTTCGAGTTCGTAGAATTTGGGGTTCACGTCGTCCGGTCCCCAGGGATAGGTGGGAATCGTGATTGTGCCTTCCCACGCGCGGGCACGTGCCCCGAGTAGTTGCGCAGAGGCAGGGTAATGCCAAGAAACCGCAAGCAGCATCAAAGCGGCAATCAGCAGTAGTTTCATGTCGTCCTTCCTTGTCCCTGGAATATGGCGCGCGGAATTTTCGGAAGATGATAGCGCCTTTGGTCAGGCGGACGCACTCTTAATCCCTGGTTACGGGTTCCTGGTCTCTGGGTAGCCGGAAACGCGACACAACCAAAAGGACGAAAAGGACATGAGGGACACGTAAGGGACGACAAAGACGGGATCGGCTTGTGTCTGGGGAGCGGCAATGGAGGGAAGGTCGCGAGAGTAGTCGGATTCAGTGATTAGCCGAATTTCCACATCTGCCGGACGATAGGACGCACTTTGCACCTTCTACTTTGCGCTTTGCACTCTCTCAAAGATAGCCGAGGCTTTCGAGCTCCTGAACGGTAGTTTGGGGCAGCTTGTGCAGGGGTTGCTGTTCTGACACGTGGTAGAGGGCCCGCAGTTCTTCGGCGCGCCGCCGGTGGTCAGTCAGAAGCTGTCCGGCGCGATCCAACGCAAGCGATGAGAGAAGTGGCTGCGCCTCTGCCGGATCACCGTGTAGGTCGAAGAGTTGATTCCGACCCGATATTGCCGAATGAATGTACTTGAAGTTTTCCCAAACCAGGGATTCCTGTTCGCCATAGCGGTTCAGGCCCGAACTGAAGATCGGCGCGTCGGGGAACGAAGTCTCAGGGTGTTGCAACGCGGCCGCATACGAGAACGTCGAGAAACGCGCTGCGTCAAAGGATATTCCACATTGATCAAGGAGGGTCGGCAGAAGACCCGCCGTGCTCACCGGCGCCTCACATATGGAAGAGGCGGCGCCGTTTGGACTCTTAATGAATAGCGGTGTCCAGATCAGTTCGTTGTAGAGGGAATGGCCATGGCCGAAATTGTCGTGGTCCCAGAATTCTTCTCCGTGGTCTGTGGTCAGGATGATGAGGGTATCCTCATAGAGTCCCAACCGCTTCAACGTTTGGACGATTTGGCCAATGCAATCGTCCACGTATCTCACTTCAGCCAGGTACAGTTCGCGCACCCACTGGCGTTGGTCCGGGGTCACGCCAAAAAGCCCGAATCCGGCGCCGTCCTGATCATAGAATGCTGGCCCAAATCGCTCGATTAGGGTGTCATCACGCGGGAGGAAACGCGGCGGAGGCTCATACGGCCAATGCGGATCGAAGTAGTGCAACCAGAAGAAGAAGTCCTGATCGTGGTGCTGCTCAAGCCATTGGCAGGCGGCCTCGGTCAGAGCCTGCGAGGAAGCTTTGCGCGGAAACCGGCGATTGAGAACGAGCTTGCGCAGGATGCGGGCGCCGAAAGTCTCGGGGTCGCTGATCGCCGGTTTGGGATAGAATTCGTAGTCCATAAATCCTTGCTGCAGGTTCATGTGCTCGGTCAGGTGGACATTGCATCCGAGAGCGCCGGTAAGATAGCCGGCTTGCTGCATGAATTCGGCCATCGTAACGAATTCGTTCGAGAGACGCGAGAATGGGACGATGGCGGCATGGACGTCCGCAGTAACTCCAGTCATGATTGACGTAACGGCGGGCAACGTTCGGGGGGCGGCTGAATAAGCCCGTGTAAAGCGGACGCCGTCGCGCGCTAACGCGTCCATAGCGGGCGTTTCGTTCCCTTCGGCCCGATAAGAACCGACGGCGTCACGACGCAGGGTATCTATGGTGATAAGAATTACGCGCGGAACTCTGTGATTCGACGTACTAGGCGCGGCGGCGAAGACCCGGGCGGGTTCGAGGTTCCGGAAAGCGGTTATTCCACCGCCAAGTATCGCCAAGCTCAATACGGTAAGCGCCGCCATTTGAACACGCAGCCGGGCACAACGCGCCGCCAAGACCAACGTCATCGTGGTTGTGATAAGTATCGCTCCGGTCATTACACCGAGTAATAGTGGAGATTCGGCCGCACATAAGATGAACCAGAAACCCAGCATCAATTGGCAGAGCACATAAGGAAACGCCACGAGGCAGACGCAGGCCCATTGGCTCTCCGGTGGGAGCGGTAAAGAACGCCGCCCCGCCCAAGCGGCAACAAGCAACACGATGCTTAGTCGGAGTATTGCGTCGAGCCCGTGAGTCCCATAAGCCTGGATTTGAATCACGTCGGTGAGTCGGGCCAGCACAAAGGCGACAACCACAAGGACCGCGCCTCTCCATAGGAGGTGGCTTGGTTCCTTCTTCAGCAGTCGGTTGAATGGCAGGATGGCGCATGCCCAGAACAACCCGAAACCGATGATGGAGATAAGCATGGTCGCGGCGGCTGGCAAGCACAAGCTGAAAGGCGTGGAAAACGCATCCGGTTTACGCGGCAATGTAAGGATAACATCCACAAGACCGAGCGACACACTCGTGGAGATCACTACGAGTAGCGCGTGTACGCCAGTCCCTTCGTCAGCCGCCTTGCCCATGGGCGGCTGTCCAGACGCAGGACAAGTCATTCTACTCTCCCCAACCCAAGCCTAAAGGTGGCGCCGCGTGCCCTCGTCGCGGTACCTCAAATGTAACCGAGGCTTTCGAGTTCCTCGACGGTAGCCTCGGGAAGCTGGTCCAGCGGCCTCTGCTCGTCCACCTTGTACAAGTGGCGCAGCCGGTCGGCGGTCAAATTATGCTCCCGCAGAAACAATCGGCCCTGCTCCAATATTTCCGGACTAGAGCGCGAGAGGGTGTTCTTCTCTTTGGGGTCATCGAGGAGATTATAGAGTTGTTCGCGATTGGTGAACTGGTTGCGGATGTACTTGTATTGGCCCCAAACTGCGGATTCCTGGTTTTCATAGCGCATAAGCCCCGAACTATAGACTGGAGAAACTTGAATTGAAGCAGTGGAATCGGTCAGCACAGGCGCGAAAGAGGGGTGGGAAAACCGCGTGGGATCGTAAGGAATCCCGCAAAAGTCGAGAATGGTGGGCAGCAGTGCGGTGGTAGTTACCAGCGCTTGGCGAGGACCCGTATTCACATGACCGGGCAGCTTGACGAGGAGTGGAGCCCAAATAAGTTCGTTGAACAGGGTATGGCCGTGTTCGAAATTGTCATGTTCCCAGAATTCCTCACCGTGGTCGGTGGTCAGAACGATGAGAGCGTCATCGTAAATGCCGAGCGTGCGCAGGCTTTCAATAACGCGGCCCACGCATTGGTCCACGTAGCGCACTTCGGCATCATAGAGGGTGCGAGCCCATTGCCTCTCTTCGAGGGTCAGACCGAAATGGCCAATGCGCGCGCCGTCCTTGTCTCCGAATTGCCTTCCAAGCTTGGCGACCAGCGGGTCTTCCTTGGGCACGAAGTTAGCCGGAGGCTCATAAGGCATATGGGGGTCAAAATAATGCAGCCAAAAAAAGAAATCCTCGTCACGGTGCGACTCGAGCCAACGCCGGGCGAGGTTTGTCAGGTCTTCCGAGGAAGCTTTACGCGGGAAGTAACGGTTGAGGAACAGGCGCCGGAGCACGCGCCCGCCAAAGGTCCGCGGGTCGCTGATACCCGGCTTGGGATAGAAGTCGTAGTCCACGAAACCCTGGTCCATACGCATGTTTTCGGTGAGGAATACGTTGTAACCGATCCCGGAAGTGCGATAGCCGGCCTCGCGCAGGAACTCGGCGAGCGTGGTGAAATTGGCCGATAATCGAGCGAAGCGCGTGGTGGAACGATGTACGTCCGGTGTGACTCCGGTCATGATCGACGCGACGGACGGGAGAGTCCAGGGACCCGGGGAATACGCCTGCATGAACTGAACGCATTCCGTGGCGAAGGCATCGAGATTGGGTGTATCTCGACGCGCGGAACCGTAGCTGCCGAGGGAGTCCCGGCGGAGCGTATCAATCGTGATCAAAACTACGTGGGAAACACGGCGCTGGGTGTTGGTGCCCACGGGAGTTACGGAACGGGGTTCGTAGAGTTTCTTGATGGCGACTGTGGCGCCGACGAGCATGAGCGCCATCACGAGTAGCAAGACCAGCACTTGAAAACGGGCGCGCCGCCAGAGGACGACAAGCATTAAGATGACGACGTGAACCGCGGTAATTGACCACGGGTTGATCATTCCCGACGCGGGAGGGATTGGACGCTCCAGGGCGATGGACAGCCAGTACACGGCGAGAGAACATAAGACGGGTAGGGCGGCCAGGGGAAAAGCGTTCGCGGTCCAGTTTAGATTATCTTCGTTTCGGCGGGGAAGTACGGCCAGCCCCACGCTTGCGGACACGAGTAGAATGACGGTGAGCCGAGTCCAAGCTTCGTTGGGGCGCGCCGCATAGATTTCGACCTGGATCGCATTGCTAAGCCACGCGAGGATAAACAAAAGCGCATAGAAGACGGTCAGACATTTCAGTAGGACGTAGGTGTGGACGCGCATGATTACTGCGGTCAGCATGAGGAAGAGAGCCGAGCAAAGGCCCAGCGCCAAGACGCACACCATAGTCGTCGTCGCCGGCAGAAGCAGGTTTGCCAGGGAATCAAGGACTGCGGGTTTGTACGCCAGGGCGAGCCCAACGTCAATGATTCCCAAAGAAATGCTGAGAGACAGAATGATTAGTAGTCCATGCCAGAAGTCGCTTCGGCGAGTAGTGGTCGTCTCGGCTGCTGGGGATGTCATAGTGGCGGATTATCCTTGTGAGTAGTTTACGCAGTCAAGTCGGTTTCGAAGATTCGCTTCGATTCGGTCATCGAGACTCGATCCGGAGCCTCGAGGGGCACGGGAAAGAGCGGATTTGACAAGGCTTGGGCATTTTCCTACAGTTTTGTAGGAATTGATCGAAGCCCAAACCGGATGTCGCTTCATCTCAACCATCTCTCGCAAATGCTAATGTCAACGGAGCAACCCGAAATTCGACGGGAAGTCAGGGAACTATCGCTGCTTTTCGAGATTAGTCAAACGCTCGACCGCAGCATGGATATTCGCGACGCGGTCGGTTCCGTGCTGGACGCTATCGCGAAGTACACGGGCATGGTACGCGGGACCTTGACCCTACTTAACCGAGACACGGGGGAAATGTACATTGAAGCGGCCCACGGTCTTTCGGCGGCGCAGCGCGAACGCGGACGCTACCGTCCGGGAGAGGGAGTGACGGGTCAGGTCGTGCAAAGCGGGCGGCCGTTGGCAGTCCCTCGCATTTCCGAAGAGCCGCTATTCTTGGACCGTACCGGGGCTCGTGAGAAACAAAGGAAGGAAAACATCTCCTTCATTTGCGTCCCGATTAAACTGGGGAACGAGACGATCGGGGCGCTAAGCGTGGACCGCTTATTCTCGGACGGGGTATCTCTGAACGAAGACGTGCGGTTGCTTTCGATCATTTCTTCCATGATCGCACAGGCGGTGCGACTGCGTCAGGAAGCCATGGAAGAACGCCAGCGACTTCTGGAAGAAAACAAGCGGTTGCAGCAGGAATTGCGAAGCCGCTTCCAGCCCTCGAACATGATCGGCAGTTCGCACGCGATGCAGGGAGTGTATGACCTCATTGCGCAGGTCTGCCGCAGTGATTCAACGGTGCTGCTGCGTGGAGAAAGCGGCGTCGGGAAGGAGTTGGTGGCGCATGCGATTCACTATAACAGCCCGCGAAGCGCGAAACCGTTCGTCAAAGTCAATTGCGCGGCCCTGCCGGAATCGGTGATCGAGAGCGAGTTATTCGGACACGAGAGAGGGGCATTTACCGGAGCGATTGCGCAGCGCAAGGGCCGGTTCGAACTGGCGCACACGGGTACAATCTTCCTGGACGAGATAGGCGACCTGTCACCTTCGATGCAAATCCGGTTGCTGCGGGTGCTTCAGGAACGGGAATTCGAGCGCGTTGGCGGCGCCGAGACGATCAAGGTGGACGTGCGCATCATTGCCGCCACGAACCGCGATCTTGAGAACCTAATGATTGGGGAGGAATTTCGCCAGGACTTGTATTACCGGCTCAATGTATTCCCCATCCATATTCCACCGTTGCGCGAGCGACGTACCGACATCCTGATGCTGGCCGACCATTTCGTGGAAAAGTACAGTTTGTCGCATCAAAAAAACGTCCGGCGTATTTCTACGCCGGCCATAGATATGTTGATGAGTTATCATTGGCCGGGCAACGTCCGTGAGCTGGAGAATTGCGTTGAACGGGCGGTGCTTTTGAGCCGCGATGACGTTGTACACGGGCATCATCTGCCTCCCACGTTGCAGACCGCCGAAGCGAGCGGCACCGTGATGCGGGGCAAAATGGAGGCGACGCTCGAGTCGGTCGAGCGCGAGATGCTGGTCGAAGCGTTGAAGGATGCCCGCGGCAACAAGGCCCAGGCCGCGCGGGCCCTGGGAATCTCGGAACGAATTATCGGTTTGAGGGTAGATCGGTATGGGATTGACCCGAAGCGATTTCGCCGAGGACGCAGGACCGATTAAGGTCTCCCGGGACAAGGACGGGATACTTTGAAAACTGCGGACTTGACACAAATTGTGTATGGGAGTAAACTCTTTACAAGTTTTCGGTCAAAGGAATGGATTCAAGATTGTATTTGGGGTACTTGTAGCGGGACAAAGGAGGAGCGCCGTGAAGCACATCGTGAGTATCACTAAGAAGCCCAGCCAAGCCGACATCGTTCAGGAGATTGTCTGCCAAATGAATCACTTCCTGGTCGTGTTGCTCGGCAATAAGGGTGGTACCTCTCCGATCAAGTCGGTTGTGGAAGAGAAATGCGATCTGCCGATATCATAAGATAAGGCTTGGGCGAGCGCGTAATCGGTGGATGACACCGACGCGGCACCCGGGTGAGGCCCCATGAAAACTTGGGAACGACGCCCGAATCAGCGAAAAGTACGCGCTGGCACAAAAAATCTCTTTATTAGAGTTTCAGTTTTTCGTACTTTTTTCAAGCTTGATGGCGTCAATGTGAGGTGGCCGACCGTTGTAAGATGACGAGGTCGTTGAAAAGTTTGTCGAAGGCCCACGGAAAACTCTTGACATAATTTGCTTCTTACTTAATAATAGAGTAGAATTTGGATCGGCTACTGGGGCATTCCGAGCCACGAGGCTCCAAAGTGTCGGAAGGGAAACGAAATCGTTGGTTTGTCAACGTTGGGGAATGGCCATGAGTAGATGTGCTCGAGCGGCAGCAAGCGTAGTTCTATTAATCGTAGCGACGAGTCTGTGTTTGACGGGATGTCCCGCGTTAACAGACATCGTCATCATCACGGATAAGGGATTAGAGATATCCGTACGGGTCGCGTTGGGAATGCCGTTCGGCTTTCTCACCACGGCGGACCTGGCTCGGCTACAAAGGCTGGATGCGCGGTCCCGGGGAATACGGCGATTGGACGGTCTGGAAC
>JACQVH010000238.1 GCA_016209895.1 Candidatus Hydrogenedentota bacterium | reverse complement strand
GTCACGCACCCACTGGTCAATCTTAGCGAGGACATCGGCCTCGATCACGTGGCTCCACAGGAACAGCAAGACCTTGTAACGTGGAAGAGCCCCATCCATGATCATTCGTTCGCTGCAGAAGTCGAAGTCCAGCTTCTCCCGAAGCGGCACAATCATACGATTGAAACCGAAGGAATACAGATTGCGGAATACACCATCGTCCAACTTCGCGTATGTGTCCGGATACAGCGCCGCGACTTCCAGTAACGGCTCATCGCGGCGGTCGAGCAACGGCGCGTACTGAAGCCATTTCTCGACGGCTTGGTCATTGTTGAAGAGATTCGGAGAGTAAAAGAAGAGGTGCTGTCCGTTGTTAACCAAGATGTTATATATGCGCGCGACCACGCCCCGCGCAGAACCGTATCCGGCCGGCTCGGCGCCGAAAGGAACACCGTAGAAACGCGCTGCGCTGGACATCATCCGTGTGGCATAGAAATTCTGAACGTAGCTGTCCGTCTCATTCGTGGCACGGATACCCCCGTGGACCTTGACCATGCTCTTGGTCTGCTCGGTAAAGTCGGTGCCGGACTCGACAAAGCCCCAGCCGCCTGAGGACTGGTAGATGGGTGTGTCCGGCATGGATTCGCGCGCCCAGACGGCCCATCGCTCGCACCAATCCGTCATGGCGCCGATGTACCAGTCTACGAAGTCCTTGCGCTGACGTTTCGATTCCGCAAATTGCGGGATGAACACGGGAACCTGATCGAAACCGTTGTAGGCGGATGTCCACGCGCGGTTCAGCGAGTGAATATCCGAATACTTCGAATTCAAAAAGGACCGGAAGTGCGGCGCCGCATAAGGGTCGCCGGCCCACCAGCCGATGTGGATGTGCTCGGTTTCGCCTTGATAACCCCAGTTGCCGCCCGCCGGATATTGCGACTCGCCAAAATTACCGCTGGGACCCAGCCGCACTCCAAGAAGACGGCCGGTAGAACCGTAGTGTTTGCCGAATTCGCGCAGAAAAGATTGGACATATGGCGTTTGAAGTTCCGTGAATATCGTCTGGATATTGTTGCGTTTGCCGTGTTCCAGACACACAAACCCCACATTCTCCTGCGAATCGTGAAACCATTGTGGTAAGGCGTAAGCCGAGCCGACTATGAGCAGGGGAAACCATTTCAAGCCGTGGCGACGCGCCTCTTCGACGACCGCATCGTAGTAACTCCAATCGTACCGGTTTTTCTCGGTTTCAACGAAGTTCCACTTGACGTAACTCTCGACGGCGTTGAAGCCGAGAGCGGCCGCTAATGGACAAACCTCGCGCATCCGGGAAAGTGCCTCCGGAAGCCTCTGGACAAGTTTGCTATCCGCACCGACGGAAAGAACCAATTGTATTGGCTTCCTGAGCGTAATGCGCGAAGGCACGACCGCGGGTACCTCGTTGCGAATAGACTGTGAGAGGTCGGCGCTCATCTCCGAGGTAAGCGTCATGCCCGTGAGTGCGCCCACGCCCTGAACCTCGAGGTCCGCGCCGCCCGCAAGCCGGTGCCGGAATTCCGGTTTGGTGAGTCGAAACACCGCGCGTCGCGGATGACCGCTGCCCAGACTGGTGTATCCGGCCAAAGGTTCGGCTTCGGAACGGGCCCCGTCATAATTCACTTCAATCAACGCCAAGTTCCGATCGAGATGTTCGAGCACTACGTAGATTGGGTCGGTCAACTTCGATGGCTCGATTTCTACGCGGAATAGCAGACCCCGGCGTTGATAGTAGTCGGAATGAGAAGGCGCACCGACCGCACGTTTCCCTTGGAATTCGGACCACACCGGCGCCGCGTCCGGAAGATTGACCAGTTGGATCGGCCCCGGGGCGTCGGGGCGCGATGCGTCCCAGAGAAAACTGTTCGGTTCGCAGAAAGCCCATGGGCTAAACAGCAGAAGGCACACACAGATTCTGTTTTGAGAATTATTCATGATATCCCAGGCGCGGCGGATTATGCCGAATGAACGGATCGAGGTCAAAGTCTATGGGACCTATAGGACGAATAGGACCTATAAGACCGACGGGGGTTTGGTTTTCGGGGAAGGCTCCGTGTATGCTAGCGGCACTTTTTCAACTTGGGCCTTATGAAGGGGGTACAACCATGAAAGATTACAACATACTGCTCGACGTGCGCCGGATGCCGGACGTTTGGTACAACATCACGCCCGATATGCCGAAACCGGTGGACCCGCCGCTGCATCCGGGTACGAAACAACCGGTAGGACCGGCCGACTTGGCCGCGATCTTTCCGATGGCGCTCATTGAACAAGAAGTCTCGCAGAAGCCTACGATTTCGATTCCCGGCGAAATTATGGATATCTATCGCCTCTGGCGGCCCACGCCGCTGCGACGCGCCTATCGCTTTGAGAAGGCGCTGGGGACTCCGGCCAAAATCTTTTACAAGAACGAGAGCGTGAGTCCATCGGGCAGTCACAAGCTAAATACGGCAGTGGCGCAGGTCTACTACAACAAGCAAGAAAAGACGAAAGAAATGTCCACTGAGACCGGCGCCGGCCAGTGGGGCACCGCCTTGTCCATCGCATGCAGCATGTTTGACGTCAAGTGTACGGTATACATGGTGCGCGTCAGCTACGAGCAGAAACCTTACCGCCGGAGCCTGATGCAGACCTACGGCGCCAAGGTCATTCCCAGTCCGAGTAACACGACGGAATCCGGCAAGAGCTTTCTGCGTCAACATCCCGATACGAGCGGCAGCCTCGGGATGGCCATTTCGGAGGCCGTCGAGGTCGCGGCGAAGAGCGGCGGCACGACGAAATATAGCCTGGGCAGCGTCCTGAATCACGTGTTGCTGCACCAGACGGTGATCGGTCAGGAAGCAAAGTTGCAGATGGAAAGTGTCGGCGAATATCCGGATATCATCATCGGCTGCTGTGGCGGCGGGTCCAACTTTGCGGGCTTGGCGTTCCCATTCGCGCCGGACAAGATCAAGCGCGGCAAGAAGATTGATTTCATCGGCGTTGAACCTTCGGCGTGTCCGACGATGACGCGCGGTATTTTCGCGTACGATTTCGGCGATACGGGTGAGTTCACCCCGCTCTTGAAACAGTACACGCTGGGCCACAACTTCATGCCGCCCGGGATTCATGCCGGCGGCCTTCGCTATCACGGTATTGCGGCACAACTCGCACTCCTCGTGAAAGAAGGCGTAATGCGCGCCATGGCTTATCCGCAGAATCCGGTCTTCGAAGCCTGCATGACCTTTACGCGGGCCGAGGGAATCATCCCCGCGCCGGAGAGCGGCCACGCGATTCGATCGGTCGTGGACGAGGCGCTGAAGTGCAAGGAATCCGGCGAGAGCAAGACGATCCTGTTCAATCTCAGCGGCCACGGCCACTTTGATATGCTCGCCTACGACGACTATCTGGGCGGGAAATTGCAGGACTACGACCTCGACCAAAGCGTCATCGAAGAGGCCGAACGTTCGATCCCCAAGGTCTGAGGTCTGTTCGTAGTCCAGGCTTCAGCTTGAGCTTGTCAAAACGGCAACGAGGACACCGTCTTCACGACCATAGCGAAGGCTACGGACAGCATTCCGGCCAGGCCGACGCCGCAGGCGTAGCCGGCCGCGAGAACCGGGGTGTAGCGCCGCCAGGTTTCCGCACCGTAACGCCGTGCAAACACGCGTCTGCCTAGCACCGCGCCGATGAACATCGGAATGGCGATATTCGGTATTGCCCCCAACCCGCCGATCATCCCGTAGAAAAAGAGCGATGGCAGACCCAAAAGGCTTGTCAGCCCCAGTAGTCCAAAGCCGGCGACCATCCCACCTGCGACGTAGGGCCACTTAATCGCCTCCTGGAGCCAGTTCTGTTCGCCGCCGGTGGCGGTCATGAACAGGCACTGGTACGTGGCGTTGAGTGGCCACATCTTTTCCGTAAACGGATACGTGGCCGAGGGAATGGCTTCGATGTTCCAAAAAAAGGCCCAGAACAGAAAGCTGCACAGCAGCGCCAGAGGCAGCATCACGAGTTCGATCTTGACCAGACTGGAAAATTTGGTGCGCGTCAGCGTCAGTTCACGGAACATTTGCGCGGACACGCCGTGATCGGCCAGAGGCAGAGGCGCAAACCAAATGTCCACGCCCTTATAACCGGAAAGAATGATACTGCCCTCACGCAGAAATGGAAACGCCACGGGGCTGCCGGTCAGACCGATCATCCGAGCCGAGATGTAGGAAATCACGGGAGTGAGCACCACGGCATAAACGAGCATCATGAGCCAGGGGAACGAATCCTGTTTCAACAAACCCCGGCACAGCGCCACGTACAGCAAGCTGGCCACGATATATACCAGAACGCACCAGCGCAGCCGGATGTCGCCCCGTCCCGGTGGCGGCGCGAGTTGCGCTCCTTGCTTCCCGTTTCGCCGTCCAACAATCGTCTGCAAGATCTTGTACACCCCCAGGAACGCGACGCAGAGTGACGCGCCGATGCCGACGCTCATCCAGAAATCCAAATCGGTGACAATCTTGGACGGCACGAGAGCCATCCCGTAATTCCAATGGGGCAACAAGCCGTAGTGTTGCAAGATCGGATTCAGTAGGAACGCGCTCGCCATCGCCGCTACGAAAAGGCCGGCAACCATCGGATACGGCAAAACCATCCCGAAGATTAGCGCTCCCACGTCTATGCTGATGCCGGCCAACGCGGCCGGAAGAATGCGTTGCACGGCCTGCGTCAGGTCCACAAAGGGAATGGGGATGATCTTCAGCGGCTTCGTGAACAGTACTCCAGTGAGCCCGGGAATTCCGACGTAGACGCTTCCGAACACCAGACCGATGGCCGCGCCCACGCTGAACACGTTCCAGCGCCAAGTCTCTTTCTTCGCGGTAGTTTCGGCGAGCGCGGTGGCGCCCTCGGCCGCGATCGGGGCCATTGGAAAACTGAGCTTTTCAACATCCGCGGTGACTCGAAACAGCGTGTAGCCCATCGTCAGCGTGGTGGCGCGCCCAATAGTCCACAGGCACGCGATGAGCAGGACGGGCACGAACCACTCCGGATGAAACAGGTCGCGACCCAGGATTGCTTCGGAAAGACGCGATGGCACCGCCCACTTCGGGAACTGGTCCGCAATACCGAATCCGACCGCCTGCGGGCTCTGCACCAAGTACTGATTCCAGATTAGAGCGCCGAACGGGCCGCCGGTCATCGCCAATGCTGCCGCCATGTAGTACAGAATGTAGACCTCTTGGCGTTTGAGGACGGTGAACGAACGACGCGCGATTTCCGTGAATAGGATGATGGTCACCCATTGCGCCGCCGGACCCAGCCCCGCGCCTGCAATCAGACCGAGGTAGATAGTCCCAGGCATCATCACAAACGCGACGAAGACCGCGCCGATTACGGTTCGGACGGAGAATCCACTTTCGAATTGAGGGCTGATCTCAGACGATTGCATATTCTTTCCCGCGTGCCACGTACTCGGCGCGAGCCGGCGGCGTGAGGTTGCGCCAGATGAGGAACTGACTGCGAAGTGCGGTCATGAAACGGCTGTTGGCGCGGCGCCAGGACCCTGCGTCGCCGCTGAGCCGTTCGATTCGCGCGCGGACGCCGCACATATCCAGCCCTTCCAGGTTGCTCAGTACGATGGTAGTGTATTGGCTCACGCCGAGGTCCAACGGCGTCAGCCAGAACTGGCCGGTAATACCGGTGCCGCCGTTTCCCGTCGCGCCGGGCCCGGCGACCACATTCTCCACGTAGAAATCGCCAACGGACACGTCCACGTGTGAATCCAGATACTCTTTTAGAAACGCGACCAGTCCCGGCGCCTCGTGGGGAGACACCGTGAAGGGCAAATCGAGGGTCAATTCGGTTCCCTCGGTGGGCGGCAGTTTCCAGCGGCGCTCGATTTCCGGCACGCCCAGTTCACTGGCCTTGCGTGACGGATAGACCGACGATAGCAAGACCATCGCCATGACAATGGCGCAAGCGCCCACTCCCGCCAACGAACTATAATTGAGGTTCAGCGTGCTGAGCAAAGGCACTTCGAACGTAGTCGAGGCGCGCGCGACGGACTGGCCCAATACGTAGCCGGCCATAATGCCAATGATAGCGAAGACGCCGGCTTCAACCAGGAACAAGCGCCCGATGTGCGACGGCGCAATTCCCAGGGCGGTGTACGTGCCGATTTCCTTCGTGCGTTCATACACGGAACCGAGCATGGTATTGAATACGATCAGTCCCGCGATGGCGATCAAGACCATCAGGTGCCATAGGTCCGCGATTCGCGTAGCGTTGCGGCTGCTAAGCAGCGTCGGCGCGCCCTCAATATTCGCAAACAAAATGTAGTCCAACCGGTTCACCAAACTATGCGCGAGCGTCCCCACGTCCGAAGGTTGGCGCGGGAGCATACCAATCGAACGCACCCCGGAATGCCGCAACTCCTTTTCCGGCACAATGGCCACATCGCGGAACGAATGATGGATGTAACGCTGGACCACTTCCGGGTCGGGCGTGCCTTCTTCTTGCGCCTTTTTTTCCATCTCAATCGGATCGAAGGGAGTCAGCGGCTCTCCGTCAATATCCACGAGTTGATTCATCCGATCTTCATCGAATACGCCGACTACCGTGAACAAGCGGCCCAGAACGCGCACTTGCTGACCCAACAGCGGGCTGATAATTCCGGCCTTTTGCTCGGCGGTAAGCGAGTCCGTTGCGGCGGGCGCGTCGCTTCCTACAAATGCTGCAGCCACAGTATAGGGCAACAGGATTTCGGGCGGTGGCTCTTGCGTTGATGACACCTCCGACAGCCAGCGACTCTTACCGAGGAGGGCAGAGTCCACGTCCATAAAGCTACGCTCCTGCGGCGTCAAGCCGACTAACGCCTTGACCTGACGCAACGTGTCGCCTTTCTGAATTTCGATCGAGGAGTAATTCAGGACCAGCGCCCCGTAATACCACACCCGCGGCGCCAGGGTACAGGTGGCTTGGAGTTCATTGCGCAAGGAAGCATAGGTTTCGAAGGGAAATGGCGCCCAATTCCGGTTCCTTAGCAGAATACCTTGATAGGGCGTCGCGCCTTCCTCGTAACGGTATTGCTGGAAGCGAATCTGCGCGGTCACGGAGACAAAGGACAAAACGGAAAACGTCAAGACCACCAACGTGACGCTGGTGAGCACCGTGCGTGCCTTCCGACGCCGCATGTTCGCGATGCCCATCTCGAGGGCCAGCGCAAAGCCGCTTAATGCCTGCACCCCGGATTCGTGCTCGCCGGACTGCTCGACCTTACGTTTGGACACGAGGGTTTCCAGTCGGGTCATCACGATTGAGATTACGACCAAGGAAAGCACCGCGATGCAGAAGCCGAGCAGCACCACCATCGGGCTCAGAACGATTTGGAACGCGGGATGCGTAAGCCGCAGGATGAAAAACATCCCGACAAAGAAAGCCACAATGCCCAGGATTCGGGTCTCGATACGGCGGCCGGCCAGGAACAAACGTTCCATCGTGAACGCGAACGGCAGAAGCAATGCCAGATAAAAGATCAACCCGCGAACGGTGTCGTTGGCCATCCCCAGAACGTCGGGATAGGCGCGGGATTCGAGGCTGAGCGCCCGCCGCGCCTCCACCGAGTACTCCTGGTAACGTTTGGTACTCAGGGCCTCCGTGGCGCTATTGAGGGCGTGGCCGGCTTCTTCATGCAGTTTACTCACGCGCGCATTCTCAATACCGTGCGCGCCGAAGAATCGAATACGCGACTCATCCAGCCGCCACATGTCCTGCGCACTCTGGAGATACATGTTGCGAATCGCAGAACTCTCGGCCACGTCAAATCCGTGTCCGGTGGGGAAGTCGGCATCATCCGTCTCCGCCGACTCCGGCATATTCAACAACAACATGCGTTTCGTGCCGGGCCCGGCGCCCGCCGTGACTTTGAGGTCCGCTCCCGGCGGAACAAATATAGACGCGGTTGGCGAAATGAAAGTCAGCCAGCCCGGATCAACCACCGTGGTCCCATAGACGGGTGGCCGGCTGTTGCTGGCAGACTCGATGACATCCAGATGCGTCAGGTAGTTGAAATTACGCGGGTCAACCAGATTGTAGAGATCGAGAGTTCGGCACGGAAAAGCCACGCACATCAATTTCATCTCTTTTTGCACCGGAATCAAGGTAATCGGATAGTTCTCCTTCCCCAATTGCCCGAAGTCCGGCGCCCAGGTTATGCCGCCGTCTTGAACCACGAACGCTTCGAAAGCGGTGCCCGATTTGATACTCCAGATTTGATCCTCGACTAATAAGCCCGCGACCGAAAATTGCCCGTCGGAATCGGTCATGGCCAGCGGATAGGCCGCTACGCCGCTCAGGAAAGGATTGAACTGTATCTGCCGCCGCGCCATCACCAAGGCATGCTCGACGGGTTTGTCGGGCAGATAGCTGCGCTTGGGATCAAACGAGACCACGCGCCCGCCGACGCGGCTCATACTCTGCGGCAGAGACCGCTTGACGTAACGACCCTCGACGTTGAATGCGTTCGGAATCAGGCAAGCCAGGACGCGTACCTGCTGCACTAGATTCTCAACATTTACCACCGCGTCGGTAGGCGTCGCCGAATAGCTGCGCATGTCGTTGGTTGTCACGAAACTCAACGCGGGAATGCCCGGCAATAACGCCACTTCGTGGTCCAAGGCGATTTCCGAGGGTAGATATGTCACCCAGTCCTTCCCAAGGGCCTGATTCAAGGTATCCGCGAACGATAGTTCAGGTATAAGATGCAGCGCCTGGGCGATTTCCTTCGAGTAACGCGACGCGCGCAGTCCCAAATCCGACAAGCGCGGCTTTGTTGCCAAGGATTGTTGCTTGAAAAAATGTCCGGCGCAGAATAGGCCCACACAGCCCGTACCGGAGGATAGATCAAGCCCCAAGAATGCGGCGTGCCCTTGGGGCGAGACATCACGCAACGGACTGCCGTACTGACCCACGTTCCGCCAGACGTATTGGCGAATGCCTTCGAGCGCCTGGAAATGTCCCGAGGTCGCCAGAAGACGAACTCGCTTTTCGAGCGGATATTCTTTTAGCCGGGGCGCCAGTTCCAGGAGGGCCGCAATCCCGCACGATTGTTCGGCCCCAGGCGCCAGGTCGGGCGCCAACGAGGCGCTGTCGTAATAGGCTTCAAGAACGACGAATTCTTCGCGGTTATGTTCCGCCTGACTCCGACCCGGAATTTCGATCCAGAGATTCCTGCCGGTACGCGTTTCCCATCGAGCATCGGAAAGCAGGGTCGCCTCGATTTCGTTTTCGCGAAGCGACGCAAGCAACGGGGTCGCTTCCCTGCGAGTCATCCAGAAGCGGGGCACGTTCTGATGCGATCTCGTCTGCGTAAACCATTGCAGTTCCCGTTCCGGACGATCGTGTTCGACAAAGATAATCGCGCGCGCACCGAGGTCAATGAGGTAAATCCACTGCTCGCGCGTGTTGGCCTCGACGACTACGGTGGCGCCATCGAGTTCCTTTCCCTCGACCTCGGCCAAACTTCCGAATCCGCCGTAGACCAGATGGGTTTGCAAACCGTCAGCGGCAACCGCTGCCGGGCAAATCCCATTAGGATAAAGTGGATGAATTGGAAACACTCCGTGCTTCGTCCTTAGTTCTGCGCGGGTATGTACTGGCACGATAACGGGGAACTCCTCAACGTGCGGCTCCCCCACTCCCAAGGCGCGAAATTGCTCAAGAATATACTGCGCGGCCTGATCGCAGCCGACCGTGCCCGTGAGTCGCGACGGGATGCTCGATAAGGCGCGAATATGCCTCTCCAGTCCTTCCACCGTGATTTGCGCGGCAATACGCGGATAGTCCTCCGCCCGGAACTGCACCGTCTCCTGGAGGTCAGGGTCCTTCTCCGACTCGACCAGCCATTTCGTCCACGCATATTGCACGACAATCACGACCAACCCGAATAGGGCCCAACCGAGTATGTGCCGAAGTCTCTTCATGGCATGCGTCAATATGGCCAGAAATGATATACGGGAACTTCCATGACGATACCGTATAGATTCCAGAAGGCGCCGACGATAAACTCGCCCATCATCAGCCCGACAAAGAACGGGATGGCCGGCTTGTACACTTTGGTGCCGCCGTACTTGAGCAGGAGCGCCTTGATCAACCAGGCCACGAAAATGCACATCCACAACTGATCCATGGACCACGAGCCGCTGACGGCGTACCCCACCGGATGAAACGGCCACCAACTGAGGTTCATGCGCAACGCCGCGAGCAGCAGCGAGCAACCGACTCCGATCAAGATGGCATAGGTCGGCTGGTACTGGTGCGGTTCCGGCGCGGTGTACCAGAGGTTGACCTTGTCCCAGATTTCGCGGCCGAACAACTCGCCGGGACCGATGATCTGCGCCGCGGCGCCGTATTTGTCGAACGCCAATAGCATGGCCCAGAAAGCACACAACGTCCCGGCTACAATAGCCACCCACATCGCAATGAAATACCGGAAATTATCCATTTTCAAACGCTCGGCAATCCGGAAGCCCTCGAGCCCATGCGGCATCGGATGGCCGCGATAAGCGCGATTGAAGAAATTCAAGAATCCAAACATCGTCACGTCAAACGCGTTGTCTTTTCGCATTTCTGCCGCGCCGAAGAACTTCAGAATCTGTTGATTGGGTCCGATATCGTGGAGGTCGTGGGCGGGCGGACCCAATTCGGCGCGCATGCGCGTCACCGCAACCGAAATCAGGAAATACAGGATGAAGAACACGATGATCACGGGAAACGACATGTGCGCGCTACGGCAGAAATAGATCAGAAACGTCATGCCCGTAATGATCAAGAACGCCGCGATACGCACTTCCTTCCGTTCCCACGGCGTGGCGCGCTCGACGGGTATGCCCACCAGGAGCTGCGCGACCCGTTTGAAATGGTGTCGTGTAATCCAAATAGCGATCAGCGCGATGGCATAGTAGCCGCCGGCGGTCTGTTCGTTGATAAATGGGAATCCGGGCATACCATGGATGCCGATATGACTCGCCAGGACCCGCTGTAATTTCCAAAACAGAAAGAAGAACCAACACGAAAATGCCAAGTCGGTAGGCATAAAGAAACACAAGCCGATGGCGAAGGGATAAAACGATACCCACGTGTCTCCCATGTCAATCCAAGGTCGTTCCGTGAAGAATGTTCTGATGTTCACGATATGAACGATGGGAATCTTGGGCAACAGCGGAAGCAACGCATTGAGGCCGTTGACAAGGTCAATGAAGCCCGAAATTCCGAAGGCAATCCAGAACAGTTTGTTGGTAAACAGTTCCTTGGTCTCCGTAGTCAAGAGCATGGGGACTTGAATCACCGGATAGGCCAGCTTTTCATTCTCCGTCCATTGCTTACGCAGGACGAGCGTGAGCCCCCACATGACTGCGCATAGTGCCATGATGAAACAAAACCACCACGCCAACGGGCCGAGCCACGGCACGAAATTCTGCGGTTTGTAGATAGATTCCTGACCGATGTAGGCGCTCTCGAGGGCCACCGGATCGCGAACCACGAGCCATTCCGGAAGGTTCTGCATGATCTCCTGATAGCGATTATCAATCGGCGCATAACGATGCAGGTGGGCGATGGTCGGGATTAGAATCTCGATCATGTCGTGGCTCGCCAGCGCGCTGGCGATGCAGAGCATCGTGTAGATGACGAGCAACTCCGGCGCGGTCAGCGCCCATTGCGGGCGCCATCGCTCCACGAGAAGGTTAACGAGGATGAGCCAGAAGATGAAGAAGACTACATGGTAGAAAAGGCTGACGGAGGTGGATTGGCCCGAGTACCACACGAGTTCCGCGAGGACCAACCAGAGACAGTTCAGGGGAATGAGCACCAGACCAATGACTACGCTCCGGAACGTCACACCCAAGCTCGGATTCTCCCGCCCGAGACCCCCAACACGGCGATCTACGTGGCCGTTTGTAACACGTTGTATACTGTCGCGTCAATCAAGGAGACACCCTCATGCTTGCTTTCTTCGCGCACGCACGCGAACTGCTCCGTCATGTCGAGGAGTCACAGGCGGACGCCATTCGGCGAGCCGCCGATCTGATCGCCGAGAGCCTGATTAGCGGTGGCGTGTGGCACATCTTCGGCACGGGGCATTCCCATTTCATCGCCGAAGAGGCCTACTATCGCGCCGGCGGTCTGGTTCCCGTGAATGCCATCCTCTTCCCGCCGCTCATGCAGCATGAGGGGCCGGTGACGAGCACCCAATTGGAACGCCTGCCCGGACTGGCGAAGATCGTCTTCGAGAAGTACGACGGGCGGGCGGGCGAAGTTCTGACGATTGTGTCGAACAGCGGCAAGAATGCGGTGCCGGTCGAAATGGCGCTGTTGGCCAAAGAGAGAGGCCTTCATACCGTCGCTATCACGTCCCTGGCGCAGTCCCGCGCCGCGACCTATGGCAAAGGGCAAACAAAGAAGCTATACGAGGTATGCGACGTAGTCATTGACAACTGCGGCACCGAGGGGGATGCCGCCCTCCAAGTTACCGATACTGGACTCTTCGCTGCCCCAACTTCGAGCTTGGTCGGGATTGCCATCATCGAACAGATTGTCTACGAGGTGGCCTGTCGCTTTGCCCAGCGCGGACAGCAGCCAGCGATTTTCAAGACTGCGAACCTTCCGGGCGGCGACGAATGGAACTCTCGACTCATTGCGCAATACGGCGCGCGAATAAATCTGAGGTGAAGTTCCGAATGGTCGTCCAAGAGCTTCACCTATCCTGTCATTCTGAGCGCAAGCGAAGAATCTCGCACACCGAAGTCTTGGGTATAAGAGATGCTTCGGCTTCGCTCAGCATGACAGAGGGGCTGGGTTAAGAATGAAAGGAGGGCTGGGGGTTGCGTATGCGAG
>JACQVH010000247.1 GCA_016209895.1 Candidatus Hydrogenedentota bacterium | reverse complement strand
GCGCGCTCGCTGGTCGCATGTCAAGAAAGCGGAAAACCATAAACCAGAAGGAGCTAGACCCAAATGAAGAAACTATCGTTCGTGTGTAAGCGCACAAGCCTGAGAGGATGGAGCGTGTTCCGAACCGGAGGTTTGGCCGCGATCGTGGGCATAGTACTGCTGGGTTGCATGTCGTTGCCTATGATGGGCTGCATGCCCCAAGGATCAAAGCAGGAATCGTCGGCTACGCCCGGCGCGAAGGATACCGCCGCGCCCGCTGCGGTCTGGACTTGCCCCATGCATCCGGAGGTCAAACAGGATAAAGCGGGCAAGTGTCCCAAATGCGGCATGGACCTCGTGAAGAGCGGCGGCGACGCTCCCTCGTCTGGTGCTGCGGCTCCCCATGAACATGAGTCCGGAGACGAGCACGCCCACCACTGACCAACCCGAAGCCACACCACAACCCCTTCTGGGTTGGTTCCGCTAAGTGTAGGGGCGGTGATCGCACCCGCCCCTACACTAAGTCTAGGATTTCAATCGCTCGACCGCGTTGTTGAACGATATGAAATCCAAGTTCCTGAAGTGCATACTTTGGAGGCGGAGCGGAATTTGCCGTCAGAAGCCGGCAAGGAGAATTTACACATGACAACTATCCGTGAAAGAGTCAAGAGGTTGCGTCCTCGAAGTTGGCGCGTAGTCTTGGCCGCAGTGTTGATTCTGGCCGGCTTCTATCTCGGTACGCGCTGGCGGCCGACCCACGTTGAAACCGGCGTAACCCCATCCAACCAAGCGGAGGGAAGTACGCCTGCAACCACTGAAGCCGCCACCATCTGGACCTGCTCGATGCATCCTAATATCCGCCAACCGCGACCGGGCAAGTGCCCCATCTGTGGCATGGACCTCATCCCGGTGACGAGCGGCGATTCCGGCGCCGACGCCGGGCCGCGGTCCTTCAGCACCACGGAGGCCGCACGGCAACTCATGAACATCCAAACGGCCCGCGTCGAGCGGCGTTTCGTCACCACCGAGATTCGTATGGTGGGAAAGATCGAGTACGACGAGACCAAACTCGCTTACATCACCTCCCGGGTCCCCGGGCGGTTGGACCGGCTGTATGTAGACTATACCGGCGTACCCGTCAAAAAAGGAGATCACCTCGTCTACCTCTACAGTCCGGAACTACTGGTCGCGCAGGAAGAGTTACAACGGGCCGCGCGTGCGATCCGGAATTTGAGTCCGGGCGCACCGGATAGCTTGCGAAAAGCGGCCCAGGCCACGCTCGAAGCCTCGCGCCGCAAGCTAAGTCTGTGGGGCGTCACCGACCAACAGATTGCCGATGCGGAAAAGGGCGGGGCTTCGACAGACCACATCACCATCTTTGCGCCGGTGGGCGGGACCGTCGTGCAGAAAAACGCCCTCGAGGGCATGTACGTCGAAACCGGCACGCAAATCTATGTCATCGCCGACCTCGGCGAGGTCTGGGTAAAGATGGACGCGTATGAATCCGACCTGCCTTGGCTCCACTACGGCCAGAAAGTGACCTTCGCCACCGAAGCCTATCCCGGTGAAACGTTCTCCGGACGTATTGCCTTCATTGACCCCATTTTGAACCCGATGACGCGCACCGCGAAGGTGCGGGTAAACGTGCCCAATCCCGACGGCCGGCTCAAGCCTGAAATGTTCGTAAGGTCCGTGGTCCAGGCCCAAGTAGCCCCCGACGGACGCGTCATGGACCCGGACTTGGCTGGTAAATGGATTTCGCCCATGCACCCGCAGATCATCAAAGACGGACCGGGCACCTGCGATATTTGCGGCATGCCACTGGTCCGCGCCGAAGACCTCGGTTATGTGCCCGCCACGGCCGACGAATCGTCCAAGCCCCTCGTTATCCCGGCCGCCGCGCCTCTGATTACCGGCAAACGCGCCATCGTATACGTTGAGACCACCGGGGCCGACCGACCGACCTTCGAGGGACGCGAAGTAAAATTAGGACCGAGGGCGGGTGATGACTATATCGTGGAGAGCGGCCTTGCGGAAGGCGAGATGGTCGTCACGAACGGCAACTTCAAGATTGACAGCGCGCTCCAGATTCTCGCCAAGCCCAGCATGATGAATCCCGAAGGCGGCGTGGCCGCGCCCGTACATGATCATGGCACTACCGGTACGCCTCCGAGTGCTACCGCCGCCGCGCCCGAAACTTCCGAATCAAAACTGGAACTCGCTCCAGAGGCGTTTCGATTGCAGTTAGGAAAAGTCCTCGAAGCCTACTATGGCCTTCAAGCCGCGTTGGCCTCCGATAATTTGCAACAGGCGGTCGGAGGCGTCAAGGGCGTCCAGGAGGCATTGGCCGCAGTAGACATGAAACTGCTTACGGGCGACGCCCATACCCGTTGGATGAAGCGGCTCGCCGAACTGCAGTCGCCCTTGGAGGCGAGCGCCAAGGCACCGGAGCTGGACGCGCTGCGAACCCACTTCGCAGTGTTCTCGGAACGGTTCGTTGAAGTTTTGAAGACCTACGGCCGCGCTGGAGATCGGCCGGCCTACGCCCTGAAATGCCCGATGGCGTTGAACAATCAGGGGGCGGTCTGGCTGCAGCCCGACAAAGAAGTGCGCAACCCGTATTTCGGCGCATCCATGCTCAACTGCGGGCAAGTCATTGGCACGTTAGGCCCGACGCAACATCAACACACCGAAGGCGCCGGCCATGAGTGAGAACCAACCCACTGCCGCAACTCCGCCGCCCGAGGCAGCGGCAAAGAGCGCGCCGCCCGAAAAAATGTCCTGGGTGGACCAAGTCATCTGGTTCTGTCTGAACAATAAGCTGGTCGTGTTTCTGGTGACCGCGTTTATCGTCGGTTGGGGGGTAATGGTCGCCCCGTTCGACTGGGACGTAGGCGGATTCCCAAGAAATCCGGTGGCCGTGGATGCCATCCCGGATATCGGCGAGAACCAACAAATCGTGTTTACGGAGTGGGAAGGCCGCTCGCCCCAGGACATTGACGACCAGATCACCTATCCCTTGACCACGGCCCTTCTGGGCATCCCAGGCGTCAAAACCGTTCGCAGCTATTCGTATTTCGGATACTCGACGATCTTCGCCATCTTCGAGGAGAAGTACGATTTCTACTGGACACGCTCTCGTGTTCTCGAGAAATTAAGCAGCATTCCGTCGGAGCGACTCCCCGAGGGCGTGACGCCCATGCTCGGCCCCGATGCCACGCCGCTCGGACAAGTCTATTGGTACACCTTGGAAGGACGCGACCCGGACGGCAACCCGGCCGGCGGATGGGACCCGCAGGAGCTCCGCACGGTCCAGGATTGGCACGTCCGCTACTCGCTACTAAGCTCCGGCGGCGTGAGCGAGGTGGCCTCCGTCGGCGGTTTCGTCAAGGAGTACCAGATTGACGTGGACCCGGACGCGATGCGCGCCTTCAAGGTCAGCCTGGAAGACGTCTTTGACGCCGTACACAAGTCCAACGTGGACGTGGGCGCGCGGACCATCGAGGTGAACCGCGTCGAATATCTAATCCGCGGAACCGGGTTTATTAAGGGGTTGTCGGACGTCGAGAAGACCGTCGTCAAGGTCAATGAGAATGTGCCGGTGCGAGTCCGCGACATTGCTAAAGTGTCCTACGGTCCGGAAATGCGGCGCGGCGCCCTCAACAAGGAGGGGGCGGAGGCGGCCGGCGGAATCGTGATCGTACGTTACGCGGCCAATCCACTCGAAGTAATCAAAAACGTCAAGAATCGAATTAAGGAAATCGCGCCGGGCTTACCAACCAAGCCGGTCATTGATTACCACCGCGTGACCCGGACGGAGGTTGAGCAGATCGCCAAAGCGCAGGGATTTGAAGCCTACGGCAGCGCGGAGATAGACCCGGCCGCCTGGATGCAGTGGCTGCGTTCCCACGAGCGCGCCCAATGGCCCGAATGGATTACCACCAGCCAAGTCACCATTATCCCGTATTATGATCGCACCGGGCTTATCTACGAAACCCTCGGTACCCTCAACTCCGCAATCCTGGAAGAAGTAATCATCACCATCATCGTCATCATCGTCATGGTAACGCACCTTAGAAGCTCCATTCTCATCAGTTCCGTACTGCCTCTCGCCGTATTGATGAGCTTCATCGGGATGAAAACCTTCGGCATAGATGCCAATATCGTCTCCTTGTCCGGTATTGCGATCGCCATCGGCACGATCGTGGACATGGGCATCATTATTTGCGAGAACATCCTCAAACACCTCGACGCCGCCGACCCGAAAGAGGACCGTTTACACGTCGTCTTCCGCGCTTCCAGCGAAGTCGGCAGCGCGGTGTTGACGGCCATCTCGACCACGGTGGTCAGTTTTCTGCCAGTCTTCACCATGATCGGCGCGGAAGGGAAGCTGTTTAAGCCTCTGGCATTCACCAAGACGTTTGCGCTGGCCGCGTCCGTCATCGTGGCGCTCACCATCATTCCCGCCTTGGCTCATATCCTCCTCGCCGGACGCCTCAGTTCCAAGAAATTGATGAAAGGCATGCTCATCGCCCTGCTGGTGGCCGGCGCGGTGATTGCCTTGACCGTCGCCTGGTGGGCCGGTCTGGTAATCATCGGCTTCAGTTTGTACTACCTCTTCGTGGACAGGCTGCCGGAACGCTATCGAAAATTCGGTCCGTGGGTGGCTAACGGCGTGGCGTTATTGCTGGTCGGCATCGTACTCACCAACCACTGGCTGCCCCTGGGACCGGATAAGGGGCTGGCCCTCAATCTAGGTTTCGTGACCCTCGTTATTGGCGGGCTCCTGTCCACCTATCTTGTCATGCAGTGGACGTACCGATACGTCCTCGGATTCTTTCTGGCGCATAAACTCATCTATCTTTCGATGCCGGTCGCGCTCGTCCTGGCCGGCCTGAGTGCCTGGCTCGGATTCGAACGCGTGTTTGGCTTCATCCCGGCGGCCGCCGAGAAGGTCGGGATTTCCCAGGAAACCATCCGCCTTTTCCCACTGTGGACCTTCGCCGCGCACAAGTTTCCCGGATTCGGCAAAGAATTCATGCCGCCCCTCGACGAAGGCTCGTACCTTTACATGCCCACCACCATGCCCCACGCCTCCGTCGGCGAGGCCCTGGAAATCATTGATATTCAGGACCGCGCGATTACCGCCATTCCGGAAGTCGAGAACGTGGTGGGGAAAGTGGGACGCTCGGAGAGCGCGCTCGATCCCGCCCCGATGAGCATGGTCGAAACCGTGATCACCTACAAGCCGGAGTACATGACCGACAAGGACGGCCGGCGACTCAGCTTCAAATTTGATCGCGAAAAGAACGAATTCGTACGCGACGACCAAGGGCAGCTTATCCCCGATCCGCGCGGCCGGCCGTATCGTCAGTGGCGCGAGCATATCCAGAAACCAGACGATATCTGGAAGGAAATCGTCAAAGCGGCGCAGATTCCCGGCACCACCAGCGCCCCTGAACTGCAACCCATCGCCGCGCGCATCGTGATGTTGCAGAGCGGCATGCGCGCGCCCATGGGCGTGAAAGTCAAGGGACCCGACCTCGCGACCATCGAAAAGGTCGGCCTCGAAATCGAACGCTATTTGAAGGACGTACCTAGCGTCCAGGCCGACGCCGTAATCGCCGATCGAATCGTGGGCAGCGCGTACCTGGAAATTGATATCAACCGCGAAGCCATCGCCCGCTATGGCCTGAAAATCCGCGACGTCCAGGACGTCATCGAGGTTGCGCTCGGCGGTATTCGCCTGACTACTACCGTCGAAGGCCGCGAACGCTACCCGGTCCGCGTTCGCTACCTGCGCGAACTGCGCGATCAAATCGAGACTCTGGGACGTATCCTGGTCCCTTCCATGGATGGCGCGCAAGTCCCCCTCGCCCAGTTGGCGGAAGTCCGCTACGTGCGCGGCCCGATGTCCATCAAGAGCGAAGACACCTTCTTGATCGGGTACGTGTTATTCGATAAGAAGGCGGACTTCGCGGAAGTGGACGTCGTGGAAGACTGCCAGCGTTATCTGCAGCAGAAACTTGCCAGCGGCGAGTGGACCCTGCCGGCCGGCGTCAGCTACAGCTTTGCCGGCAGCTATGAAAACCAAATCCGCGCACAGAAAACCCTCTCCATCGTAATCCCGGTCGCGTTGTTCATTATCTTCCTCATCCTGTACTTTCAGTTCTCGTCATACGTGACCACCTTGTTGGTGTGGAGCGGACTCGTCGTCGCCGCTTCCGGCGGCTTTCTCCTCCTATGGCTGTACGGTCAGCCCTGGTTCCTAAACTTCAGCCTGTTCGGCGTGGATATGCGCGAACTCTTCCAGGTCCACACCATTAACTTGAGCGTGGCCATTTGGGTCGGTTTCCTTGCGCTCTTCGGAATTGCCACCGACGACGGCGTCGTCATCGCCACGTATCTCGACCAGAGCTTTGCCAAGCGCCGTATCGGCTCGATTCAAGATATCCGCGACGCGACTCTCGCCGCCGGATTGCGCCGCATCCGCCCGTGCCTAATGACGACCGCCACCACTGTGCTCGCCCTCATGCCGGTCCTGACTTCATCCGGGCGCGGCTCCGACGTCATGTTGCCCATGGCCATCCCATCCTTCGGCGGAATGACCATTGAAATAGTGACACTCTACCTGATTCCAGTGTTGTATTGCTGGAAGGAGGAAACGAAATTCCGGTTCCAACGATTGATTGGAGGCGCCTCTTCAGAGCCTGAAAGCGCTCCAACCACCGCACCATGAGGAGGAGTGACTAGTCTTGGCGGTCGGCCATCATACCGAGGATATGTCAGCGTTCCCGCGTAACTCCGGCCACAAAACGTGGGGACCCCGATTGCGCAGTACGCGTTCCGCCCGAGTACTTCTCATTGCGATTTGCTTATTGGCGGTCATGGTAGCTCACTGGACCGTACCGGTCGCCTGGCACTTCTGGCACGTCGTCCATATCATCCTGCGTAAACTGCTATTCGTGCCGGTGGTGCTCGCCGCAATTTGGTTTGATCTGCGCGGCGCGCTTTACGTCGCGGGGATGGTTACCGCGTTATACCTCATGCACGTCTATTTCCAATGGGCCGGAGCGTATGGCGAGAACATCAATCAGATCGGCGAAGTGGCTACCGTGTGGCTGACGGCGATCCTTGCCGGAGTTCTCGTCGGCAGAGAAAAGGGCGTATTACGCAAGCTGGCCTGCACCCATGAAGGAGCACTCGTCGCCCTGGTCAGCGCGCTGGATGCCCGAGAGCACAACACCCAGGCGCATTCGTTGCGGGTTCGAGCGTATGCCGTGCGCTTGGGACGCGAAATCCGTATGAGCGAAGCAGAACTGGCCATCCTGGCGCAGGCGGCCCTCCTCCACGATGTAGGGAAAATCGGGGTGCGCGATGATATCCTGTTGAAACCAGGACCGCTCAACCCGGAGGAATGGCAGAGCATGCGGGAACATCCTTCCATCGGACGCAAGATTATCGAACCGTGCGACTTCCTGCGCGAAGCGGCGAGGATCGTTTACACCCACCACGAAAGGTTTGATGGAACGGGATATCCCCAAGGATTGGGCGGGGCGGCCATTCCGTTGGGGGCCCGTGTCTTCGCCGTGGCGGATGCCTTGGACGCGTTGATGTCCGACCGCCCGTACCAGGCCGAGTTGAGTTTCGCCGAAGCCAAGTCGCGGATTCTCGCGGACAGTGGCACGGCGTTCGACCCCGAGGTCGTTCGTGTGTTTGTGGCTATCCCGGAAGAAGCGTGGAACCAACTTAGGCAAGAGTGCGAACCGTGGAGCAATCTCACGCCCACGCCGCTTCCGGGAACTGAACCTAAACCGGTAAGCCAGTCGTAAGGAGTCTGACCCGTGTTGACTGCGTTTTGTATTCTGCTAACGTTCAGCGCCGCTGACATCGATCCTCCCGCTTTCTTTGCCGCGAATGATGAACTCCGCGGGTATCTCCTTGAAGCCGCCGAGAATCATCCGCAATTGAAAGCGCGCTACGCGGAATGGCGCGCGGCCCTGGAGAAAATCCCGCAGGCCAAGTCGCTCGAAGACCCGATGTTTTCTTACATGCGATTCGTGCGCTCTATGTCGGCTCGTTCCCGGGTGGACTTGGCGCAGAAGTTTCCATGGTTTGGCGTACTCCGCGCCCGTGGCGATCAAGCCGCTGCCGAAGCGGACGCCGCGCTGGCGATGTTGTACGCCGAACGCAACGCGCTGTTCGCCGACGTGAAGAAAGCCTATTTCGAGTACGCCTATCTGGGCGAAAGCACCCGCCTCACGGAATCTCAAGCCGAGCTACTCAAATACATGGAAGAAACGGTCCGGTCCAAGTACGAGTATGGTCTGGCGAATCAGGACGAACTGCTGCGGATGCAAATCGAAAAGGATTTGCTCCAGGACCGCTACAACCAGTTCAACCAGTTCCGGCCGGCACTATCCGCACGCCTCCGCGCCGCGCTCGGACACGGCATTGGCGAAGAATTGCCGTGGCCGCAAACCGCGACGCTGCCACCCACACCGCCTCCCGGACCGATCGCCGTCGCACGGGCGCGCGTGGCCAATCCCGAACTCGAGTCCCTCGAACACATGATCGAAAGCCGCCGACAGGGCATCGCGTTGGCAAAGAAAACGCGATTCCCGGAGATCACCCTCGAATTCCGTTACGGTAGCATGAAGCGACCGCCCGAACCACCCAAACGCACGCCCATTCTCGAATCGTTGGGCGCGGCGAATAACCTTCTCACGGGTGGCTCGATGTCCGCAATTGAAACCGCCATGAACTTGAACACACTCTCGATGCTGGACCGCGAGCTCGATGGCATGCCGTTTCGCGACGATGTAATGGTCATGGTCAGTATGAACGTGCCGATCCGCCTCAAACGCATTCGCGCCAGCATCGAAGAGGCCAAGCAGATGGAGACCGCCGCCGAAAATCAGAAAGACAAGAAGGCCCTCGATCTCGACAGCGCCGTGCACGCGGCCCTCTTCGGCATCCAGGACGGCGAACGCCGGCGCAATCTGTACCACGACTCGCTCATTCCGCAAGCCCAACAGGCCTACGAGAGCCTTCAGAGCACCTACGCCAGCGGGATGATGATCGAGACCGGATTCCTCGACTTACTCGAGGGCGTCCGGCGCGTACTCGAATTCCAGTTGGAAGAGGCCGCCGCCATCAAGGACATCCAAATGTCCGCCGCCGAACTCGAAATGCTCCTCGGCGGCCCTTGGACCTCGGAAGCCCCGACGGAGGAACCGAAGACACCGTGACAGACGGAGAGAATCCCCTCGTGTCATTCTGAGCGCAGCGAGGAGTCTCACACACCAAAGACTCGACCCATTTGTCATTCTGAGCGTAGCGAAGAATCTCGCACACCAAAGTCTTCGGTACAAGAGATGCTTCACTCCGGCTCAGCATGACAGAAGGGGGAAGCATACTGCCGGAGGTTCAAGTTCTTCTTGCCATTCGTGGTCGCCTTATTTCACGCGTTCCAAGCCGGACTTCGCCTCGCGCAAATCAGGTTTGAGGCGAAGCGCCTCCGAGTATTCCTGGCGCGCGCCGCCGGCTTCTCCCAGGCGTTCCAAGGCCATAGCCAGATTGAAATGTACGGCGGCATCGTTCGGACGCAACTCGACCAATGCTCGGAGGGGTATAACCGCCTCGCTCGCCTTATTGTCGCGCATCAGATCGGCGGCCGTTTCTTGTAGCATCCAATGCGGGCGCAAGTCCTCCGGCGCCAGACGCGCGGCCGACACGTAGTGCTCGGTCGCCTCCGCAATGCGCCCCTGTTTCGTCAAAGCCATGCCCAGAAGGCAGTGGGCGTTGAAATAATTGGGCCGGACTTCGAGGGCCCGCGACAGATATACGGCGGCCTCGTCAATCTGTCCCGTCTTGAGAAGTCCGCTTCCGAGATTGTTCCAAGCGACCTCGTTTCGAGGATTGATCTCGACGGCCTTGCGCAAGTGTTCGATGGCTTCATCGTTCTTGTCGCGGGTCAGGAGCAACTCGCCGAGATTGGTGTGCGCGACATGATTCCGATCGGTAACGGCCAAGGCGTGTCGAAAGAGGGTCTCGCTGTCGCGCCAGTAGCCCACCTGAATCCACGTGACCACGCTAAAGGCCAAGAGGACCGGCGCGGCGAGTAACACCCCCCAGTGCCGGTGTCGTGGAGAACGACGGAGCACGTCGTTAATGCCCCATACCGCCATGATGAACGGTCCGATCACTGGTACGTACGTATAACGGTCCGCCATGGCTTGTTCGCCCACTTGGACGAGGCCGATCACCGGTACCAGCGCGCCCAAGTACCAGAACCAGCCGACAGGCAGGTACGGCTGTGCACGCCTGCGCCAGAGCACGAGCGCAGTAGTAAGAATCAAAACCAGCAACGGGCCAATTAGCATCCACCAACGCAACTCCGGTCCGAGGTGCGGGTAATAGGCGGCCAGACCATGCGGCCACAGCGCCTTACCCAAGTAATTCGCATACGCGACCACAGCGTTTCCTACACGCGTGGGCAGCGCAATATTCGTGGAAGAAGTCATGGCGCCGCCGCCGCGTTGCACGAGATAGGTGATCACGCACGACGCTGCCGCGAGCACGAACAAAGGGATTTTTTCGATAATCAAATGCCCGAAGTTCCTGTAGCGCCCGCCCTCTGCGGCGGGCGTAATCGCCACCACGCGCTGTAGCGGCCAGTAGTCGAGCAACAGCAGCGTGAAGGGCAGCGTGACCAGCATTGGCTTCGCCATCAGCCCTAGCGCAAACAGCCCAACCACCACGCCGTAACGGCCCCAGTCCGGCTTCTCGACATAGCGCACGTACGCGAGCGTGGTCAGGAACCAGAACATCGTGCTGAGCACGTCCTTCCGCTCCGCAACCCACGCCACCGATTCGACATGCAGCGGATGGACAGCGAACAGCGCCGCCACCACGGCGCTCAGCCCACGCTCACCGGTCATTCGCCGCAGCAGCCAATACAGCAACGCCGTATTCACTAGATGCAGGACCAAGCTGGTGAAATGATGACCGACGGGGTTGAGTCCGAACAGTGACACATCGAGCATGTGCGACAACCAGGTCAGCGGGTGCCAATTGGAATTCGTCCCAGTGGTAAAGGCCCACCACACATTGGCCGGCGTCAAACCCGCCTGAACGTGTGAATTGTCCGTGACGTATTCATCATCGTCGAAATTCACGAAGCCCAGCCGGGACACTTGGGAATAGGCAACCAGGGTCAACGCAACCAAAAAGGCGCAAAGGACCGCATCGTTCCTCCACGGCGCTGGCGTCCGGGGCGGTAAGGTCTCGACAGGAGGACTGGATTTGCCGGTACGCTTCGACATGCGCGCCACTCTAACAGACTTACCGCAATACTCTCACGAAGGAGAACGACGCTATTTTTGGGGCCGAAATTGAAATTCGGGGCTACCGGTCCCGCATTCGGCGGCTGGCGAAAAACCATAGTGAAAACGCAAGGAGGCTGAGAGCTAAGGCGATGAAAACGACGGTAGTTACGCTCCAATGTACAAGCGCCTGCAACTGGTCGCGGCGATTAACCGACATTCCGTACGCCAGGATGGGCGATAGAAACCAAGCAATATTTGCAGAAAAGTGGCGATAAAGGAAGGGAGCATGGTGCGAGACTGTCAATCGCCGAAGAACTTCCTCCAGAAACGGAAACAAAATCGAGTTCCCGATGAACACCATGAACACGATCAGATAGGCCACAATGATGGAGGCGACGCTCCGCCGGGTCAAAACTGAGGTGAAAGTGCCAATGCTAAGACATAGGCACACGCACAGCGTAAAGGTAATATAGCCCGTCAGTAGGCCGATGTAGTCACGTACAAGCCAGAGCATCGGTAAGATCGAGCAAAACCCGGCCAACACCAACGGCGCCAAGCCGGCAACGCCGTTCCAGACCTTACCCAGAAAGATTTCCGCCGGGCTTAGTAGCGTCATGCGGAGCATGTCCATGTTGCCTAATTCGTGCTCCTTCGAAAATGCATTAGCGACCAGCGACGGAGCCACGAGCACGGTGAACGTTATCTGAATGAGAATCAATGGTACGAGACTTTCCGTGTTTCTCTCAACGAAAAATACGAAGGGACCGACGAAGAAGTAGAGGATCGCAGCGGTATACGTAATTCGCGCCAAGACCGTGCCGCGATTCATCAGTCCCCAGCGGAGCTCGCGGACAAACATCGGGTTCCGTCCGTCCTCGATCAACTTCTTCCGGCGGAGCGGGTCTATCAAATAGAAGGGAAACGTGAGACGCCGCGTCATGAGGACCGCGGGATCGTCAATGGGTTTGAGCGTCTCGAGTTTCGTTGGCCCGGGCGGTTGGCGCAGCCAGAAGAGTGTCCAATGAAAGAACACCGCAATCAGAACAACGTGGTAGCTGATGGCGAGAGGATAGCTGAACCCCGTGACGCCGCCATAATTGATGCGCACTATGGCAGCGACAGGCGAAAGAAAGTAAGCGAACGGCAGGCACGGGATGGCCACCCAAAGTCCCATAACGAGTAACATGGCCAGATAACTGCCGGCCAACGCGGTGAGGGTCTTGCGGAAGCGGGCTGAGGCCCAGATGCCGGCCATCGCGCAGGAGGTCGTGGTGGCCATGATGATACCGGCCATCTGGAAAATTTCGGTCCAGGACAGGCCAACCAGGAAAAACGTCACGCCGAAGATCGGCAGACTGGCAACAAGGAGTAGAACGAAGAAACCTACGGTATTAATCAGCTTGGCAAGAATAATTCCGCTGGGTCGGATCAGCGTCACCTGCAACAAGTCGAATGTTTCCTGTTCGCGCTCGCCGACGATGCTTATGCCGGCCAACGCAGGCACGAACAAGGCGCAGGCCGCCATGAATACCATGGACAGCGTCATCACGACTTGGTGGGACACGGCGCTAGCCTGCATCATCAGCCGTTCGCCTTCGGGATAGGCGACGAGGACCACGGCGATGCATGCTGCCACGAACAGAACGAGAATCAGAAAGGAGCGCGTGCGCCGCAGAGTGGTGACGAACTCCCGTTTGACCAGCGCCCACGCCGGAAGAACAAAGTTCAATCTTTGCCTCCTTCAGACTTCATACTTCACACTTCAGCCTTCAAATGCCTCCTTTGGTAACATGCAGAAAGACGTCCTCGAGCGTTCCCTGGTCTTCCTCGAAGAACACTACCTTGATTTTCTCGCTCACCAGTCGCGCGAGGAGCACGGACAAATCCTGGTGTCCCAGCTTGGATTCCATTTCGAATTCATTGCCGGAACGCCCCACGTTTTCGATCCCGGGCGTCTGCTTGAGCACCTCGGCGGCGGCGTCCGCGCCCTCGACGACCTCGAGGCGGATGCGCCGGTTCTGTCGGATCGAATTGAGGATTTCCTGGAAGTCGCCGGAGGTCAGCAGCACGCCGCGTTCGAGTATCCCGATCTTGTTGCACATGTCCCCTAATTCGGACAGGATGTGCGACGAGATTAGGATAGTTTTGCCCATGTCCCGGAGAGTCTTCAGTAGTTCGCGGAGTTCGATGCGCGCGCGCGGGTCGAGTCCGCTGGCCGGCTCGTCGAGCAGCAACACCTTCGGATCGTGGATCAGCGTCTTGGCCAGGCAGCAGCGTTGTTTCATGCCGCGCGAGAACGTGCTCACGAAATCGTCGGCCTTGGCGGTCAAGTCGGTGAGTTCCAGCACGTCGTCAATGATGGTCTTCCGCTGCTTGGACGGTAGCTTATAGGCCGCCCCGAAGAAATCGAGGTACTCGCGCAGGCGCATGCCGTCGTACACGCCGAAGGCGTCCGGCATATAGCCGACGATCTTTTTGACCTCATACGGACTGTGGTCCACGTCAATACCGTTTACGTAGGCTTTGCCCGCCGTGGGCGCGAGCAGCGTGGCCAGAATGCGGATGGTTGTCGTCTTGCCCGCGCCGTTCGGTCCGATGAACCCGTAGATATCGCGTTCCTGAATCTCGAGGTTCAGGTCTTTGACGGCTGTAAATTCCCCGTACTTCTTCGTCAGATCGACCGTTTTGATCGCCGCCATATCTATCCCTCCTGATCCTTGCAGTCCGGCGGCTGTGACGCCGCTTTAGCTTGCGCCGGAGCCGCATCACACCCAAGCCGAATCCTTCGTTTTCCGCCCGGCGTGACGTGCCAAAGGCGCTCCGCGCCGAGTGAGAGCGGCGTCACGGCCACCGCACTCCATAAAGCTTCTATCATTCGTGTGCTGACGCAAAGGGATCATACGCTGCCCGGGCTGATACGGTGAATTCATTGTTGTTCGCCGGTGCTGGGCATTCATCCCCCTCGGTTACCTTGACCTCGAAGAACAAGGGAACGTGCCCCACCCGGCCTATAACAGCATTGTCAACGAGGCAATACTTCATCGGATCGCTGATCCGAAAAGTCGTCTCGTGCCATCCGAGGTAGTCAACCATGTCCTGTCCCTGGAGAGCCGTCTTCCAATCTTCAGGGGAGGTCTTACGAACTTTCGCTGGAAGAAGCGCCATGGTGTGTCCATGCTCGGATCGCCAACGGAGAGTAATCTCTAGTGCATGTAGTCCTGGCGCAACGAACTGTATTGGCACCTGAACGACGCACTCTGTCGAGGCCGATCGGCACCAAAGTCCCCTGCTCCCGTCTTTCCCGTCCACGCGCAAGTCCTGCCACACATAAGCCGTCTCTTTCTCCCGCTCGACAGTGATGTCTGAGATAAAGAATGTCTCTTTGATATTCTGCCCGGCGGGGGTTTCGAGCGTGGCGGCGAGTTGTGATGCGCCGGTGACCCAGCCGCAAAAGAAAGGTCCTAGTTGCGTTTGCAGCAACGGTTGCCGCGCCCCCGTAAAGAAGTTGGCGTCTGCAAACACACTATAAGAAATGAAGCTCCGGAACGCGCCCACGTCCAAACCGGGTCCGTACGGGGAGTTATAAGAGTTGTAGTACATCAATCGCGCGTCGTAACCGCCCTCTTCCATTCCCATCGAGCCCAACTGTCCCGGCGAAAAGTCAATGTGCCAGCCGTCGGGTCCCGGCTGTAACGCAAATAGACGGCCCGCAAACAGGAGAAACGCCGACGTGAAATTGAATCCTGTCCGATTCGTCAGATCTCCGTGCAATCCCGTCTCGTCGTAGACCAATTGGCCTTCGATTCCACCGGCAAACGGGACTTCCGACTCGACGTGCACCACGCGGAGGTCGCTGGCGCCCACCGTGAGATTCTCAATCCGGGCCGGCTCGGTTTCCACAAGATTAAAAGGGCGCCGGACGAAGTCGCGCCGATTGCCGGGATAGTAGAATCCGGGCCCGGACAGCATGGTCGGGCCGGACAAGTCGAGGTCTTTGGCCAGCGCGAACCCCTGCGTCAAGTCCAAGGACAAACGCGTGGTGCGCGTCGTGAGTACGCCTACGAAGGAGTCCAATTTCGCGCTCTGGTTCCCGGAAAATGCGCGCAGGACTTGCACCTGCTCGACTTCGGTGGCCTTGGCCCGGCCGCTGGTGCCGAAGTACATGGCGTAACCGGTGAACCCGATTGAACACGCGACCAGCGACAGCCAGGCGAACTCGCGTCGGCGAAACCGATTCCAGAAGACCCAATTCCCGAGCACGCCGATGCCGAGGTACAGCGCCAGATAAAGAACCACGGATGATTTCGCATACAGCCGGACGCCGGACAGGATCGGAAGGTACCTGGCGCAGGCTTGGGCCACGCCGTTCAAGTTGAGTTCCGCCGCCGAGTGTCGCATGGTGCTGAGCTTGCGCCACAACCGCAGGTAGCCCTCGCAGTCCTGCAGCGCGTGGCTCGTCGCGTCTACGGCAATGGTCGCCACATATCCCTGGCCCAGCGGATTCAGCGTCGCGATGGTCTTTCCTTGCCCGATGGACTGCACCTGAGGATTCTTGGGAACCAGCATGGTCAACGTGCACTGTTTGTGCGATTTGACTTCGGCCCGTTCGTTCTCGGCGAAGACCGCCGCGGCCAACTCGACCTCATTCAGCGTCTCCTCCGGGCCCAACTCCACACCAAGCAATTCCTCGATCCACGTCCCGCGGTAGTTCAGGGCGTGCGCGCCGGTGCACACCACGAGAATTCCGCCGCGCTCGACGTAGGCGCGCAGCAATTCCCGCGGTGTCTGACCGATCCGCTCCGGCTCAATATCGCCCATCACGATGAGGTTGAACTGTTCGTAGCATTGCGGGTATCCGGCCAAGTCGCCCAACTCGCTGTTGCGCAGACTCTCCCGATGAAACCGGGGCGCGTCCTCGCCCCGCTCAATCACCGTGTACAGAAAACCGAAGTCGGAAGGCTCTTCATCGAGCACCAGCGCCAATCGGTCCTTCGGATTGATTGCCGTGACGCCCATCCGCATCGGGAAATCCAGCGCGGCGCGGTTACCGTTGTACAGCATGGCCTCGATCCGAAACGTATTCGCGAGGTTGCAGTACACGCGAAATCGCTTGCGCGAGCCCTTGGGACTTTCCGCCGGCGCCCGATAGATGGGACTTTGCAGGTCGTTGCTCCCCGAATAGCACCGCACCTCAGCCCAGCCGGAGATATCGCGGTCGTTGTTGATCACGACGACGTCCACGGGCACCCAGGAGCCGGCCCGATACGCCGAACCGTAGTTGACCTCGAGGTTCAGCATGATCTCGCCGTCGGGCAAGGCCTCCTCTTCGACCGCCGCCATAACGCTCGGAGATAAGAGAACCAGCCAGAGAATCGCGCCCCGCAACGCTCGCCGCATCTTCAACCTCCCAGCCTCTCCCACTTCATACTTCATACTTCACACTTCACACTTCACACCCACGCCCTTCGACTATACACCCACCACTCCAGAGTCAGAATCAGCACTGCGATCAGTACCAGCCACCGCCACAGTTCCCGGTTCTGTTTGATCGTCCCGCGCTGTCCTTGCACTTCTCCGCGACCTAAGGTCAGGTTGGATGCCGGAGTGACGGACGACTCGTTCCGGTCCGCCAGATTGACCGCATAGGCAAACGACTCTCCGGCCGCTCCCGGTTCCTTCGCGGACCGGGTAACGGTATAGACGCCGGCCCTCTCCGTTGCGCCGAAGAACGTGGGACGCAGCGGACTCAGCGCCACGGACTGTTTCGTTCCGTCCGGCAAAGTTACCGTCGCGTCGGTATGTTCCGGGTCGGGCATGATGGTCAGCGCACTCCCGGCCGGGATGGATGACTCCTGTGCCATGGCTCCGCGTGGTATCCACGCCAAGAGGTTTTGTACGAACAGCGGGAACGAAAGGTGCAGCGGCCAGTTCGAGTCCGCGAGGTCGAACGCGATCACCGCAATCTGCTGTCCACCGCGCGACACATCCGCCACCAGTGGTCCGCCGGTCGTCGAGATCAGCGCCCGGCTGTCCGGCGGCGCGATTAGTTTCTGCGCTTTCGTGATGCCGAGATTCGCCGGGTTCAAGAAGCGCATCAGGAAATGCTCGGGGTCCTTCGAGACTACCGGCGGATTATCGAACGTTCCCTCGAAACGCACGCCCGGCAGCGGCGGCGCGACGTTAATGTACACTTGGCTGCCCAAAGGCAACGTAGGCGGAGCGAAACCGTCAAAGATGGTCAGATCATATCCGCCCGTCTCGACGTAGCTTGCCGGGGCGAGGGTGCTGAGCTCGACTCGGCTGTCCAGGGCCAGCACGCGCTGGAGAAAGTATGCACCGGTCGCTCCGCCTTCTGCCACCAGCAGTACCTTCAAGGAAGCCGAAGGTCGAACCGCCAGCCATGCCCTGTTATCCGCGGGCAGCGCGTCGTCATGGTCAAGTTCCGCCCGCAATACGCCTTCATCCAGGCTCGGATGCGCAAACACGACCTCCCGGTCTCCGCCGGGCGGGGCCGCGACTTCCTCGACGGCGAGCACGTCTTCGTCAAAGTAAAGTGTCAATGTCGTTTTGAGCGGTTCCGAATTCTCGTTGTGCACCAGCACGAAACTCTGCCGTTCCCCGCGACCTTCTTGCGGTTCACGCAAGCTGAACGCCGTAATTCCGGCGTTGTTCGCACTTTCCCCGACTTGTAGAAAATTTACCTCCAGGTCCCGCCGACCCAATTCATCAAGGTCGGCAATCCGTCCGTCGCTAATGATGACGACGGTGAGGTCCGGTACGCTGAGTTTGAGAGAGCGGGCCACCGAGACGGCGTCTCGAATCTTGGTGCCGGTATCGGCGGCGCTGATCGCGTTAACAGCTTGGCGCAAGCGCACGCGGTCGTCCGTCAATTCGCACAACACCTCCGATTTCGCGCCGAACGGCACAAGCATCATCTTGTCCCCGCCGCGCATGCTGTTAATCATTTCCAGCGCCTGTTGTTTAGCAGTGTCTAGCCGCGTCTGCGTCCCTTCCTTCGTCTGCATGCTCGCTGAACGGTCAATCAACAAGCAGAGATTAGCGCCCGCGAGCCCTTCGGCTTTAATGAAAGGCCGACCCAAACCGCAGGCCAGGAGCAACAGCACCAATATCTGTAAGAAGAGCAGGAGATTCTTCCGCAGGCGCTGAAACGGCGCGTTCGCCGTCAAATCCTGGAGGCTCTTTCGCCAAAGTAGCGTGGAGGAGATCAGGACTTCCGTGCGCCGCAACTTGAGCAAGTACAAGAGCACCACGACCGGGATCAACGTCAAGAACCACAGAAAGATCGGCGTCAAAAAGCTGGCACTGATGAAATTGCCGAGCGATTGGAACGGCGCCTGAAGATAGCTCATCGGACCAGGCCGCCTTTCCGCAGCACTTCGAGTGTCAGCCGCTCGACCGGCGCGGCGCTCGAAGTAAACACGTAGCCGATCCCCCGCGCCAGACAGGCCCGGCGGATTTCCTCGCAAAAACCTCCCAGATTGGACTTGTAGCGCTTCAGCAGAGTGCGGCTGACCGAGACTTCGGTAAAGGCCTTGATCTCACAGTCAATCAGTTTTAGATCGCCGGACATCGGCGGGTCGATCTCTTCCGGTGAGAGTACGTGCACGACATATAGGTCGCAATTCGCCTGCGCCAACCGCCGCAGGCATTCCACGAAACCGTCTTGGTCGAAAAAGTCCGAGATAAGAATGATGACGCCCTTGGACCGGTTCCGCAGCAGATACGAGCGGCAGGCCTCTTCGAGGTGCGTGTCGCCCTGGGCCTTAATCGCGCTCAGAAATGCGAAAAGTTTTCCCGCCGATATTCGCCCTCGGCACGGGCGCAGCGACTGCGTGCCGGCCGAATTGAACGATTCGGCGGAGACGCGGTCGTAGCCGATCAGTCCGATGTATCCGATGGCGGCGGCCAGCTTGCACGCAAACGAAATCTTCGGCGGATTCCCAAACGACATGGACCGGCTCGAATCAATCAGGAGATGCACCGTGAGGTCTTCCTGTTCCTGGAAGAGTTTCAGATAGAGCGCGTTCAGCCGGCCGACGATGTTCCAGTCCACGTGCCGCAAGTCGTCGCCCTGCACGTAGTCCCGATAGTCCGCGAACTCGACGCTGCTGCCCTTCCGTTTGCTTTTGCGCTCACCTTTGGTCACGCCGAGTTGCACGCGCTTGGCGGCAATGGCCAGCCGTTCGAGCTTGAGCAGAAATTCCGGGTCCAGCAACGTGTTTCGAGCTGCGGCTTCCGTCAACATCAGGCCACCTTCGCCGTAGTCTCGATGCTGGCGAGCACGTCCGCTACGATTTGATCCGTCATGATGCCATCGGCTTGGGCTTCAAAATTCAGCAGCACGCGGTGCCGCAGCGCGGCCAACGCGGTCTGGCGGATATCCTCGAAACTGACGTTGAAACGCCCCGCCCGCAGCGCCTGCACCTTGCCGCTTAGCAACAACGCCTGCGCGCCGCGGGGGCTCGAGCCGAACCGTACGTACTTGCGCACCATCTCCGTCACAAACCCGCTGCCCGGCTGTGTTGCCATTACGAGCCGCACGGCGTAGTCCGTTACCTGCGGCGCGACCGGAACATCGCGCACGAATCCCTGCCAGTGATTGATTGTCGTGCCGTCCATCACCTTCTCGCCGCGCGGCATCTCGCGTTTCGTAGTGCGGTCGAGGATCGCCATCAGGTCGCCCTGGGACGGATAGTCCACGAGCAGCTTGAAGAAGAACCGGTCCAACTGCGCCTCCGGGAGCGGATACGTCCCCTCCATCTCGATGGGGTTCTGCGTGGCCATCACGAAGAACGGCTCTTCCAGCTTGTGGACCGTCCGCGCCACTGACACCGTGTGTTCCTGCATCGCTTCGAGCGACGCGGACTGCGTCTTCGGCGTGGCGCGATTGATCTCGTCGGCCAGCACGATGTTCGCAATGATCGGCCCGGGCCGGAAACGGAACTCGCGGTTGCCGGTTTCGTCCTCGACGATCATGTTGGTGCCGATGATGTCGGCGGGCATCAGGTCGGGCGTGAACTGGATGCGCGAGAAGTGCAAATCGAGCGCCTCGCTCAGCGTGCGCACCAGCATAGTCTTGCCCAAACCAGGCACGCCTTCGAGCAGGCAGTGCCCGCCCGCGAACAGACACGTCAGCACCCCGTCAATCACATTCTCGGCGCCGACAATGACCTTTCCCACTTCCGCTCGCAGCCGGGCGAAATCTTGTCGAAATTCTTCCGCAGTCTGGTGCACGTCCATCACGGTTTCTCCTTGTTCTCATCGGAATCCGGACCTCGTTTCGGCGATTCGCGCTCGAGCGCGCGCTTCTTGGCCGCCAATAACTGTCGCGTATATTCAGAATGGGCGACGCTTTTCTGCGCGGGGGATTCAATCACCAAATCCCCCGGCAAGACTTCGGGCGTGGTTCCGGGCGGGCCGAACGGTTGGGCTCCCCCCTCCGAGGAAACCCGAAACCCGCCGGGCGTAAATACGAATTCGCGCGCCGGGCCCGCCGTAGCGTACGTCCCCGTTACCGGTGCCGGGCGCAGTGTGGGCATCGGCACCATGCGCCCCAGACCGGGAATCTTCTTCAGCCCTGCGACGAACCAAACGTAAATGGCGCGGAAATCTACCACGACGCGCCGCACGAAAATCTCGAATGGAAAGAGGCACGCCGCCAATGCGACGAGCCAATGCCAGATCGGCGTAATGCTGGCCGCGGTCGCCAAATTATGTTCGAACGGATTCTCTCCGGTAGAGCGAATCTTCCCTCCACCATAGGCGGCGAGTTGTTCGAGCAGTCCTCGATTCGTCGTGTTGTACTCATACTCACGCGAGTAGCTCAGCGCCAAGCCTGCCGGAATCATACCTTGCGATCCGTCTTCATTCGTGTAGGTCAGATTCAACATGTAGACGCCGCGCTGGTCCACCGGAAACGGCGCCTCATAAATTCCGGGTCCGGTCTGCGTCAACTCGATGTCCTGACGCTTGAAGTCCGGTCCCGGTCCGATGACCACGCCGCGCGGCTGCAGAAAGTTCACGAACTTCCCCTGCTCGTCCACGGCATCAATCTGCACGTGTCCCTTGCCGTCCTGGATCGAGGTCTCGACGCGGAAGTTGGACGGGCTGACCTCACGCATACTCCACCGTACGGCCTGCGCCCAAAAACGGTTGAAGCCGGGCCAGTTCAGCCAATCCGCCGCCCAGCGGCTGGTCACGTCGCTGGTGAACGCAACCGACTTTCCCAGACCGTAGCGCCAATGTGCCAGCACCGGATCGTCTTCGTGCGAAATGAGCGGCACGGTCGCGTTTTCCTTTGGCGTCGTCACCACGTAGCCCCGCAGCATCGGCAGGCCGTCCTCCAACAGACCGGTTAATAGTTCGGAATCATGCATCACCCGCGGTGTGAATTCTTCCTCGACCAGCACGCCTTTCTTCACGACTGCCGCTTCTTTCGTGAATATCTGCGGCAGGCTTCGAGGATCGGTGACCAGATAGTAATTGCCGCCGGTCTGTTGCGCGACCCACTTCAGCATGTCCTCGTCATTCGCGCTGTGCGGCGCGATACAGACCGTGCTGACGGCGATCTTGGCGTCGGCGAGTTTCGAAAGCAGTCCGCCGGAAGGCCGCGCCGGGTCTCCGTCGGAAATGATCACCACGCGTTTCACGGCCGCGTCCGCGTTCTTTAACGCGTCATACGCTTTCTGCAGCGTGGTCGCCACGTCCGGCATGTCGCCCGGCTGTGCTCCGCTCAGCACGCTCCGCATCATGCCCTTGTCGCCGACAGGTTGCAGTTCATAGAACCAGCCCTCGCCTTGGCCTTGGTTCCAAAGGTATCCGAGCGCGCCCATCAGGTCCTGCGACGACAGCACGTTCAAAGCCGCCAAGCCAATCTCGCGAGCCCACGCGTTGCCGTCGGGAATTTCGCAGGTGTGCAGGATGAGCACTAATGCCCCGCGCGGCAGCACCTTGCGCTGTTTGATGTCCATCGAAAGCGGCAACGCTCGCTCGACAGGGGTATCGAGATATCCGCCCGCGCCGTAGCTGTTCGGCCCGCCGATCATTACTAAGCCGATTCCCAAGTCCCGCACCATCGCCTCGAACGCTTTCAATTGGTCGCTGGTCAAGTCCGTACTGCTGACGTCGCTCAAGACGACCGAATTGAAATTCTGCAAATCCGACAGCGACGCGGGCACGTTTCCGAGGTGCGCCTGCACTACGTTCAGCCCTTCCGCTTCGAGCGCCGGCCCCAGCGTGGTACTGTGTTCCGGGTCAGCTTCAACGTACAATACTCGTGGCTCCCCCTGAATCACCGTAAATGCCCGGCCCTCGTTGTTGGCCAGCACGGTGTCGGCCGACGATTCCGCCGTGACCTCGTATTCGTAGAAGCCCCCCGACGATAATTCCTGCGGCAGCAAAAACGCGTTGTCGCCCTTTTGCAGCGTCACCGTCGTGGGCTTCATCAGGTATTTCTTGCCCTGCACCGTTTGGTACACGCGCAGCGTGGCCTCGCAATCCTGTTCGGCGGTCGCCACCACGCGCAACTGAAACGGCTCGCCGGCATTCACGCGGTTCGGGGCGCTCACTTCCTTGATCTTGATTTCCTGGACCGCGCCGATGTTTAGCGGTATCACGTCCACGCCGACGCCGGCCGCCTGGGCGATCTTGACTTCCTCGAGTGCCGCGCCCCGCGTCTCGTTACCGTCCGAAAAAACCACCATCCGCTTCATATATCCTTGCGGAAAGGCCGCCAACGCCAAACGGATGGCCCCCGCCAAGTCGGTCTGTTCACCACCGACAAAGGATTGGATTTCGCCGAGGTCCAGGGAGGGTACGACACTGGTTTCGATGCTCGACTCCTCGCCGAACACAATGACGCCGGCCTCGTCTCGGTAAGTCATATATTGGTCGCACGCATTGCGGACGGCTTGGGCCGCCGCCAATCGCACTGATTCCGGCACACTGTTCGAGTGGTCCAGTAGGAAGAAAACAGCGAGCTTATCGTTGCGCCGCACCAGTTCTGCCCCCGCCAGCGCGCCGATCAGACACAGGAGGATGATCACCCGCGTAACGATCGCCGTCCATTTGCGCGCGGATGAAAGGGAGCGGATGTGGGCGCCGAGCCAGATGCTCCAGGGGACCAGCGCCAGCAGCATCAGCGCCCATGGAAACACGAAGCGGGGAAAAAGGCTGAGGCTCACGTCAACCGCTCCAGTTCAAACCGCTGCACCCGGTCGTTCTCCGTGTCCGCCACGAATACCGAGCCGCGGTCGGAAACCGCAATGCCGCGCGGACCGCCAAATTCGCCCGGCTTGCGTCCGGCGCGCCCAAAACAGGCCACAATCGTCCCGTCCGCGGCAAAGATCGAGACGCGATTATTGCCATATTCGCAGGCAAAGACGTAACCTTGTGGACCGACGCACATGTCATAAGGATAGCTGAGGCGGCCTGGGTCCGTCCCGGCGCCACCGATGATCCCGCGAAACTCGCCCTGTAAATCGAAGTATTGAATCCGGTGGTTGCCCGTATCCGCCACGTACACCTTGTCGTCGCGGAAGTCAATGGCCATGGCGCGCGAGAAGTGACCGGGACCGGCCCCTTGTTCGCCCCACTGGCGCGCAAAGCGACGCTCCGTGTCGAACACGTGCACGCGCTCCGCCTCGAGGCCGTATTCCGAAATATAGTACGTGCCGTCCGGGACCTGCACGATGCTCGTCGGATAAATGAACTGCTCCGGGCCGGTTCCGTACGCGCCCCAGTGTCTCAACATTTCGCCTTGCGGCGAGTATTCAAGAATATGGCTGTAATGCGTGTCGGGTACGAGCACGTTGCCGCTGCGGTCAAAACTGATGCTCGTCGGCGTCCCGTTGTCACTTGCGGGCGTGGACCAACTGCGCAGAAACGCCCCGTCTTCCGTGAAGACTTGGATGCGTCCGGTACGGTCAATGACGAAAACCTCTCGTTCCTTCACCCCGATCCCGCGCGGACGACGGAACGCTCCGTTCTGCATGCCCGGTCGGCCCCACACGAGCGACGGCGAAACGACCGCCGTCGAGGTCGTACGGCACCCCCACGCTGCGGCTGCCGCCGCTCCGACCAAGAACTGGCGCCTACTCAGCCGCACCCTCACGCCCCTTCACGCCCGCTATCGGGCGTTCATCATTATGTCGGAACTTAACAATTTCTCCACCCGTTTGTTGTTAGCTCGAGATTTCCGGTTTCCCGTTTCTCATTGCTCATTGCTCATTGCTCATTGCTCATTGCTCATTGCTCATTGCTCATTGC
>JACQVH010000233.1 GCA_016209895.1 Candidatus Hydrogenedentota bacterium | reverse complement strand
CCGTAGAAGTCAATGAACCAGTGGAAGGGCTGGTGGGATTTGACCCATTGATCAAGGTGATCGTTCTTACCTGGCTTGAACCCATAGTCCGTGGCCTTGAAGCGGTTGAGTTCGTGTTCCAGGGCTTTGAGACGGTCGCGGAGCTTGTGTTTCGCGTTGGTGAATTCCTTCGCGTCCATGCCGCGCTCGGTCTGCATTTCGCGGAACAACCGGAATTGACGGTTCGCCTCTGCGGCCTTTTCCTCGATGGCGGGCAGTTCGAGTTTCTTCACCAAGTCATCGCCAAGCACTCGGCGGATTTCGTCCATCGAAGTGAAGCCGACCAGGGTGTTTCCGGCGCGGATATTGAAATCAATGTCCGGCAATGGCTCGATGCCATAGTTGGGCTTCGTAGTGTCCGGCTCCACCTGCGCTGCGAGTTTGAGGAAGAGGCGGAGTTTACAGATTTCGACAGCCTCTTCCATGATGTCCACGCCGAAGAGGTTGTTAAGGATGATGCTCTTATACACGAAATATTTCCGGCTAGGGTGTTCAGCGACGTGTTCCAGGATGTTGGAAAAGTCCTCATACTTCCTGTGAGGGAGCAAGGGATAACCGTGTGACGTGTGGCAGACATCCTGTCTGCCGCCTTTTAGTCGCGCAGACGAGGACGTCTGCGACACGAGTTTGGCCGCCTCGTCCTGCAAAAAAGCTTCCATACGGTCAAGAATTGCCTCGTAGAGGGGTTCGAGGGTGTCGAGCGCGGCGAAAAGGAAGGCCCCGGAGCCACACGTAGGGTCAAGGATGGTGACTTTCTCGATGGCATGCCAAAACGCCCGTAACAGTTCCGGCCCTTCGCAAGTTTCAATCACGTCCTGCGCAAATTGCCGAATGTCCAGATTCAGTGTAATGAGGTCGTTAATGTCTGTTGGTGTGGCAGACGTCTCGTCTGCCGGCCTGTCTGTCACTCCATGTGTGGTAGACGTCCCGTCTGCCGACCCTTGTGTACCGGACATCTTGATGGCTGTATTTGATCCCGCAGAAGGGGCCGTCTGCGACACCGGCAGCGCCTGAACCCATACTTTGGCGCCACGTCCGTAGATTGCGACGCCTGCCTGCAATCCCGCCTTTTTCGGGTTGGTTTGGATATACCGCGCGAATCGTTCGTAGTCATCAAAAGAGCGAACGATATGATCGAACGATTCGTCCCACCACATCGTTCCCGACCGCCCCAGAGTGCGATTGATTTGTTTCGCCGTATATCCCTTCCAGGCTTGAAGGACATCAGACAGGCTGTGCTCATCACGCGGGGCCACAAGGACGTGCACGTGATTCGGCATGACTATGAAGGGACCGAGATCATAGCGGTCGTCATCAAAATGTGTCAACGCTTCCGCGACGATAGGCCCGACATCCGGTCGGGCCAGAATGCACTCGCCGTATCCATTATCAAGGTACTCTTCTTGCCGTTTCTGAAAATTGCTCCAATACTCCGCTTCCTCCTGTGGAGTCCACGGTTTCGGATGGTGTGCAAGCCACTGGTTCCGCTCATGAGTCCAGACCGCGAGTTGCTGTTGTGAAACCGCATCGAACAGACGCCACGTGACGAAATACGTAACGCCGGGCTGATGCCAGTGAGGCAATCGGCGCTGCGTTTTCTCCACTTCGACCCGTTTGTCGAACGGCTTGAACACAAAGTACCGTGCTGTGGCAGACGTCTCGTCTGCCGGCTCTGGTGTAGCAGACATCCTGTCTGCTGTTCTCGAATGCGCAGACGAGGACGTCTGCGACACACTGCTTCCTGCAAGGCGCTTCTTAATCTCCTCATATCGCTGCCGCCGGGCCACAACCTCCCGCCAGATTTCGGTAGGCAGCGCGTATTCCGCGGGCGCCGGTTTGTTCCATTCTTTGCGCAGTTCGAGTGTGAGGATGGGTCCCTCGCCGACAGGCTGGTGAAGCGTGGGCGAATTGACGCCGTTTTCGACCTCCGGCGGCAAGGGCAAGTCCGCGCCGTGGCGAACGGCGGGATAAATGTAGCGGTCCGGGTCATTCTTTAGAAGGTCCCAGACGGTGGGGCCTCCCGGATTCTCGAACGCGACCTTGCACCTGGCGCGTGCGGCGTCAAAGAGGAAGGGTATGACGGTGTTTTTGCTGATGTATTCGGTAATGTCTTCCTTCGTGTAGTACGCGCCCATCTGCTTCTGGTTGATGTACTTTTCGTAGATGTAGCCGAGCACGTCGGGGTTGATTTCGTTGTCGGCGCGGAGCGGCCGGTCGTCCAGGTGCCAGTTCCACTGATCGAAGAAATCGAAAATGCGTTGGAAGGCACTGTCGGGGATTTGGATGTCCTTGCCGTAGCGTTCCGGTCGTTCCAATTCGTGGATGTCGAAGATTCCCCCGTTAAGGTAGGGGATTTTGCCGAGGAGTTTATCGAGTTCGGGGGAGCGTTCGCGGCCGCCCAGCCCCTCGTGGAAAAGCCGGAGTAGAAAGTAGCGGTAGAACGAGTAGAACTTGTCCTTGCCGTGTTCCTTGCGCATGTGTTGAAGGCGATTGCGCAGGTAGTTCGGGTCGCCGTCCAGGAAGCCTTTGCGTTGAACGAAGTACACGAACATCAACCGGTTGAGCATGACCGACGCGTACCACTCGTGGTCGGCCGTGTCCGGAATGCCTTCGATGAACTTGAGAAACGCGGCGTGTTCTTTGCGGAACTGCTCATAGAACCGCTTGACGACACGGTCAATGTTGAATGCTGCGCGGGCACGGGCCGCCATCTCCGCAACGGAAAGCCCGGCTTCCTCCTCATCCAGGGAAACGAAAAGGTGTTGAAGTTTCTGGAGGAGCGAATCTCCTGGCTGGCCTCGAAGATACTCGTGGGTGCGGGCACTGACCGGGCGGCCGGGTTCGCGGCGTACCCACACCCAGGACTGACGGGCACGGTCGCGGGTCACAAAAACAAGAAGGTGCTCGAACGTGGTCTGAGTCACTTGCCGATCCAGCTTAAGGCGGGTGCCGTGGTCGGGAAGCTGGCCATCCTTGCTTTCACACTGCCAGACAACCATGCGTTTCTTTTCGGCAACACTCGTAAGCAGAAAAGACTGTTCACCTACGGCCATGTCCATTTGCTGGCGGGAAGGCTCCCAGCCGAGTTCCTCCACGAAGAGTTGCCTGAGCTTGAAGTCTTGAAGAAGAGGGCGCGCACGTGCAAAGTCGAATGGCATGTCTAGCCCTCTCGTATCCCAAGGCTACAGATTATTTGCGGCTCTCCGGCTTCTGCGTCGTCTTTGGGCACACAGAGACGGTCTTCTTCATGAAGGGAAAGCACTAACTCGACCAGCTTCTCATCCGATATGCCCGATCGGAGTTCTCGATTGAGAAGGTCTTTGGCGGATTCCGTGAATGGCAACTCATATATCGCGTCGATGGCCTGGTGCAGGGGTTTGATATCGAAAAGCGTGTCTTTCACGCGGGCGGCGTAATCCTTGAGGCGTTCGTAGACGCGGCGGCGAGCGCTGCTGGGGCGGCCAAGCTGCCCGCCCGTGGTCATATGCTCGACGGCTATTCCGGCGACGGCCTGGCGGACGAGATCATGGTGCTTGTCGAGACGGGGTAGCGCGGGCGTGTTGGGTTCGCACGCGGCGACGCGGAGAATCTCGTGCTGGCTCTCGGTGACGGTCCGGCCGTTCTCGTCTACCCAGGCCAATGCATCGTTACCGTCGCCGGTGCGAACATACAGCATGACACCGGGGCCGGGTTTGGCGCTGTCTGGCGCGTCAGGCTTTGCAGGAACGGCGGAAAGCGGTTTCGTGGAGAAGACGACATTGGGTAAGTCCGGAATGGACTTCTTGAGTGACGGGTCAGCGTCGGTAGCATTCTTCCATATCTGGTAGGCGAGCGATGAAAGGTCCACCTCGTTGTCTTCGGGATCGTCGAGTATGCCGGACTTCTCGGTAAAGAGGTCGCGTATGATGGTCTCGTGACGTTCGTCCTCGAAAAATGTCTCGTCTGTGCCCACAACCTCGGCGTTCTCACGGAGCCGTTGGGTGACGCGGGAACGAAGCTGGATGAGCCGTTCGACGCCCTCGGCGGGCAGGAAGGAGTAGCAGAGAATCTCCTCGGCGTGTTGTCCAATACGGTCCACGCGCCCGGCGCGCTGGATAAGGCGGATGATGGCCCAGGGCAGGTCGTAATTGACGATAATCGCGCCGTCCTGGAGGTTTTGGCCCTCACTGAGCACGTCAGTCGCGATGAGAACACGCAGTTCGTCATCGAGGCTGACTTTGTCCCTCATCATGTTGCTTTCGGGGCTGAAGCGACCGGCATAGGCGGCAGGATCGCCAGTACCGCCAGTGACTGCAGCCAGGCGGGATATCCCACGGCCGCAGAGTTGATCGGCAAGGTATCTGACCGTGTCGGCGAACTGAGAGAATACCAACACCTTTTCGTTGGGACGTTCCTTTTTCAGGAGTTTCTCGAGTTCGGACAGCTTGGCGTCTTGGGCCGGGTTCCAGTCGCTCGCGATTCGCACTATGCCGAAAAGACGCTCCGCGTCTTCCCGGAGATGCTCCGCCAAATGGTCCTCGAAAAGGCGCGGCTCAAGCCAGTCGAATTGATTGGCGTATTGCTCGCGCAATATCCGGTACGCGGTCGCGGCCTCTCGTGCGAATCCCGGTAAGTCCGCTGCCGAAATGTAGGAACCGATTCCGGAATTCTCGCCGCTCTCCTCGAAAAGCTTCGTTGTAGTTGAAACATCGGGATCGGCATCCTCGTTACGTGTATCGAAGAGCGCCGAATCCTGGGTGCCGATGGGAAGAGGCAATCCGTTGTCGAGTGCGTGCAGATAGATGAAGTTTCGTAAAATATGCCTTCGCACCGAGAGCAAGAACGCGTGGCCGCTGCTCTCGAGCCGTTTGAAAAGATTGATGCGGCAAAAACCTCTGAGGCGCTTTCCAGCCCGGGAGAGATTGACGATGACCTCGGCTTCGTAAGGGGTCGGAGGCATATCCAAAGAGCCCCGGAGATAGTTGGCTAGGCCATACCGCGGAAGGTGAAGGCCGCGAATGATGTCCACGACTTTGTCCGAGTAGAGACGCGCGTATTGGTCGTTCGGGTCGTCATCGCGAATACGAAACGTAAGCTTTTTCGGCTCGCGCTTGGGGAAGTAGAAACGGCCCCCGCCTTCAAGGAACAGAAACCGCCGGTCGCCGGAGTCTTTGGCGCGCCCACATTGAGTGCAGGCATCGTGGGTGGCAAACAGAACGGTCGAGCAATCCGGACATTCCGTGTAAGCGTAGTTGCGCTCGACAAAACTGCGTGTGCGGCGGACCATGAACAGACGCATGAGTTCGCGCCAGTCGTCAGGGTGGCCGCTTTTTTCAAAGGCGGCAAGGCAATTCACTGCGCACTGGTGACGGCGTGTGAATTCATCTACCCGCCCATCACAGTCGCGACGGATGTATTCTTCGGGGCGAATGCCGAGCGTGTCATCAGGGGTCAGGAACAATCGGATTTGATTGGCAAGGTCGAGATAAGTTTTGTTGTAGGGCGTAGCGGACAGAAGAATGCACCGGCTGGCATTGCGGGCGATGTAATCGCGGATTGCCGCCCAGCGGCGGCCTTCGCGGTTTCGCAAATTGTGGCTTTCATCAATGATGACAATCCGATACCGGCGAAGCTCCGGAAGCGCTGACTGGACCTGTGATAACGAGACTACGCGCGCAACTAGGCGGTAATTATGGACGTAGGTCTCCCACATTCCGACAAGGTTCTTGGGGGAGATAATGAGCGACTCAAGCGAATGGGGTGGGTCCTGAAACACGCGGGCGAGCGCGGTAGCCATAAGCGTTTTTCCAAGTCCCACTACATCGCCAAGGATGACGCCGCCGCGTTTTTCGAGATGACGGGCCGCAATGCGAACGGCTGCAGACTGAAACTCAAGCAGCTTCTCCCGAAGTTCGGCCGGTATCGAAAATTCAGAGAGGCCGGCCCGGGCTTCCTCGGCTAAGTGATATGCCATCTTGATGTAAATCCAATAGGGCGGGAGGGTGTCCGGCCGCGCCCAGCTTTCGTTGATGACCTGAACGAGCTCCTTCGTAATATCTACGCACCAGTGGTCGTTCCAACGGTCTTCAAACCAACGTGCCAGCTTCTGGGTGGCGTCATGATCGAGCACGTCAACGTTAAGTTCACCCTGCTGTTTAAGTCCGGCAAGAGTGAGGTTGCTAGACCCAAGGTAGCCCACTCGCGGGCTATCCGGATCGGAGCGGAAACAGAGGTACAGTTTCGCGTGGAGCGGATGACGCACAAAGAGTTTTACAACAAGTTGTCCTGCTTCGAGCTGGGCCGCCAAGCGGCGCAACCCGGCTTCGTCCTCGTCGGTCGGCGCGCCAAAGGTGAGCTGATTCCGGAACTCTTGCGCGAGCCCTCGTTTTAGCCGGATCACGGCCTGGTTGCTGATTTCGTCCTCGGATGGTCTTAGGCTGTACGCGTGGCGCAACTCGTCCTGGGGCAGCCTTTGCATCCCGACTAAGAGGCGGCACTGGCTGCCCGTACCGCCGGGCCATTGCGCGACTACGGAGTCAATGGTCTTCCAGCCCCGAAGATTGAAGTAGCCAACACAAAAGTCTGCTCGACTGGAAGTCGAAAGCGTTTGCTCCAACGCTGGTAAGAGGCCAACGGCGATATTGTCAAAGATACGCGGCATTTAGGCCCGATGCTCCATAAAAGTAATTCCCCAAAGCGGGCGTAGCTTGCGTCGAAGGCGGCGATCTGCCTTGACGAAGTACCGTAACACGAGTATAGCCCGAGCATTCAGTAGCGTCAACGCGAATTCGAGGCGAATGTGTGCGCATGAATACATCACCATTCCCAATTACCCACCCAACCCAGCCCCGCCTTGCCCCAGTGTCCCTGCTATCCTTGCCGCCCTTGGTGTCCTTCTAGTCCTTCTGGTCACTTTGGGTCATTGCCGTCCTCGACCTCCCCAGACCTTTGTTCCGCACACCGCACTCCGCACTCCGCGTTCGGCCCATTCCGCATTCCTCTGCATCCCCGTGTTCTTCGTGGTTCCCCATCCTCCAACCGAAATCCGTAATCCTGCGGTTCTCTTTGTACTACTATCTGTCGGAATCTCGTTTTCTTGCGAAGATTCCGTATGTAAGATCCTTAAAATAAATATGTTACGATGGGCTCTTCTTCGTGTCCCGCGTGGCGCGGGATTCGTGTCTTTGTGGTTAACCCGAAGTTCTACCTGAATTTCAATTCGT
>JACQVH010000232.1 GCA_016209895.1 Candidatus Hydrogenedentota bacterium | reverse complement strand
CGACGCGCTCGCCGTCCACGACCAGGTTCCGCGAGCCGCCGGATTCGTGGAGTTTCTTCCAGTTGAGCCAAAATTCGCACCCGTCGTCGCTGCCCAGCAAGAAGACGACCGGCGCCTCGCGGTCCGTCGAAATCTCCGCGTAGCCGTAGGCGGCTACCCGGTTATTCGGATCAAACTGGCTTTTGAGATTGACTACGGCAGGCAAGTTGTCGGCATTGAACAGCTTCCAGGTGTAGGCTTTACCTTCGAACTCGATATTGTCGAGTTGATCGGCGCGCGATTCATCAAAGAAGGGCTTGCGAAAGGCGCTGTTGTCCGGGTTCGGGAACGGCCCGAGCAGCTTCCAGTCCGTGATGAATCCGCGGCGCTGCGCAATGGCACGCGTGTCGGCTCCAAGGGCGCGTAAATGCTCTGTCGCAGCGGCCATTACTTCCGGACGCGAGGTACTGTCGGCAATGGTCGTAATGCGGCTCTCGGCCTGCTCTTTGTCCGGCAGCGAGGCATAAATGGCCACCGCCGCTCGTCCGGCCGGCGCCGCCAGATCAGGATCTTCCATCAGAGGGGTTACCAGTGGTAATAATTCCACAGTAGCAACACGTTCCAACCCCGCCAGCGCCTGGGCCTTGTAGATGTAGATGAAATCCCCGCGCAGCACGTTTTCGAAGGACTTCCTGGCGCCGGTGGCGTCGCCCGCGTCAATCTTCGCCGCCGCCAATTTCAGATACGATTCGAGCGCTGGCATACGGGCCCAGCGGGAACCGTTGACCGCGACCAGCAGGAGGTCATCCTCGGACGGCGGCAATCCGGATAGCTGATACGCCGTCACCCGCGCTTCCGGGCTTGTATCGTGGCGGCCGCGTTCAATGAAAACTTGGAGTTGAGAGGCGTTGCGGCGCGAGAGGATACGGAGAATGGCCGCGCGTTTTGCGCCGTTCGTGAGCGTGTACGTGGCGGCGAGATCTTTTTCGACCTCGCCCACTTGGACCTGGGCTAATGTCATCTCGGCCACGTCGTGGACACCCTCCGCGTCAAGCTGGGTAATCGCGTGGGCGATCAATTTCGGCGATTGCAATTCTGCCAAGCCAACCAACGCCGCGCAGGCCTGATTCGACGCCGTGTAGAAGGATGCCACGGTTGTGTAGAGCCGTTCCGCGGCGTCGCGCTCCCCTCGCGTCGCAAGAACTGCAGCCGCCTGGACCATGGCGTTTGTATAGCGTGATTTGTCCTCCGCGCTGGTAGACCGACTCCGCGGAAAGACCTGGTCCGGCGGCACGCCAAGCCGGGCCAGGGCTTCGAGGCTCACCCACCCGACCTCGCGTTGACCGTTCTGCGCCAACTGCGCGAGCGCAGGAATGGCATTTGAGGCATTCTTGTGCGCCAGGATCGTGGCAACGCGTATCTTGACCTCGTCCGGTGCAGTGGCGAGACTGGCAATCAACGCCTGGGTAGATGCGTCTCCGGGGATTCGGTCCAAGGACATGCACGCGTCTTCCGCCAGCGCCGGTTCGTTCAGTAGCGCCGCGATCGCCGGTACCTCAGCATCGGTGGCGATATCCGCACTGAGTCGCACCCCTACCCGACGCAACGGCTCCGGATACTTACCATCTACCAGCTCAACTAATCCAGCCGCCACGGCCGGGCGTTCGGCGGCCGCGTCCGGCCGCCCCGCTGAATGGACAATCGTTTCCAACGCTCTCTCCGCCGCCAACGCGATTTCGGGCTCCGCGGACGCGACGAGATCAGACAGTGGGACAATCGCGGCGGCCCCGGCACGGTCTGCGTGCTGCCAAGCCGTAGCCCGGACTTCAGGTGATGGGTCCTGAATTGCGGCGACGAGGTCCTGCGCGGGGTCACTATATGCGATACGAGCGACCATAATTGTCAGTAGCAGTGTGAGCATTTGCCAACCCGGGTTTCGGGTCTCGGGTCTCGGGTCTCGGGTCTCGGGTTTTGCGTTTCGAATTGTAAAGGTGTTCGACGGAGACTCAGTTAATGGGGGAAATGCTCTGACGACCTGTCGAGTACTCACTGAAATTCCTGATAAATGTACCCACATAATGACACACTCCTTCGGCAACTTATCGCGTCAACTCTGTACCCGAACCCGGAGACCCGAGTCCCTACACATGAAACGGCCCGCGTCCCGGATTGCTGAGCATCAAGTTGGCCTGTTCGTCTCCGACTACTCGCTCGTTCACCGGGTCCCACTCGAGGGGACGCCGCAAGCGATATGAGATGTTGCCCAGGACGCACATCGAGGCGACGCGGTGCGCCGCTTCGATATTCATGAGCGGTTTCTCGCGGGTGCGGATGCATTCGAGCCAGTTCTCGCGGTGCCCAGGACTCTTGAATGGTGTCACCCCGTCAGACGGCGGGGTGTAATTCATGGCCTTGTCCTCAGTGCCGCAACCGCCATCCCCGCCGGTCACGAGCAGGCTGTCGTTGGTGCCGTAGTACATGGCGCCAAAGCCCGCCTCGACGGGTTTCACCCCCGGCTGGGCCCAAACCACCGTGAGCTCCGGCTCCTTGAACTCGTACGTGACTTCCATCGAGGTCGGGCAGTCCCAGAGCCCATGTGGCGGCGGATTGCCCGTGGCCGTAACCCGGACCGGGCCCTGGTGATCGAGATCGAGACACCACAGCACCACGCTCAGCACGTGCGCGCCGCGGTCGCGGATGTTGCCGCCGCCGAAATCCAGGAACCACCGGAAATTGAAATGCACGCGCTCCGGATTGTATGGAACCCAGCGCGCCGGGCCGAGCCACAAATCCCAGTCCAATTCCGGCGGAGCCGGGCCGTTTTTGCCCGGGTCGCCACCAACCGGGTTTTCGTAATGCCAGCACTCGACACGTGTCACCTGACCGATCTGCCCGTTGCGGAGGTACGTGCAGGCGGCATGCGCGGCGCGTGTGGACCGCCCCTGCGACCCGATTTGTACGATGCGCCCGAAACGTTTGGCGGCGCGGACCATGGCCTGGCCTTCTTCGATGGTGTTGCAGGCCGGCTTCTCGCAGTACACGTCTTTGCCGGCTTCGCAGGCGTGGACGGTTTGCACGCCGTGCCAGTGGTCCGGCGAGGCGACGACCACGGCGTCTATATCTTTTCGGTCTAGGATATAACGGTAGTCGGTGTACGTATCCACCGGTCGCCCGACTCGTTCCACCGCCGCTTTAAGATGGTTCTGGTCCACGTCACACACGGCGCCCGCATTGTGGCGGAACGCGTTGAGATGACCTGAACCCATTCCGCCAACTCCGATGTGCCCGGTGATGAGGCGATCATTCGCGCCGGGACGTCCCGGGGCGGCCAGCACACCACTCGGCAAGATGAGCGGCGCGATGGCGGCGGTAGAAGCAGCCAGGAATTGACGGCGGGAGACTTTTGCCATGACTAAACGTCCTTCTCGAATTGGCGCGTTTCCGCGCCGCGCCAAGACCACCCAGAGATTTCGGAGAGAAACACTCTATTAAACTCCAAGGCGAAGGGAATTAGCAACTCGTAAGAAGTACCGAGTTCCGAGTACCGAGTCGAGAAGTCGGATTTACGAGGAATGCGTGAGCGGTTGGGACGGCGTTGCGTGTAGTTCGAAGAAACAAAAAAACCTCGCCCCTTCCCCACGCGTCTTTCTTGGGGGAGGCAGGGTTAGGTCTGGACGTTAATGTTTTGGCCTGAGGCGGCGTCTACGGATAGCACCGTCTGGATCAGCTTCAAGGCCGCGGAACCCAAATCCATCACGACTTCCTGCTGCTTCTTGAATACACGAACCTGGTATTCCGCTTCGATTTGCGCCCGGCTTAACTCGGCAGCCACGCCCCTGATTGATTCGATCCCGTCCATGGTATCAATTTCCTGCACTTTTAGGGGCAGTTGTAATGCTCTTATCTATACAGATTATCGGAAAATGGGGCACCCAACTTTAGCCGAGATGCTTTCTACGCTTTGGGCTTCGCGGTAGCCGCTTCGACGCCCTGCAGTTGCTGTGGCTCGGGCGCGGCATTGACTATCTTAAGTGCCTCTTCGATAAGGATTTCGCCCGTCATCTCGCCGAGACCGGTACGGGTTATGTAGTTGTAGCGCTTGAAGCTGCCCCAATCCTCCTTAATCAGGATGTAGCCGAAGGCGTCGTTGGTGAGACCAAACAACAGGTTGTGTTCGCCCTTCATCTTGCGCTTCAGGTAGTAGCCGATGTTCGGCAAGGCCTCGCCCGGAATGGTCAACATCTGCGCGTTACCCAGGTTTACCAGGTTCACTTGCGTGGTGACCATGTTGTCGTCGCGCACACCCAATCCGACCGGGGAGACTTTGGCGACCATGCGGATGGACTCAGTGTCCACGGGGAAGGTTACACCTTGGGCGATACAGACCAGGGCGGGGTCACTTTGGACCGGGGCGTCCTTAACAATGCGCAGCGCCTCATCCGCCAGCAAAGTGCCGATCCGCAGGCATTCCTCCCAGGTGCGCATATCTTTCTGGCCGGTGGGATCGCTCGGGTCGCGGTTGTCCGCCGTGACCATGCCGCCTTGGGCGCTGTTCATGAAGATGGCCGTGCCGCCACCTTGTTCCGCGATGCGGTCATACAGCGGCCCGCAGAGGTCGGGGCTGAGGATACCGACGTCGTTGCCCAGGACTTCGGGGTGAGTGGCGTAATTGACGAGCGTGGCAAAGGGCTTGCCCGACTTGCCTACGCACTGGATGACGCTGCAGCGCGGATCGTACAACTGCGGTGCGTAGTAGTTATATGCGATCTTCCCTTTTGCCTCATCGGTGGCAATTTTCACGCCGGCCGGCTGGAGTTTCGAAACGGCTTCGTTGATGGCGTCGGACATCTTGGCGCAGACCGAGTCCAGCCACTTCAGGTCGCAGGAAAATTGCCCTTTTTCGTCCGGGAATCCATAGCAGTCGGGAGCGCTGTGGCAATGGGTCGCACCAATCAGAATATTTTCCGCCGGAATGTCCTTCAAGTTGGCGCGAACCCGGTTGCACAAGGCCGCGGGAAAACCGAGGAAGTCGCCGCTCACGATAGCCACGCGCGTCTTTCCCTGTTCCACGACCAGCGCGCGGACCGTAAGTTCGCCCCGTTTTTCCTTGACGGGATTGGACGCCCCCATGCCGCCGGAGACGGGTAGCAGCGGGTCGGGTGTCACAATGCGCGTGGCAATGGCCGCTTTGAATTCCGCGAATGAAGAGCCACCCAGCAAGAGAACAAAACAAAGCGAAAGCGCGAGCAATCTTTTCATGGCATGTTTCTCCTAACGATTGGAAAGAAATGGAGCGCTATCATAATACGTCGTTGTTCGGCAAGCAATTTCCTGCGCTGTATTCGTCGAGGTTGAAGACCCGATTAGTTTCGGCCAAGAATGAACGCTGGGGAGTCGTTGGGATTTTGTTGGACGTCTCTTGATCTGTTTGGAATCGCGTAGAGGAGACATATCGTGCGATTACGCGGCATCAGCCGAAATGTGGTGGCGCTGGGTGGGGCGAGTTTCTTTACCGATGTTGCTTCGGAGATGCTCTATCCGGTGATTCCGCTGTTCTTGGTCAATACGCTGGGCGCGTCCCCCGCGCTACTGGGCATGATCGAAGGATTGGCGGAGGCGGTCAGTACGGGATTGCGATGGGTGGGCGGCGTGTGGTCAGACCGTACCGGACGGCGGAAGCCGTTCGTGTTTCTGGGCTATAGCGTATCGGCCATAAGTAAGCCAATTATGGGACTGGCCGCCTACGCGATTGGATGGCCACTGTTCCTGGTCGGCCGGTGCAGTGATCGGTTCGGTAAGTCCATCCGGACGGCTGCGCGCGACGCGCTGATTGCCGACTCCACCGCGCCCGAATACCGGGGTCTTGCCTTCGGATTCCACCGTGCCGTGGATACCTGCGGCGCTATCGTGGGGCCGGTGATCACGCTTGCGATTCTCGCCGTCGCGCCGGGTCTCCCGCTCGCCTGGCTGTTTCTCTTGGCGTTCATTCCGGGCATCGCAAGTTCGCTCGTGGTAGTGGCGTCCGTTCGCGATATCCCGCAAGTTAGACCGGGCGGTGCCGACGCGAGGCCGTTTCGTCTTTCGGGCTACCCCACCGGGTTTTGGCATTTGCTGGCCGGCTTAGCGGTCTTCTCGTTGGGCAACAGCAGTGATTCCTTCCTGATTCTGCGTTCAAAGGAAGTCGGGTTGTCCTTTACGCAAATCATCGCCGTTTACATCCTCTTCAGTTTGGTGTATGCCTTGGCCGCGGCCCCCTGCGGCCGTCTATCGGACCGGATTGGGCGGCGTCCGCTGGTAATCTGCGGACTGGGGACATACGCGGTGGTCTACGCCGGGTTCGCGTATTCTCGTTCGCCGCTGGCCCCGTGGATACTTTTCGCAGTCTATGGTCTGTACCAAGCGCTGTCGGAAGGAGTGACCAAGGCGATGATCAGTGACTTTGTGCCGCCGGAGCGCCGCGCCGGGGCGATTGGTTTGTTCGCCGCCGTGACGGGACTCGGGCAGTTGGTCGCGAGCCTCCTGGCAGGCGGGCTCTGGGAGATGCGCGTCGCGAACGGGCGGCTCATGCCGAGTTTTCTTCTCGGGGTCGTATGCGCGCTCGCGGCCATACCGCTGATCGCGTATCGGCCGCGGCCACGCCCACGCCAATAGGTCCGATAGGACTTGTCGGACCTATCTTTGCGCCTAAAGACGCGTCAGTTCCAAGATAAAGAGGGGAACGTTGTGGTATTTCCCGTGGAGGAACAGGGCTTCCCGGTGTACGCCGGCGCGTTCGAAGCCCAAGGAGAGGAGGAAGTCTTGCAGCGCCGTTTCCTTTTCGGTAGCGGGTACGGTTAAGCGCCGGATGGACTGCTGGCCACCGGCTTCCTTCAGCAGGGTCCGGAATCCCTTCCGTACCGAATCGGACCGGTAGTCCTTCTCGTCTCGAATGTAAACCCAAGCGTGGGCAATGCCCGGGACGCGGTCGGGTCGAATCTTCAAAAGTCCGAAGGCTTGGCCGTCGCGGTGCTGTAAAATAAGTTCCTGTTCGATTCCTTGCGGGTGGAGCGAATCCATCTCGCGGTCGTATTTGGTGGCCATCAGGATGCCGGTTTCGTTGAACACGAAGTAAGCCGCGTCGTTCCAGTTTTCCCAGCGCACGAGCATGGGCGCGTCCGATTCTTCGATGGGCCGCATCCCGACGGTCATGCGAAACGCGGCGCGCACCATCGTGAAAAACGACGGCTTGGCATTTCGGGTCAGGTTGTGATAGACGCGGGTGAAGTTGACGCCTTCGGATGATAGCACGTGGAAAGCGGCGATGGCTGAGGCCATCCAAGCACGCTGCGCATCACACCAAGGGCCGTGCGGTGCGCGAATGGACCCGCCGAGTCGAAAGTGCACTATGGACGCCCCGCCGCCGCATAGATTTCGCGCCCAACACGTGCGGCAGACGGCAGTGGTGGGCGAGCCGAGATCGTCGAACGGCGCGAGCTTCTCGCGGTCTATGCGGCCCTCGGCGATAGACCCGCAGCGGAATTCCTCGAGCCCAAAGAAGCGGGGTGAGGGGTACACGTCGCCCTTTTCGTCCACGGCCAGTTCGTTGGTCGCGGCGGGGTCAGCGCGGCGCAGTGGCGCCCCGTCGTAGATGCGCCAGAAAAGCGAGGCGATCGGGTCCAGGCGAAAATAGTGATGCTTGAGAAGACACTGCGCGTAGTACACGGCGGACTGGCTGAGTCCTTCCAACATGTCCGACGGTTTGAGGCTGGGATTGGCGACGTACGCGCCGTCCAAGTCGAGTTCAATGGTTGTGAAGCCCGCCTTATCCAAGTCTTCCACAGCATTGCCAAAGTCCGCATGACGCGGTTGAACGATGATGCGCCCGGTCACGCCGTCGGCGTCCGGTTGAAGTACCTTGACCAATCGCGCGAGAGTGTCCGGCGCTCCGCGCCCGAGCGCACGGAGATGGTCGGATACCTGCTGCGGATCGCGGACTTCCAACGTGGCGCTAAGGTGATGACCTTGCAGCGAAGGGGGAAGATTCTTGAGCTTCAGGTCGCTTACGTTCACGGCGACAGTGAGGCTCTTGTCCGCCAGCCGCGCCGCCCGCAACGCCGTATCGCACAACTCAGCGATCAAGTCCGGGCGGCGGACGTAGCTTTCCTCCAGAAACTCGAGTTGAAGTTCTTTCTGCTGTTCCGCCCGCGCCAACAGGATATCTACCGCACTTTGGCCCAGGCTCCGCGCCGGGTTTGAAATCACGGTAGCCCCGCGGCCAAACCAACCGCGTTTGGCCTCGACGCGCTGCGGCTCTTCCGAGGGCAGTTGAACCGTGAGGCGTTTGAGGCCATGTTCGACCTCGAATTGCTTCTTCAGGTCTTCCGGTTTTCCGGCCGAAAGAATAGATTTGGTGGCCCGAAGCCATTCCAATTCGCCGATTACTTCGCTGAGTTCCTTCTCGCTATGTTTCTCGCGCAAGAGATGGAAAATGCGGTTGACTGAGACCTGCGGAAAATACTCGAGGACGTCCCAGGAGGCGGCGTCGCATTCGAAGCAAAAGCAGGACTCCGGGTCCATGGCGAACCGCTTCCCATCGAGCTCGAAGCGGTGAATTAGTTCGCGCGGCATCAGTAGGCTCCCAGCGTGCCTTTGTCGCGGCTCCAATTCTCCATGATCTTGAAGCAGGAGATGCCGAGGAAGGTCCAAATCGCGCTACTTATGATCAGGAACCAGAACGAGTCCTGCGCAAACACGTCGGTGCCGATGCCTTCGATGAGCACCATCTTGAGGCAGATGGCCGCGTCGGTGATCGGCAAGATGTGGGCCAGCAGTCGGGCCGGCAGCCACCAGTTCTCGACGTCCTTGGTGGCGAAGATGGCGAGGAAGATCAACGCGGTGCGGATCAAGATGGCGATTTGGCCGGTCTGCTTGAAGACCAGGACGAGTCCGCCGACCATGAACCCGAACCCGATCAGGTTCAAGTACGTCAAGGCGAGCAAGACGAGCGTAGGGCCAAAATCCGCATGGAGCTTGCCTTTCACGCTGAGGGCGATCAACCAGAGCATCAGGGCGGAGGAAAGGATGCTGGAAACGGATGCTACGAAAGAACGCGCGAGGAAATTGGTGATCAATCCGTGGGGGCTCATATAGACCTGCTCGAGCTCGCCGCTGCGGGCCATTCCTTGCAGACCTTGGCTGAACAGGCCGACTATCCCGAAGGCAAACATGCCCACGATGAAGCCCAGCGCCCAATTGGTTGCGTTCTCCCCGATGGTTTTGTCGGCCCAACCCTGGATTTCACTGCGGTTGTAAAAGAAGGTGAGGATCAGCATGAGCAGCACGCCATACCCAATGATGATGCTGGTCAAGGTGGCAAACCAATAACGTCGCATGATGATGAAGGCGCGGACCAGTTCCGCTTTTAGTACTAGCAGGAAACCCATGTGTGCCTCCGTAGATCGGTCATCGTACTTCTGCTCCGGAAGGCTGGGTCAACGCCACCTTGGGAAGATCCACCGGGCTCGTGGTTAGATGCAGAAAAACGCTTTCGAGGCTGGCCTGGCGCTGGATAATCGCGCGCAGCAGAACGCCTTGTTCACGAAGCCGGCCGGTGACGGTATAGAGAGCTTCGGATCGTTGGGCGAGTTCCGGCTGCAGGCGCAGTACCAGCACCGGGCCATCTTCGTGACGTGCCGGTTCAACTTCGAGGACTCCCGGCAGGTCGGCGAGTGCGTCCGAGTCGGGTAGCCGGTCCAGATGAAACTCATAGGTCAAGTCGAAAAACAGACTCAATAATTCCTCGGTCGGCTTACAAGCCACGAGTTGGCCCATATTGATGATCCCGATGCGATCACAGAGTTCTTGGGCGACGTGCATGTCGTGGGTCGTAACCAGGACGCACTTGCCCTGTTCGCGCGTCATCTGAACAATCTTGTCCTTGATCACGCGGCTGGTCTGGACATCGAGTCCGGTCGTCGGTTCGTCCAGGAGGATCACCGGGGGATCCGCGATGAGGGCGATGCAAATGGCCAGCTTCTGCTTCTCGCCGCGGGAGAGTTTGCGGACTTGGACGTTCATCTTGTCCTTGAGCCCCATAAAGATTAGAAGCTCGCGCGCGCGTTGTTTGAGAATCGATCCTTTCACGTCTTTGAGATTTCCGAAGTAGGCAAGGTTCTCGAGCGGCGTTAACGGCCAGACACAGGTCCGCGTCCCTTCCAGTACCACACCCACCTTGCGCAAGACCTTAAGGCGCTTGCGTTCGACGTGTAGCCCGTCTACGAACACGTCGCCCGAGGATGGACGTACCAGACCGGAAATCATCTTGACGGTAGTGGTCTTTCCGGCGCCGTTCGGACCAAGCAGTCCGAAAATCTCGCCGTGCCGGATGCCGAAGGTGACGCGGTCCACCGCGTGCACCACCCGTTTCGCATATAGCCGGCGCCGCGCGGTGTCTTCGTCTTTGAAGAAGAAGTGCCGCGTGTGAAAGACCTTGTCTACGTCGTTCAGTTCGACGAGATGAGAGTTGCTCATGGATTCTCCGGGTGCCCGCGCAGCAGGGTCTGCTCGACATGCTGGGCGGCGAGCGCCTCGTCGCCGAGTTCTTCGGCCTTGATCAGATATTCGAGATACGCGATCTCAATATCGCGGATGGCATGAATGACAATAACAAGGATCAGACTGCCAGTCCACTGATAGAGCCCACCCAGCAAGAGGGCAAAGGCCAGAAATTCGAGCGAGACCGACAGCGTATTCCGAAAGAAATGCCGGTGGACAATGGAAAACAGGACCGCGGTCACGGTGACGCCCAGGTACGCATTCCCCAGTAGGTTTGTCGCCAAGGGTTGCGCCGCCACCCGCCAGATCAATTCCTCGACCACCGCCACGCTGAAAAATCGGGAAAGGACCAGCGGACTATCGGACGCGTACTTCCAGAGCGGACCGAAGTCAAAAAAATGCGACCAAGTGTCGTGCAGGGAGCGGTGTGTGATGAGCAACGATACGCCGAACACGAGGTGCCCGGCCAGTAGACCCAGCCCGATGTACACGGGAGAGACCAACTGGCGTGAGATGACGCCCGCTTCCCAACCGTAGTGGCAAGCGAAAATGAAGAGCGGAAGCTGGATCACCACCTCGATCGAGATGGTTTTTCTCTTTTTGGGCGGCGTCTCCGCGCGGTTTGTGAGCAGCGCGTAGATAGTGTGGACCCCGAGCAGGGACAGAAAAACCGCGGTCACGGATTCGCCTCCGTGGGCGAAGCGGCAGACTTTTCCCACGCGGCGATCATGTCGGCAAGTGATTTTCCCGGTAGTTGGTCTTTCATGCTTTCCCGCAGGCGGTCGAAATCCTCGCGCAGCCATGCATAGCAATACATGTCGTACAACTTGCCATCGCGCGCCACGTGCTCGCGCAGCGTTAATTCGCGAACTGCGCCGCTTCGTTCGCAGATGCGCCAGGAAGCCGTATTGAAAGAATAGACATACGCGCTCACGCGGTGCAGGTTGAGCTCATCAAAGCAGTATTCGATGGCGCGCATCCACGCCAGTCCGGCGGTGAGACCGACCCGGTATTTCTTGTTGCCCATGTACAGGTCTACGCTGCATGAGCGGTTGCGCCAACTGATATTCTGCAGCGAGAGCAGTCCGATAGGACCGTCGTTCGGGGATTCGATGATCAAATAGATCGCGCCCGGAAGGGTCTGACCAACAGTACGGCCCAGCATGGACACAATGTTCTCGCGGATCTGTTTGGGAGAACGCGTCGGGTCGCCGTAGAGAAAATGCAGAAAATCCGGATCGTCAAGCCACGCGACGACCGTATCGAGGTCTTCGCGCTCGGCGCGGCGGAAATAGACGTTGCTCTTGTAGGCCATAGCGGCGACTTCATTCTTGATTACGAAATCGCGTGAGCGATTCGAGGTTGTGCCAGCGTCCGGACGAAAAGAACGCCTCGCGCTGAACGCCGTCGCTGCGAAATTCCTTGCCGAGCAAAAAGGCTCGATAGGCCGACTCGCCGTCCAAACACTGGGCCATCAGCTTATTGTGCTTGCGATGGACGAAGGCGACCCGAGAGAAGTACTCGAACACCTCGTCGGCCAGCGGAGATTGATAGCTGGATTCCTCGAACAGCATCAGTACCATTTCCGCATAGTTCAGTTCGGTTTCCGCGGCTCGTAACGCGCAAAAACCCCGGGCATTCCCGGCGCGGTCTTCGATCACCTGAAGCTGCCCGGCCAGTTTGTCTTTGCGCGCCAGCAACTCGCGCAACTCGTCCATCGTCGGCACGAGAAGTTCGCGCTTGCGGTCCAACAAGCAGGCACGCGGATACGCTGGATCGTATAGCCGGCCCATCTCAAAGGCGTCGTCCGATTCGGCGGTTCGAATAATAGAGTACTCACCCGTAATCATTGCTGGAATCCAAATTAGCGCCTGACGTGACGAAGCACAGCGCCCCGTACACTAAGGCCCTCCGGGACATGACCCAACCCCTCTCCCCGACCCCAGCGAGTGTGGCGGAATTCGGCCTTCGGCTCAGGAACCGGGGAGTTCTTCGTTCTTCTTGGCGAATACGAAGTCGGACCACGCGCGCGCCAACGCGTTCAGGAAGTCGCTCTTCGCGTCCGCTCCCTGCGGCGAGCCCGTCTCGACCTCATTGCGGATGGCCCTACTCACGTACGAAATGTGTTTGTTCATCTTTGTCCTGATACGTCACCGTTTAAGTTGAGCCGCAGGCCTGTTTGCCCCAGAACGACACAAACCAACAAACAAACGCTTGAACTGCCTCAAAAAGGTTCTGAAGGACGTTGCCTATCGGGGAGGACGCCTTCTGGGCTGATACTCGCTTTATGTGCTTCATCTCCGACCTCTCTTTCGTCTGCGCTCGATGGGCCGAGCCCGGGCACGAATCCGAACGCCGAATACGAACTTTCGGCACGTCCCGGCAATCGGTGTCGCCGTCGAAACTTCGGTCTACGTACCTGTCCGTTCTTTCTTCAGAAGAAATGCCTGCAGCAAGTCAATGATGAATTGAATATCAAATGGCAAATCCGCCCTAGTGGGCACCCGGGTCAGCGGCTTCACATGCTTCATGTTTCGTATTCCTCTCCCATTAGTTGTCGATTCCTGCGCCGCCACCGACGGTTTTCTCACAACCGGTCGTAACCTCGGATACAAACTGTATCACCTTGCGGCGCGTTCTGTCAATAGTAATCCTCGCGACACCCCTACATCTGGCGTGACCGCCGATTGAGTACCACCATCCACGCCAGAAGTTCGGCTACCTTATCACTTATACGCCCTTGGTACGGGCTTCGTTACAGAGTTGGAATCCCCTTCACCGGCCAAAGGTTGCAGCGTCGTGCTTTCCGGATTACCCTGCTGCCGTCTCCAGCGGGACCGCATCGTATCCGTGCGAGGCGGCGCTGGGCAAGTCGGAGTATCCGCGGAGCGCAAGATCGATCTCACGCGCCGCTTCGCGGCCTTCGTGAATCGCCCAGACCACGAGAGATTGGCCGCGACGAGCGTCGCCCGCCGCGAATACTTTATCGTGGCTAGTGCGAAAATCGGCTCCGGCCCGAATATTGCCTCGAGCGTCCAACTCCAATCCCAACTGGGTCGCAATATCATGCTCTGGATGTACGAAACCCAACGCCAATAGCACGAGTTCACACTCGATTTCGAAATCCGTGCGCGGAATCTCGACCATCGGCCGTCTCCCATTTTCATCCTGCGGACCCCATTCCCAGCGTACCGCATGAAGACGTCTTACCTGACCGTCCTCGCCGCTGAAGCGCTTGGTCATGACGCTCCAGTCCCGTTCGCCACCTTCCTTGTGGCTACTCGACGTGTAAAGGACGAACGGCCACTGGGGCCAAGGATTCGATTCAATTCGGTCCAGCGGCGGTTTGGGCAATAATTCGAATGACCATACCTTCTTTGCGCCCTGCCGGTGAGAAGTGCCCAGACAGTCCGACCCGGTATCTCCGCCGCCGAGAATGATTACGTTCTTGCCTCTCGCGGTAATCTCTCGACCGAGCACGGGTCGCCGCGCCACTCGGCGATTCTGTTGACAGAGGAACTCCATCGCCAAATGAATCCCAGCCAGGTCACGACCCGGAATGTCCAAGTCCCGGGACTTCGTGGCGCCGATGGTCAACAAGATGATGTCGAAGTCTTCGACCAGGCGCGTGGCGGGGATTTCTTTGCCGACCCAAACGTTGCAGCGAAACTCCACCCCCTCGGCGCGCATCTGATCAAGCCTCCGGCACACGACGACCTTGGACAGCTTGAAGTCTGGAATGCCGTACGTTAGGAGGCCGCCAGGTTCGTCGGCACGTTCGAACACCGTTACGTAATGCCCGGCCCGGTTGAGTTGCTGCGCGGCCGCCAGGCCGGCAGGCCCGGACCCGACGATAGCGACCCGCTTCCCACTGCGTTTCTTCGGCGGTTGGGGTCTGATCCAGCCTTCTTGCCAGCCCCGGTCGCCGATCTCTCGCTCGATCAGCTTGATGGTGACCGGCGGTTCGGTGATTCCGAGTACACAGGCGGCCTCACAGGGCGCAGGGCAAACCCGGCCGGTGAATTCAGGGAAATTATTGGTCGAATGCAGCCTGTCGAGCGCGTCGCGCCACTGGTCGTCTTTCACCAAGTCGTTAAAGTCCGGGATAATGTTGCCGAGCGGACATCCGTATTGGCAGAAGGGAACGCCGCAGTTCATACAGCGATAGCTCTGATCGCGCGTCTGCTCCGGAGACCAGGTGGCGGTAAACTCGTCGTAATGCCGAACGCGCTCCTCGACCGGCAGGTCCGGGGGCAACTCCCGGAGGTACGCCATAAACCCTTTTTCTTTACTGGGCCGCGGCATGGGTTACCTCGCGCACTTCCGTCCGTGGCTGCTGTTCGCGCAGGACGCGCGCGTAATCTCGTGGCATGACACGCAAGAATTTTTCTAAGGAATTCTCAAAATCGTCCAAGAGACCCTGCGCTAGTGGGCTTTGGGTGTAGCGCAGGTGCCGTTCCAAAAGCCCTCGCAGTTCCGAGATGCTCTTCTCATGAAGCGGTTTCAAGTCCACCATACCCAAGTTGCAGCGTGTCGCGAATTGGCCGTCTACGTCGTAGACAAAGGCAATACCGCCGCTAATTCCGGCGGCAACGTTACGGCCCGTCAGGCCAAGAATCAGCGCCCGCCCGCCGGTCATGTACTCGCAACCATGGTCGCCCACGCCTTCCACGACGGCCCAAGCGCCGCTATTTCGGACGCAGAATCGTTCGCCGGCCACGCCGCGGACGTAACATTCCCCGCTCGTGGCCCCGTACAATGCCACGTTACCGATAATGATGTTCTCTTCCGGCCTGAAGGTGCATTCGCGCGGCGGATAGACAATGATCTTTGCGCCTGAAAGTCCCTTGCCGAGGTAGTCGTTGGACTCGCCTTCCACGCAGAACGTGATGCCGCGAATGGCGAAGGCGCCAAAACTTTGCCCGGCGGAACCTTTGCAATCGATCCAGATTAGATCCTCCGGGAGATAGTCGCCGGTGGCCATGCCCAGGCCGTGGCGTCGCGTCAGTTCACTGGAAAGGATCGTGCCCACGGTCCGATTCGTGTTGTGTATCTGGATCTGGAAGCGGACCGGCTCGCGGCGCTCGAGGGCGGGCTTGGCCAATTCCAGCAATTGGTGGTCGAGCGCCCGCTCGATCCCGTGGTCCTGCTTGTGGCTGCAGTACAAGGTCTCTCCAGGCCATGGTTCCGCCACATAGAGAATGCGCGAGAGATCCAGGGTACGGGCTTTCCAGTGCTCGGGCAATGGATCGTACTCGAGCATATCGCTTCGGCCAATCATCTCGTTTACCGTGCGGAATCCCAGTTCCGCCATAATTCCCCGCAACTCTTCCGCGATAAAGAAGAAGTAGTTGATCAGGTATTCGGGCTTGCCGTGGAATTTCTTGCGCAGTTCCGGGTCTTGCGTCGTGATGCCGACGGGACACGTATTGAGATGGCACTTCCGCATCATGATGCAACCGGAGACGATCAACGGCGCGGTGGCGAAGCCATACTCATCGGCGCCCAGCAACGCGGCGATGGCCACGTCGCGTCCGGTCTTCATTTGACCGTCCACCTGCACTTTGATTCGGCTTCGCAGGTTATTCTCGACGAGAACCTGGTGAGTCTCGGCCAGACCGAGCTCCCAAGGCAGCCCCGCATGCTTTATCGAGGTGAGCGGTGAGGCGCCCGTGCCGCCTTCGTGCCCGCTGATAAGCACCAAGTCGGACTTGGCTTTGGATACGCCCGCCGCAATGGTGCCCACGCCAACCTCAGATACCAATTTCACGGAGACGTTGGCATATACGTTGGCATTCTTGAGATCGTGGATCAGTTGGGCGAGATCTTCAATCGAGTAAATATCATGGTGCGGCGCGGGCGAAATCAGCTCGACGCCGGGCGTCGAGTATCGAACTTGCGCGATCTTGCCTACGACTTTATGGCCGGGAAGCTGGCCGCCCTCGCCGGGCTTGGCGCCTTGGGCCATCTTAATCTGCAGTTCATCCGCGTTTACGAGGTATTCATTGGTTACGCCGAATCGTCCGGAAGCAACTTGCTTGATTGCGCTGCGTCGGGAATCGCCATTCGGATCGGGACGGAATCGTTCGGGATCTTCGCCACCCTCGCCGGTATTGCTGCGCCCGCCCAAGCGGTTCATCGCGATGGCCAGCGTCTCGTGCATTTCCTTGCTGAGCGCTCCGAACGACATCGCGCCGGTGCAGAAACGTTTCACGATCTCTTTCGCCGGCTCGACTTCCTCGATGGGGATCGGCGTGCCTTTCTTAAACTTCAGCAGGCCCCGCAACTGGGCGAGGCAGCGATTGCGATCATTTACCAGCGCCGTGAATTCCTGATAGCGTTCCCAGCTATTCGCGCGCGTCGCGTGTTGCAGCTTGGCGATGGTGTCGGGATTGTAGCTGTGAAACTCGCCCCGCTTCCGCCAACGGTACTGGCCGCCCGGATCGAGTTCCGGGTTCCGCGCCGGTACGTGGGGATAGGCCACCGCATGGCGCATCAAGGTCTCGCGCGCGACTTCTTCCAGTCCGATGCCTTCCACGCGAGAAGCCGTGCCCGTGAAGCACCGTTCGACCAGCTTGCGGCTGAGGCCGACCGCCTCGAAAATCTGAGCGCTCCGGTAGCTGTGCTGGGTCGAAATACCGATTTTCGACATGACTTTGAGCAAGCCCTTCTCGACCGCCTTCATGAAATTCTTCTGGGCTTTGTGCGGGGCGTCTTCGACCAGCAGTTCTCGGTGGACCAAGTCCTCGAGCGACTCGAACGCCAGATACGGATTCACCGCTCCGGCCCCGTAACCGGTCAGCAGGCAAAAATGCGTGACCTCGCGCGGTTCACCGGATTCGACGACGAGTCCACACTCCGTGCGTGTATGTTCGCGGACCAGGTGCTGATGCACGGCCCCCGTCGCCAGAAGGCTCGGGAGGGGGGCATGTCTCTCATCCACGCCCCGGTCCGACAAGATCAATATCGTGCTGCCGGCGGCCACGGCTTCGCTGGCTTCTGCACAGATGCGGTCCAGCGCCTTTTCCAATGCGGGCGGACCGCCCGCGACCGGGAACAGTGTGGAAATAACCGTGGCCTTGAGTCCGGGCGTATGTAGCGTCTTCAGATACTGAAGCTGCTCGTTCGTAATGATCGGCGCGCGAAGGTGCAGTTGCTGGCAATGCTCCGGCGTCTCATCGAGGAGATTCCGCTCGCGCCCAATCGTCGTCTCGAGCGACATTACCAGCGACTCCCGGACCGGGTCAATCGGCGGATTCGTCACTTGCGCGAACAACTGTTTGAAGTAGTTGAAAAGCAGGTGCGGGCGATTGGATAGCACCGCCAGCGGCGCATCGTTCCCCATTGATCCGACCGGCTCTTCGCCTTTTTGCGCCATGGGGATCATGAGAATTTCGAGGTCTTCTTGCGAATAGCCGAATACCTGTTGCCGCCGCAAGAGAGACGCAGTGTCGCCCGCGCCGTCGGTGTCCGCGCATTCGGCCGGTAGTCGGACTTGGTGCAGATTCAGCCAGGTCCGATACGGCCGGCGATTGCAGATGGTGGATTTGAGTTCGGCATCGTCTACGATGCGGTGTTCCTCAGTATCAATTAGGAACATGCGTCCGGGTTCGAGCCGACCCTTCTTGAGTATGCGATCTTGCGGGATGGCCAGCACGCCGACTTCCGATGCCATTACGACGAATTTGTCCTTCGTCACCCAGTATCGCGACGGTCGCAAGCCGTTGCGGTCCAGCACGGCCCCGATGCGCACGCCGTCTGTAAAGGCTACCGAGGCGGGGCCGTCCCAGGGTTCCATCATGCCGGCATGATACTCGTAGAAGGCCTTCTTGTCGTCGGACATACTTTCATGCCCGCTCCACGGTTCCGGGATCAGCATCATCATGGCGTGCGCCACGGAACGACCGCCGCGAACCAGCAATTCGACGGCGTTGTCCAACATCGCCGAGTCGCTGCCGCCGGCCTGCAGGATCGGCGGGAGCTTCTTCACGTCGTTTCCAAACAGAGGGCTGCTGAAATGCATTTCGCGGGACGCCATCATATTGATATTGCCGCGGAGGGTATTGATCTCGCCGTTGTGCGCCAGGAACCGGAAGGGATGCGCCAGCGGCCAGATCGGGAACGTATTCGTGCTATAGCGCTGGTGCACGAGCGCCAAGCGGCTCTCGAGACTCGGATGCGAGAGGTCCGGATAGTATCGGGTCATCTGGTTGGCCAGCATCAGACCTTTATAAATCAACGTGCGCGCGGAGAGGCTGGGGATATAGAACTGCGCCTTGGACTGCGTGGTGAGTTTGCGGACCGCGTTCTCAACCACCCGGCGAATTACGTACAGCTTGCGTTCGAAGGCGTCCGTATCCAGACCCGTGGCGCGTTTGATCAAAACCTGTCGGATGACCGGTTCACTGCGCCGGGCCACAAAACCGATGGCCGAGGAATCTCGCGGGACGTCCCGCCATCCGAGGAGCGTTTGGCCTTCGTCACGGACCGCCTTCTCCAGAATACAGATGCAGTCCTCCCGTTCCGAAGTTTCGGTGGGAAGAAAGACCATGCCCACCGCATATTCGCCCGGTGGCGGTAAGGGAATCTTCAGCCGCTCAGCCTCTTCCGCAAAGAAACGATGAGGCGTTTGAATCAGAATTCCCGCCCCGTCTCCGGTTTCGGGGTCGCAACCGCAGGCCCCTCGATGTTCGAGATTCTCAAGGACTTGGATTCCTTGTTCAATGATACGATGGGTGGGAGGGCCTTCCAGATTGACGACAAATCCCACCCCGCAGGCGTCGTGTTCATGCCAAGGACTATATAGTCCTTTACTCGCCGCCTCACGCATGTGCAGGGGTTCTGTTGGTTCGTAGGGCAACACCTAACTCCGAAGAACTAAGCCTGTCGGCTAGTCCGTGGGGAAAACGTACATGTTTTCGAAGCCCGGGATAGCTTCAGAATAATAACCAATGTTATCGAAAACAATTCCCTTGTGTCAAATGTGCCTGCTGAGGAAATATCTCTTCCCGATAGCGATGCATTGACATCACTGCAAGGAACGATGGGAAGCATGAGCACTTTTGCTCAAGTATAAAAACACCTTCCCCCTCGCTTGAAAAAAGATCCGTCCTTACTGCTTCGAGAGTAAATACAGGGAGGGCGCATGATATTGCGCCCCCACCCTCAAGAGAAAACTGCTGCTCCCGACGGCAACATTACCACCCTCTCGCCCGCGCAACTACGTTGGAGGAAAGTGTGTAGCAACGCTCACACCACTGAACGATGTTACTGCTGAGCGCCGCCTGCCCCTTCTTGCTGCTGAACCTCTGTTTCGGTGTCCTCCTTTTCCTGCCGTTTCTTGCCGACGATAGAGTCCAGGGCCGGATCGCGCGGGTTCTGTTGTATGACTTCGTCAATCTTCGCCTTTTCCTCAGCGGAGCCGCAGCCGGCCGCCAAGCCGGTCACAAGCAGTGCGGAACACAGGAAGCACAGCGCCATACCAAAACCGATGATACGTTTCATTTTTGCCAACTCCTTTGCTGTTAGAAAATACCTAACCAAAATTTAGCACTTAATTCTAAGCAATGGCCTCAAGTATATCAAAAAAATCACAATGATGCTGCAAGCCCTGCCTGGGTTCCCCGAAAATTACCCAGGAACCTCGCGCAAATGCATGCTTTTCAGCCTCGTCAACGGGAGAAAACCGTAGTGCGACAGGCTGCACCCCCGGCCGGTATCCTTCACGCCGCACCAGGGCAAGGCGGGATCGAGATAGTCACACCGGTTCATATAGAAGGTTCCGGTATCGATCTGCTCGCCGATCCGAATGGCGCGTCCCAGGTCGCTGGTCCAAATCGAGGCCGTCAAGCCATAGCGACTGTCGTTCATCAAACTTATCGCTTCGTCGTCATCCGACACGGCCCGGATTCCAATGGCCGGTCCGAAGCTTTCCTCCTGCATCAGCGAGCACGTTTGCGGCGCGTCCGCGACAACGGTTGGCGCGAAAAAGAATCCACGCGCCGGCATCTCAAAGTCGGCTGCCGAGATCAGACACCGTCCCCCGGAGGACACGGCTTCTTCGACCTGACGGCCCAGGAACTGCCGGGCGCTATCCTGGGCCAGCGGTCCGAGTGTGGTGGTCCTTTCGCACGGATCGCCCAAAGCATACTCCGAAGTCTTTCGGACGTAGGCCTCGACAAAATCGTCGTAGATGTTCTGGTCAACATAGATTCGCTCGATTGCGCAGCAGGATTGCCCGGCATTGTAGAACGCGCCGTCCACACAGTTTTCCACGGCAAAATCGAACGGGGCGTCCGCGCAAACGTAGGCCGGGTCTTTCCCGCCCAATTCGAGACCTATGGGAATGAAGCGGCCGGCTACGCTGTAGGTGAGCTCGCGCCCGCCACGCACGGAACCGGTGAACGAGACATAGTCTACCCCGGGGTGTCGGATCAGTTTTTCGACGACCTCGTGGTCCGCCGTCACGGCCTGGACGAGTCCGTCGGGGGCGCCCGCCGCACGGTACGCGTCCTCGAACGCGGTCCCGCACAAAGGCGTGCGGCGGGAATGTTTCACCAGCACCGCGTTTCCCGCCAGGACAGCCGGTACAATGACATTCACCGCAATCAGCAACGGGTAGTTCCACGCGGCAATATCGAGCACCACTCCCATCGGTTCATGACGGATGTACCGTTTGAATCCGGCGAGTTCGGGCAGCCATTCGTCGGCAAGGGTCTTCTCAGCGATATCAATCAGGTATTCCGCCCGTTCCAGCATGCGGTTCACTTCGCCGATGGCCTGCCTCAATGGCTTACCCATTTGCTGCGTTATGTCGAGCGCAATGGCGTCGCGTCGCTCACCGAAGAACTCCATGGCTTTGCGACACAAGGCGCCACGCTCCGCCGGCGGCGCGGCGCGCCATTCCCGAAACGCGGCGCGAGCCTGCTGCACCATCGGATTCACTTCCCCTTCGTCCATGAGGGGAACACGGCACACCATTTCGCCCGAATACGGATTGGTTACGGTCAGTTCATCCCGTTTCATCTGTTTCTCCCTTTGCGCGCCGAGGACTTACGCGGCTCAGCCGGGTCCGCCGCGCTGATTATGTTCAGTGGTCTACATCAGAAACGCATAGCGGACTACGAAGGCGCCGGCGATGAGGTACATGGCGGGGTGGGCTTCGCGCGCTCGGCCAGAGAGCAGTTTCAACCCGGCGAAGGAGATGCAGCCGCAGGCGATGCCTTCAGTAATGCCGAAGCCGAAGACCATCATTGCGATCGTGAGGAAGGCGGGCAGGCTTTCGGTTACGTCTTCCCATTTCACGCGGCGCAGCGGCGCGAGCATCATGAATCCGACAAAGATCAGCGCCGGCGCCACCGCCGGATACATGCTCACGTGCAGGTCCGTCGGCGCGACGCCATAGAAGGCCGGACCCACGTCTTGTCCGACAATGTGAATGATGGGGGCAAATGCGACCGCAGCGAGAAAACATAATCCAGTTACGACGGCCGCGAAACCCGTGCGCGCCCCGGCCGCGATACCGGTAGCGCTCTCGATGTAGGCCGTCACCGTAGAAGTGCCAAACAGCGCGCCAATACACGTGGCCGACGCGTCCGAGAAGAATGCGCGCCCGATGCGCGGCAACTTCTCGTCCTCTTTGATGAATCCGGCCTGTTTGCCGAGTCCGACGAACGTGCCGACCGAATCAAACAGCACCAGGAAGAAGAACAAGGCCACTGCCACAAAGGCATCATCCCAACGGCTCACCAGTTCGCTGACGTTCAAGCCGAAGAAGGTGGAGAAGGAAAGCGCGACGGTATCGTGCGGCAGGGGTATCGCACCGAACGTGAGGCTCAGAATGCTGGTGACAAGAATACCGACCAGAATGGCCCCTCGAAATCCCCAAGCTGTCAGCACCGCAATGAGTCCAACTCCGAAGACGCTGAGCAGCGCCGTGGCGTGCCCGAGGTCTCCGAGTTTAACCATCGTGGTCGGACTGATGACGACGATGCCACCCCATTGCAGACCCACAAACGTGATGAACAGCCCGATGGCCGGTCCGATCGCGTTCTTCAGACAGTCTGGCAGCACTTCCAGCACTTTTTCTCGCGTCCGGAAGATAGACAGCAGCATAAAGAGAACGCCGGAAAGTAACACAATGGTCAGACCCGCTTGCCACGAGAATCCCATGCCGCCCGGAAACGTCGAGCAGACCGTAAATGCAAAAAGGAAATTCTCGCCCATACCGGGCGCGAGGGCGAACGGATATCGCGCGAACAGGCCCATGATGAAGCAGGCCAGCGCCGAGGACAGGCACGTTGCCATCAATACCGAGCCGAACTCCATACCCGGCACCGTGCCCAGAATGGTGGGCTGCACAAAGACGATGTAGCTCATGGTCGTGAACGTCGTGATACCCCCGACGACTTCGCGACGCACGCTCGAGCCCGATTCAAGAATCCCGAAGTATCGGTCCAAGGTGTTCATCACGAAAGCTCCGCCAAGGCGCGGAAATGAGCCACCGCAGAATCCGCCAACGCCTCGAGATGGTACCCACCTTCCAACAACGAAACGATTCGTCCGCCCGCGAGATGACCGACGCGATGTGTCATCTCCGCGTAGGTTTCCGCTTCGAGACGCTGCGCACCGAGCGGGTCGAGTTGATGCGCGTCAAAACCGCAAGAGATCAGCAGGAAATTCGGCGCGAATCGTTCCAGTTCTGGGAGCACCTGCTTATCGATCGCGGCCAGCCATTCTTCCGGACCCGACCCCGGGCGCATCTGAATGTTGAGGTTAGTGTGGCCCGCGCCGCGCTCGTGCGGAAGGCCGGTGCCGGGATAATGGGGATGCTCGTGTAAGCTTACGTAATAGACTGTCTCGTCGTCGTAAAAAGCGTGCTGCGTCCCGTTTCCGTGATGCACGTCCCAATCCAGAATGGCGAGCTTCTCGATTCCACGCGCAACTTGCAGCCAACGCGCCGCGACCGCGACGTTATTAAAGAGGCAAAAGCCCATCGCCCGATCTGGTTCCGCATGATGTCCCGGTGGACGCACTGCGCAGAACGCGTTGTCCACTTCGCCGTCTATCACGGCCTCGCACGCGGAGATCGCACTCCCCGCCGCAAGCAGGCTTGCTTCCCACGAGGATTTCATCATCGGCGTATCCGGATCGGGATAGACCAAATCGTTTTCGCAGGTGCGCTGGATAGTTTCAATGTGGCGTGCGGAATGTACTTGTAAGAGGTCTTCGCGCGTCGCAGCTCTCACCGAAATTGCCGGCGGATTTATCTTTGCTTGGGCCAGCGCGTCGCAAATGGACTTCAACCGCTGTGGACGCTCCGGATGTCCCGGTCCGGTGTTATGCAACAACATGCGCTCGTCGTATGCGAGGCTCGTGCGCGCCATGGAAAGATTCTCCCCTGCTCGGGGATTGTAGGGTCAACTCACAGATGTTTCAACTGATGTCTAAAGAGGAGCAACCACGATGAATACGAGAATAAAGTATCTCATTGGTATGGGCGTTATTGTCGCACTGGTGACCGGGACCGCGCGGGTCTACGCCGAGGAACAAACCCCGGCGCCCAAGGCGGCGTCGCCGATGAAGGAGGAAAAAAAGGCTGAGAAGTCAGCCATACAGGCGATGGTCACCGGAACGAATGAAGCTTGTACCACGTGCCCGGTCGAAGCTGGAAAGCCGCAGCACAATGTGTTGCGAGTATCCAGCGCGCAAGATGCAGACACCAAGGAAATTGCCGAGTTAAAAGGAAAGATACTACATTACACCGACAACGCCGAAGGCAAGAAGCTGGCCGCAGGCCAAGCGGACCAAATTCTTACCGTGATTGGTATGGTCAGTGTGGAAGAAGGCAAGATTGCCATCAGCCAGATCGGTAAGCCTAAAACCGAGGAATCGGCAGGCGCCGCTTCTGCCCCTAGCCCCATTCCTTCACCGAGCCCCCGGGCCGCCGCTTCCGCCCGGGTCGCCGAAAAGAAAGACGAGAAGAAAGACGAGAAGAAGGAATAGCGATGCCGCCAATCCACAAGCGGTTTTGTCGTGGGTGGTCGAGTGCTAGTCGTGCCAACGGGAGTGAGAATCCCATTGACGCCATCGCCGATAAAAGATAAAATAATGAGAATTCGTCGAGTTCCGGGCTGACTCTTCGAATAACGCATGGACTGCCCCAAAAAAAGGAGGACAGCAATGAACAGGCAGGTGACATTGATCATTGGATTGACAGTTGTTGTCGCAGTGCTTGGCTATGCCGGCTTAGTGTACGCGGCCGATCAACCGACGGCCGCGCCGAAGATGTCGCCGGAGAAGAAGGCCGAGAAAAAGGCGGAAAAAGGCGGTATCGAGGCGACCGTGACAGGCAAGAACGAACCGTGCTCTGCTTGTAAGACAGAGGCCGGCAAAGGGCACAACGTGCTGAAGGTATCGAGCGCGAAGGATGGATCGGGCAATGAGATAGCCGACATGGCCGGTAAGATGCTTCATTATGCTGCGAATGAAGAAGGTAAGAAGCTGGCGGCGGGCCAAGCGAACGAATCCGTTTGCGTGATGGGTATGGTGAATTCGGACGAGGGCAAAATCTCAGTAAGCAAGATTGAAACCGGCAAGGCGGCCGAGGAGAAGCCTGCCGCTTCCGCACCCGCGGCTGCGCCGGCTCCGGCGGCCGCGTCCCCAGCACCCGCCGGCGTAGGAAAGAAGGAGGAGAAGAAAGAATAGGGCGGTTCGGAGTTGACCGGTTTGAGTTCTGACTTCAAATAGGATTTGGGTCTGCACAAGGTAGAAGCAGTTCGCGTCGGGCCGGCCGGCTGGTCGTATGAGGACTGGAAAGGTATCGTCTATCCCCCGGCCATGCCGGCCCGCGTACATCCATTAACGTACCTCTGTCAATTCTTTGACACCGTCGAGATTAACACGACCTTCTATCGCCCTGTGAATCCCCGCCACAGCACTTCCTGGGTGCAGAGAGTCTCCGGAAACGCTAATTTCAGGTTTACCGCCAAGCTCTGGCAACGATTCACGCACGAGCGTGACACGTGGCCGTCCGGGGACGAAATTCAGCAGGTCCGTGAGGGTCTCGCGCCGTTGTGCGATTCCGGTAAACTGGGCGCGCTCCTCATCCAGTTTCCGTGGAGTTTTAAGCGGACGGTGGAGAATCGGCCTTGGCTTGCACGCGTGCTGGAGGAGTTCTCGCAGTACCCGCTTGCCCTCGAAATCCGCCATGCCTCCTGGAACCGGCCGGAAGTGTTTGATGGATTGCGGGAGCGGCGAGTCGCGTTCTGTAATATTGATCAACCCTTGTTCAGCGGCTCGTTGAAGCCGACTGCCGAGGTTACGTCGCGCGTGGGGTACGTGCGCCTGCACGGGCGCAACGCGGACGACTGGTTTCGCGAGGACGCGGGACGCGATGAGCGGTACGACTATCTGTACACGCCGGAAGAATTGAAGGCCTGGATTGAAAAGATCGAGCGCATCCGCGCATTGGCCGACGAAGTCTACGTGATCACCAACAACCACTACCGTGGCCAGGCCGTGGTAAATGCCTTCGAACTCCGGGACGCTCTGGGCCAACCAGCCGCTGTGGTGCCAGACTCACTCGTCGAACGTTATCCGCAACTCCGGAAACTCTCCACTAAGTCCGCGTGAAAGATGTCGAAGGGATATTCTCTTCAACGTGGCGCAATAAGCTCGAACACGGGAACTTCCAGTGAATACCATCCAATCCGTTGTCCCCGACATCGCGTGGCGCAGTATTGGCATGCTATTCTTACGTAGCCTGAGGATGGATTTCTAGCTGGATGCGCACAGTTTGGTACATTACCGCCGGCTTGGTCTTAGTAACGATGATCGTCTTTGGGCTCCGTGAATTGCGGACGAAGAAAATTTCGGTCACGGAGGCCCGACAGGCCGATTCAAATCTGGGTACCGCGTCGCGCACTCCGGAAGAGTTGGTCGCCATCATGCGGGCGCAATTGACCAAAGACGCCCAAGTGCGTCGCAAGCCGACCCAGGCCACCGTGGCTGCCGTGGCGACTTTGGTCGAACAAGGCCGTCTGGATTCCGCTGAAGGCTACTACGCCCTGGCACTGCGTTCTCACGCGCAGGGGAAGCTGGAAGCGTCTGAGCAGGCTTTGCGCAAGGCGATAGCGCTGAAGCCGGACTGGAATTGGCCCCACAACGTGCTCGGCATCGTGCTCTACGAGACCGGGCGCAAAACTGAGGCCGAGACCTCTTTTCACAAGGCCATGGACCTCGACCCGAAATGGAGTCGGCCGCACAACGATTTGGCCATCTTGTATCGCAAAGAGGGGAAACTAGAGGACGCGGAACGAGAGGCACGGACCGCGCTTTCACTTGATCCGGAAAGTCTCGCCACACAAAATAATTATGGCAATCTGCTGGTGGCCCGGCGCCGCTACGCTGAAGCCGAAGCCGCCTATCGCAAGGCGCTCGAACTAGACCCTGGCCATCCGGCGCCGTATTTCAATCTCGCATGCTTGAGCAGCATCCGGAAGCAAAAGACGGAAGCCCTCGAATATCTGAGAAAAGCCATCGAACTCGACGATGCGTTCCGTCTCGAAGCGTTGGAAGACAAGGATCTCGAAGCGCTCCGAGCTGACGCTGAATTCCGCAAACTGGTGCAAACCCAATGAACCTTTCAGCAGGATACAACGCCAATGATTCCACCCAAGGCTGTTCTCTTCGATCTCGGAAATACCGTCTTGCGGGAAGAAGATTTCGACATGACCGCCGGACGCCGCCGCATGTTGGAGCTTTCCGAGAACCATCACGGTGTATGCCTCGAAACGCTCACCCGCGCCGCCGACGAACTGTACGCCGTCGTGCTGCCCCAACGGGAGTCTGCGATGATGGAGCTTTCCTGTCGGCAATTTGCGCGACTGCTGTATGAACGCCTGGGAATCACGTTCGCGCTGTCCCCGGTGGAACTGGAACTTGAATTCTGGAAGTCCTCCACCCGCATGTCGCCAACACCGGGCATTTACGAAACGCTTGATGCCCTCGCCGGACGCGGCCTTCCCATCGCAGTACTCAGCAATTCCATGTTTTCCCAGGAAACTCTGGCTTGGGAGCTTTCTCACCACGAACTGTCCACGCGCTTCGGATTCGTCATGTCCAGCGCGGACTACGGACTGCGCAAACCGCATTCACAGCTCTTCCTGACTGCCGCGGCCAAGCTGGGAGTTGAGCCCCAACACGTCTGGTTCGTGGGTGACTCGCTGAAACACGATATCGCGGGCGCCCAGAGCGTCGGCATGACGGCCATCTGGTACAATCCGGACCGAGCGCCTTCTTCCGAGCCACTCCCTGATGCGACCATCAGCGAATGGTCGGAATTGGGCGTTCTGTTGCGGCAAGTAGCAAGTGGCTCGACGGGCCGTCGCTCGTGACCGTCCGTCGTCCCTTAAGGCAGAAATCCTCGACCGCACTACACAGAGCCTCGATGTTTTCAATGGGAGTGTTGCCGTCCCACACGGAACCGGAGACCATGAGGCCCCCGCGCGGATCAAACATGGCTTCCACAACTTCCTCGACGTGCCGATAAACGTCCTCGGGACTACAGAACGCGAACATCTGACGGTCCAGGTCAACGTTGGCGCAGAGGCGGCCTTTGTAGCAGCGCACAATGCCCTCGATGGAGTTGGCGCGGACTTGGGGGTCATGCGCCGAGACCCCGCACTCGACGAGATCGTCAATGATCGAAAGAAGGTTTCCGTCCGAAGACAGATAGACATGCACGCCCGCTTTGCGACACCTCTGAAACAACTGCATGTACATCGGCTTAATGTACTGACGGAACTTTTCCGGGCTAATCATCAGGGCGCGTTGCGTTCCGATGTCGGTGTGAAACGACATGATATCCACGCCCAGTTCCAGCCACAGCCCGATCAATTCCATCTCGTACTCCGTAAGCATGGCGATGAGCGCCGGCAGATGTGGATCGTCGGTGGCGATGTCCAGCATCAGGTTTTCGAACCCGCGCAGGAAATAGAGTCGGTCGAACAGGCGTTCGCCGTCGCCGGACACACGGTCACCTTTTTGCTTGGCAGCGGCGGCCCTTTCGCGTATCTTCGCCCAATCGCGGTCACCCCGTTCAGAGAGTTTCTTGGGGTCGGGAGGCAGATACCCTTCCAGGGCGTCCCAACGTGCCAGTGGATGTTCTACAACCTGGCCCTCGAGTCCGCCGATCGAGTTGTACCAAAGGCACCCCCAGTTGTCGCGAAAATACTCGCCCGCGCGATAGACGGGGCCGAACTCGTCGAATTTCACCTGCTGTGCCTGGAACTCGGGGAACAGGAGCGGATGCCTCAGACAAACCTCTACCAATCGCTCCCGATGGACGTGCCACGTCAACGGGGAGAAGCCCACACCGCAAGGTATCCATAGCGGACACCGGAATTCGACCGCGCGCAGCCAGTTTTCTCGTTCCGTCATCGTCGGCCGCTCGTTTGTCAAGGCGTCAACTCCACATTGGAGATGCCAAGACTCCCGGGATGAAAGAGGTTATTTGCAAAGTGTAGACCCTGCGGTGGGGGATTCGTCGCCACGTACACAGCATACTTATATCGAGGCGGCACCGTGGTGGGAACGCCTTCAACGAGAATCTGATCCTTGCCCGCATCATAGATGATATTGCCTTGAATAAGCACGTCGGTCATTACCGGATTCTCCGGTAGTTGACCTGAATCCAAACAAATGACCACCGGCGTGCCTTTCTCCCAATTGTAGTACTCGTACCCAAATCCGAAGTCCGAAAAAATGTTGTTTGCTATGACGTTTCCGCTGGTCAGATTCGGGCCGCGCGCCGGTTTGCCTTCCTGCGCGGCTTCGGCGGGATGCGCCAGCGTCCCCGGCAACGTCACGATGCCCCAGAGATCATTGTGTGAGAGATTGTTCTCACTGATTATGACATTTCGAGCGCCGTGCATGAACTTGATACCGATGAAGGCGTATTTGATGACATTGTGCGCGCACGTTACGTGGTCCGCGTGGATGTCTATGCCTTGCGCGGCGTTCTCAATGTAATTTCCGGCGATCAACACGTGACTCGTGATCTCCGGAGACGATACGACAATCGCCGACCCCTGGTGCCAATTGTTGGCGTACTCCCCAGCCGGCGCCAACCGGCCTTTCTTTAGAGGCTTCTTCCCTTCCGTAAACGTACCCAGACGATAGCGTTCCTTCGTTTCGGGCGTCGGAAAGAGGTTTTGGTCCACCACCTGATTGTTCAATATCTGGATGCCATTGCTGGCAGAAACGTTAATGCCGACGCCGTCAATCACATGGAAAGCGTAGCCGTACAAGTCGCTCTCGGTTCGGTCATCAATGGCCAATGCCTTATAGTTCTTGACCGCGCAGTCTTGAATCCGGCTCTCGTGGCACCGTTCGAACGAAATGGTCGGACGCTGACTCCGATTGTCTATGACGCGTACGCCTCGGACCTCGAGTCCCCCGCATTCTTCCGCAAACAGTGCTTCGGCTGCACAATCCATGCGTCCTTCCGGACGAGTCAAAGTCAGGTTAACGATACGAACCCCCGACGCGTTGCGAATTTGTATGATGCGTGCGTTCGGATTCGTCTGAACGATCGTGCCGTAGCCGAACAGGCCGCCGCCGTTTGTCTCGAAGTGAAGCGGCTCGGATATCTCATACGTGCCGCTGGGCACTTCAATCATTCGTCCGGGATGCGCGTCCAACGCCGCCTGAACGCTCGGAAAATCCGCGACCGAAATGTTTGCGCCAAAGCCCCGGACTGCCCAGACAACCAAGCCCACCGCAACCACACACCTCATCACGCTCGGTATCATGGTTCCTCCTCGATTGTCACAACGCTGCGTGTATAAGATTAATCGCCGTTCGTGTCAAATCGTCCCCGCCCGTGGCGGGGCGGAATCAGCATGACAGAATCGTGAATTGTATCCACCCCGACTTCACCCTTCATCCTTCACAATTCTTCTCACCGCGTCAGCTCTCGTATCTCGAAACGAACCGTCTTTCCCGCGCCTTGCCGACTCACTTCCAACGTCGCAGTATCGCCGACGAACAGACTCTTGATCGCGAAATCCACGTCACTTACGTCTGCGATGGACTGTCCATTGATCGTCGTTATGACGTCTCCGGGTCTGAGACCGGCCCGATAGGCCGGAGAACCCTCCAGGATGTTCACCACCACGCAGCCACGCGTGCCCGGATTCCCGTCCAGCGTCTCGACGTGAAAACCGGGCCAAGGATTGCGGCGACGGCCGTTCTGGATGATCTCATTGACCGCGCGTCGGACCCGGTTGATGGGAACCGCGAAGCCCAGCCCGATGCTGCCGCCGCTCTGACTGATGATAAAGGTGTTCACGCCCACTGCCTGACCGTTCGCATTCACGAGCGGCCCGCCGCTGTTGCCCGGGTTGATCGCTGCGTCCGTTTGAATCATGTCCTGATACAGGCGTCGTCCACCCCCGATATTCGGACTGACCCGCCGGTGATTAGCAGATACGACGCCGACGCTTGCCGACGGATGGGGGTCGGTCATTAATCCGCCGAACGGGTTACCGATGGCGATCACCCATTCTCCGATTAGCAAGTTGTCCGAATCGCCCAGTTCAATGTAAGGGAAATCCCGCCCTTTCGCGCGCAGGACGGCGATGTCCGTAATCTCGTCCGCTCCCACAAATTCGACCTCAAGTTCTCGACCGTCGGACAAAGTGACCGAGGCGATCAGATCGGCATCCTTCACGACGTGATAATTGGTTACGATGTGGCCTTGTGCGTCGAAAATGAAGCCGCTCCCAATTCCCTGGACGGCCCGTTCCCGGACACGTACCCGCGGCTGCGGAAAGTCGAAAAAGTTGAAGAAGTCGAGGGACAAGGGGTCCAAGACCTGTCGCTGGATTTCAACCACGTTAATCGTAGCGACTGCGGGCGCGGCGCGCTCGATGGCGCGAACGATGGCGTTGCGCCGCGACTGATCCACCGATTCCTGGCCGGCGCAACTCAGCGCCCAGAAGTAGACAATCGCCAGACAGATTCGTTGTACGTTATTCATACGGCCTCCTTAAGTCCCCCGTCGGTTTGTAGGATACGATCGGTCTTCTACCTCAATTTTACCCTGCTGGGACCGTTTCTTGCCGACCGCCTTGGTGGGAGATGACACTCGAAAGTATGGGGTGCAGGATATCGAGTACAAGATGCGGTTGACGCAGAAGCGAGAAGAGACCGTTACGCTTCCTCGCTGCCGAGCAATTCTTCCAAGTGGGGCGCCATCCAGAACAACTGCGTTGCGGAGGCGAGCAATGACGCCACCGTAAGTGCCTCGGCAATCTCCTCTTTCGTAGCGCCTGCGCGCAGCGCGTCTGCCACGTGGGCCTTGACGCAGTGCTCGCACCGAAGGAGAGACCCGGCGGCTACGGAGATCAATTCCTTGGTCTTCTTGTCCAGGACGCCCTGCGTTCCGACAGTTTTGTAGAAGCCATACCAGGCGTCGGCGTGCTCCGGTGCCCGTTTGCCAAACCAATACTTCTTCATCGGGGTCTTGCTTTCCATGAATGTACTCCTTCGGTCTTTCGAGTTGACCTCGGCCGGGCGATCAGTTTTGCGGTTGTGCGACCGGCGCCGGGGTCGGTTGTGGCAACGCGGTGGATGGCGGCGGTTCGGACGGTGCAGGCGCGTTGGCCGGAGCTTGAGACGCTGCGGCCGGCGGAACACTCGGCGTCGAAATCTCGGCCGAGGGCGCCGCAGGCGCAGGTATCACTACCGCCGGCGACTCCTGCTTCGGTGCGGGTTCGATAGTGACCGGTGTCGCCGGCGTCGGCGTGGCTTCGCCCGTAGCGGGAGCCGTAGGTATCGTGGCCTCCGGCGGCGCAGCGGCTTCCGGATGCGTTACCTTGCCCGGCGCGCTCGGCGCTGCACCTTCTTCCGGCTCCGTCGGCGCGGGCGCGGGTTCTGATTTCTTCAACGAATCCGAAGTCGGCAGGAGTTCTTCCACGTCGGCGTGCGACGCGGTAAATACCTGCTTCTTATCCGACATCTGCAATTGATGAACGCTATCCTGCTCAGTACCGACGATGAACGCGTGTTCCTTGCCGTCCTTCATCACCGCGCGGACGGTAGCCATCATGTCGCCTTGCATCGCGGCCTGTCCGAACAGGATATCCTTGGCTTGAAGACCGCTGAAGGCGCTCAGCAGGTCTTCCGCCTTGTCCTTGTCAGCCTCGATCGTCGCTTCACCCACGGTCAGCATCCAACTTTCGTCCTGGCGTGCCAGTTTGAAAGCGTCATTTGCGCGCTCGATGCGTAGCTCGTTCACGTCGTCGTCCACGATGTCCAACAGCGTCAGTTCATATAAGTTCTTCGGCGTGACGAAGATTCGGTCCATATCCGTCTTGCTCATGACCAATACCGACTTGCCGCCGTCCAATTTCGCATAGGCGCCGTCAGTGTTCTGTGATTTCGTGCCAAGCGAGATCGTATGCGATTCGCCCCCGCCTAGCGCAAAGGTAGCCGTGCGGACCGGGGTATCCAACCCGGTTCCCGCCGTGGAATCGGCGTAGTCCGCCGGCTTCCAAGAAGTAAGTGCCGATGCAATATTGTCCTGCGTCGAGGTCTGATACTCGAGGTCGGCTGCCGGCTCCGTAACCTTCCACTGGTTGTCTGTCTTTTCCAGGACGACACGTCCCTCCGGCTGGGTCAATTCGATGCGTTCAATTTTGGTTTTGTCGGCGGTCAGTCCGGGGAGATCAAAGAGCTCCGTTCCCTTCGGATACATTCGCTCGAACGTATACTTGCTGATCTTGTAGACGATATCGTCTTTCGCGCTCGCCAGACGTACGTACCCGTCGCCCGCCGGGTCCGGCCGTCCGCCTTCGAGTACCACCGGCTCCGCCTGCCCTTCGACTGAAATGACGCTTTTGAACGCCGGCGTTTCGAGGCCCCAGTCCGCCTTCTTGGCCGGGTCCACTACGTCGCTGGCCATCAGCCCGTCGAAACTCCGGAGGAACGAATCCAGTCCGGTCTGCTTGTGCGGGATGCCGGGTCCACCCGTCGCCAGTGCCCATTCGTACTCGACTTTCGGCTCTGCCGGTGTTTCTTCGGGCTTCGTCGCGTCCGGATTCGACGCGTCAGCCGCCGGCTCGGAGGCGGGCGTCTCCGGTTTCGCCGGTTCCTCGACGGGTTTTTGGCGCTTCTCGAAAACGAAATGTTTGTCCGGCGAAGTGCTCTCGATCTTGGTGATTTTGTCCTTATTTAGTTTGACGACTTCTTTTTCCAGCCACGTATCGGCGGTGGGCGCCTTATCCGTCTCTTCGCCGTATAATCCGGCCTTGGACCGCAGGTTCTCGTCAATGACATACACATCTTTGGCATCGGCCGCGCGCGCAAATACAGTACGATAATCCGGCGACTTGCCGAATAACACGCGGAACGACGGCTCGGCGCTGTCCTTCTTATAGCCCGCCACGTGGAAGGCTTTCTGGTCCGTCAGGTTGTATTGTTCGAGGTCGCTGTCTTGCGCCGCTTGGGAGCGGAATTCTCCCTTGAGCTTGACCAAGGCGTCGAGATATTCGTCCATGGTGGTCTTCTTCACCGGCGCATAGAAATGCGAGGCGACCCGCCACTTGTCCGCCGTACTATCGAGGAACAAGGTGAGCTTATCGTCGGGCTTGCCGCCGGCGTACAGCTCCAACTTGGCCACGTCAGCCTTCGAGAGGCCTTCCGGCAATAAGGCCGTCAACTTCACCTGTTCCTGGATGGTGACCGGCCGATCTTTGGCTTTCTTGAGTACGCCCAGCGCCACCAGGACCGCCAGAATGACCAGGAGTGGTACCAGATTCTTGAATTTCATGTAACGTCTCCACGTTCCAATTCAAACCGGGGGAGTTTGAGGTCGAGTTATGTCGCAAACCCCCGCAACGACTCAGTCTTCCGTTTCGGCAAACGTCATCGTGTAGGCGTTGCGAGAACGACGGCGCAGCACGGCGGTGCTGATTCCGACCCCGGCGATCACCAGATTCGTCAGTGCGTAGTTTACGAACTTCCACAGCCGCTTTTGACCGGCCGAAGGCATATCAATCACCCGGTCTATCGGCTTGCGCCCGCGCACATTGACCAGCTCATCGCCGAGTGTAATCGCGTCCACACTGTTCAAGAACAAGTCCAGATTCCCGCTGCCCCGTTGCAGGAACTCCTTGCGAAACAGTTGCGAACATCCCAGAAGGACGATCTTGCCCGGGGCGGGCGTGACCGGCTTCGCGTCCGGTTCGTTATCCGGTGTTTCGGGTCGCGGCGGCTCGCCCGGACGCGGTCGCTCCACGGGCCACGTCGGTCGCGGCGCGTCTTTGAAGGCGTCGGGGAATTGGCCCGTAACCATCGCCATCACGGGGTAGCGCTTCCCCGAAGCCGGCGGGTCAAATGATGCCTGGGTCAAGGGCGCCGACTTGGCGACCGACCAGGCCTTGTCGGTGGTGCTAATCAGAGTCTTCGCCTGGAGCCCGTGTTTCTTCAGTTCCTCGTCGTTCAATTTCAATGCGGAACCCCACAAATAAAATATGGGGTCCAGGTGGCTGGTGATGGACGTTTCGGAATCCATCGAGTTCCCGCTCAGGAGCATCTGAATAGGCAAGTTGATGGTCTGTCCCATGCCCAGAAGCTGCGCCAGCGCGCCGCCTCCGCTTTGAATCGTCAGCGGCACATGGTTCACGTCCATGAGAATGTCTTCGTCTACGCCCAGTCCGTACTTCTCCAACAGATCGTTGACCATTGGATTCTCTTCACGCTTATTGATGCTGATGCCGTTCCGTGTGGTCTGGTAATCCCACTCATAGTTTTGCACCGCCAGCACCACGGATTTACCGGAAACGAGCGCCCGGTTGAACTCCCAGCGCTGCCGGTCGCTCAGCGAACGCGGATTGACCACCACGAGCGCATCGTATTCGTCGGGAAGCGGGCTATCCTTGGTCAGTTGTACTCGCTTCACGTCGTATTTCTCGTGCCGCAGCAATTCCTGCAAGTAGATGTACGGGTCTTCCGAGGTCGGGATCGGCTGGCCCATCTGCATGTACATCTGGCGCATTTCCGGCGGTATGTTGACCGCCTCCTCCGGCGCGACGAGCGCCACCACCGGCGCTTTGGTCCGCGTCAGCTTATAGACCGTGTTGATCAGGCGGTACTCTAATTCCGGGAGGGTTTCCGGCATTACCTGCGGAATAATCTCTTCCGCCTTATCGCGATATGCGACGCCGATACTCGAATAGACCAGTTTGTTCGTGAACTCGTCTTGGCTCATGGCGCGCACCGCGAACGGTTCGACGCCCTTGTCGAGCATGCGCTTCTCGATAGCCTTGCCCTCGTCCTTCTCCTCTTCCTTGTCCTGATTCAGGCTCTCATTGGCGTCCGCCAATACGTTCGCCGCTTCCAGGTACACCGTCGAGTAAGAGAGTTTGCCTCCCGACGCCACACTCAATTCATCCAACTTGTCGGTGATGTCTTGCTCCAACTGTGTCATGCCGGTGGGCATCTTGTTCTTAGGCGTGATGTACACTTTGACCTGTACGGGCACATCGAGTTTCGAAAGAACGGACTTGGACGCGTCCGAAATGGTGTAGATTTTGTCTTCGGTCAGATCAAATCGGCCGAAGCTCTGTCCGGTCAGCAGCCAGTTGAATACCAAGCCAATCGCCACGCACGTCGCCACCGCGCCCCCAAAGGTCAGTCGCGCCCGCGGCCGGCTTCGTCCCTCGATATACATCATGTTCAAGACCAGGAACAGGGCCGTCCACGCCACGAAATACATGACATCGCCGATTTCAATGACCCCCCGCGCAAAGGCATTGTAATGGTCTACCACACCCACCAATTCCGCCAACAGCGAACCTAATCCCGGCACCACACCGTCCACGTAGCCCGCGATGAAATTGGTGCCGAGCAGGAAAATGAGGAAACACACCAACAGCGTGACGACGAATGCCACGATCTGGTCCTTGCAAAAACCCGAGAAGAAAATCCCAATCGAAAGGAAGAACCCGCCGATCAGTAAAGTGCCCACGTATCCGCCCAATATCGCGCCGTTATCCGGATTCCCCAGCACCACCAACATCACCGGTACCGTGATGGTAGCCAGAAGGGTGGCGGCCAGGAACGCGAAGCAGGCGAGGAACTTCCCAAGAACGATTTCCCACCCTTGCATCGGGAACGTGAGCAGCATTTCCCACGTATTCTCTTTGCGCTCTTCTGCCCACACGCGCATCGTGACCGCGGGAATGAACACGCACAAGAGGAGAGGCAGATTCGTGAAGTATGCGCGCATATCCGCGACGGGGAACGTGAAGAACGATGTAATGTAGAGTCCCACGCTGATCAGCAGATACACCATCATGAAGATGTAACCGATCGGGGAAGTGAAATACGTCGCCAAGTCGCGACGCACTACGGTTAGAATATTACTCATGCCGAGGCTCCTTGATGTGCGACGGGACGTTCCGTAGGCTCCGTTAACGCGAGGAAAGTCTCTTCCAACGTGAGCGGACGGTCGCTGAGTTCGCGCAACTCCCAATTCTTCGTCCGCGCCAACTGCCCGATTTCCCGCCAGAGTTCCGCGCCCATCCGGCCTAAAACGGTGAACGACACATAGCCGTTGTTTTCGCCGACAAACTCTACTTTCCGGGCGCTATCCACGCCGGACAACAACTTCTCGACTTCCGTCCGGCCTCCGGCCACCGTGACCCGCACGCGCTCGTGTTTCTTGGCGCGCTGCCGCAGTTCTTCGATGGTGCCATCGCCGACGATGCGCCCCTGGTTGATGATCACAATACGGTCCGCCGTCGCCTCGACTTCCTGCAAGATGTGCGTCGAAAGGATGACGGTTTTGCCGTGAGCGAGAGCCTTAATCAACTGCCGGATTTCGACAATCTGATGTGGGTCCAGCCCGGAGGTCGGTTCGTCGAGGATAATAATGTCGGGGTCATGGATGAGCGCTTGCGCCAGCGCCGTGCGCTGCTTGAACCCCTTCGAGAGCTCGCGGACAATCTTGCGGTACATCGGACGCAGCCCGCACTCTTCGAGCACCACGTCCGTGCGCTCGCGCAGCTTCGCTCCGCTTAGTCCGCGCGCTCTGCCCACGAAATTGAGGTACGCCCGGACCTCCATGTCCATGTACAGCGGCAACATTTCCGGCAAATAGCCGATGATCTTCCGCACCTCGTGCGGCTTTTCCAGCACGTCCAGTCCGCCGACCTGCGCCGTCCCTTTGGTCGGATACAAATACGTGGTAAGAATCTTCATGGTCGTGGACTTGCCCGCCCCGTTCGGTCCCAAGAGGCCGACGATCTCGCCCTTCTGCACTTCAAAGGACACGTCCCGCAGCGCCACAACCGGCCCATAGTGCATCGTCAGCCTGTCCGCTTTGATCATGCTCAATCTCCCAACTTAATTACGTCAACTACTCAGCGCGTAGCGCTACGCCCATCAACTCAACTTTGACATCGGCTCGGCAGGACGTGCCGCGCTTGGACCTACCCGGAAAATGAGGGAGCCCCTGGACTCACACGGTACTCCCCCAGGGGACTGCAACCCCTGTGCCACCAGCAATTTGGTGCAAGGAATCTAAAGCATACCATCGTTCCGCATTGTCGGTCAACATCTTACGAGGCTCACGGTTCGTCGAAACCAGTGGACTGTCTCACCCCTTTTGAGGCAATTCGCCCGATTTGCGTCCACCGCCGTGGCTTGCCCGCCTCCGGCGTGGCTTGCCCATCCCGGGCAAGTTCCTCGGGCAAGGATGCCCACGCTACGTATCATGTGCCGGTGGAACTTTTCAATGTCCTTGCAGTATCAATTCCGCGGGCTTATCGTACCGCGATGTAGGGGAAAATTGATCATGACTAAGTCGCAAAAGTGGGGTCTACTAGCCATCACAATCGTAATCGTCCTGATTCTCTGGAGTGCGATTCCGCTGCTGCTACGTTCCAAGGGGCAACCACTGCAAAGAAGCGAACCCTTAGTGAGCCGTGAAACCGATTCGAAGTCCGTCCCCGAAGTGTTGGAGCCGATTCGCGACGAGATACGGCCCAACCAGCCGTTGCCGCGAGGCCAAGGGACTATCGTTGGCCGCGTCTATCTCCCGGATGGAACCGTGGCGCAAGGGGCTATGATCCGCGCCGTGTGGAGCGAGAAGGGTAGCGCAGCCTTGGCCAGCTATTCGGCCGGAGGCACCGGCGCTTCCCCCGCAAACGAGACCTCCCAACGATGGACGACGGAAACCGACGAACACGGCGTTTTCCGTATCGAAAGTCTGCCCTGGGGTTGGTATGGCGTCTTGGCGCACAGTCAAGATGCAATGGCGGTCACGGGGGATCGCCTTGACGCGGAACATTCCGTCAAAGTGTTCCGGCTGGTGTTGGAACGTGGCCTGCCATTGGCCGGTACGGTCTCTGACGTCCAAGGTGCACCGATAGGGGGAGCACGTCTCATCCCGTTGCACCATGACGGCCAAGACCTTCAAGGATATATGGCCTCCGCACTTGTCGCGGTTTCCGATGTGGCTGGCGGTTTTGCCTTCGATATTCTGGCGTCTCAAACCTGGGAGTTGTACGTCTACGCCGATGGCTACGCCCCAGCCTGGACCGAACCGATTCCCGTAGGCACGCGCGATGCCAAGATCGTCCTGCATAAAGGGGCCGTGGTTGCGGGTGTCGTGGTCGAATCCGAACAACGCAAGCCCGTGTCTGGAGTGCAACTAACAGCCAACAAGGAGAAGGATCGGCACGATGTGAGGAAGGTCGTATCGGACGACGCGGGAGCTTTCATTTTTTCACAATTGGCCCCGGGCGCGTACGTGCTTTTCTGCAATGACCCCCGCTGGACCATGAAAAACGGCTCGGAGAAGGTCGAGACGAAAGAAGAGACAAACATTGAAAACCTGGTTTTGGAGGTATCCGAAGGCGGAACCGTCACCGGTCGCGTCGCCGACGCGGACACCGAGGAAGGGATCGCGGGTGTAACTGTAGCGGCGTTTCCGCAGAAGCATCCGATGTTATCGAAACGCTCCGCTCCTACGGACTCGAACGGGTCGTTCTCGATCACCGGTCTGGCCCCCGATTCCTACCGCGTGACGCCTTCCCTGCTCGAATCGGACCCGCGCAGCCAACCAAAACTCGTCAACGTGCAGCTTGGCTCGCGACTGGAAGGCGTGGACTTCTTAGTACGGCGTGCCACTCTCATCGCAGGGAAGGTCCTGGATGCCGAACGACAACCGGTCAAGGATGCCGTGGTCACGTGGCAGGTCTTTTCGGGCCCGCAAGGACGATGCAGCTCCGACGCGCAGGGAGCGTTTGCCGCGGTTGGGCCCCGGGAAAACGAGGCGGTTTATCTATCCGCCGAAACCCCGACGGCCAAGAGCAAGCGGGTGGGACCCGTGATCGCGGGCGTGGAAAGCGGCCGAAACGTCGAGTTGGTTCTCGACCAGGGGTTCGACGGCGTGATCGCCGGCTACGTGGTGGACGGCTCGGGTCGGCCTCGCAGAGCCCGCGTCGTGGCACGAACGGGAGAAAACATTCCTGGGCTGGCCGGCGGGTACCAGACCATGACAGATGGCGAAGGCAATTTCGTCATTCCGGTTATCACCCCGGGCGACTATCAGATGGAGGTAGCCGCCTCCGGGAGCGGCGACTTCCTGCACGGGTTCATGCAGGTGGCCACCGTAGCGTTGAAACCCGGTGAATCCCGCCGGGGACTCCGCCTCGTGTACGACGAACGAAACTTGCTCAGCATCAGCGGCCGGATCACCGACGAAGCCGGAAATCCGGTAGAAGGCGCGCAAGTGAACACCGCTACGACGACCGGAGCGCACAACGACTTTGCCGTCTCGGGTCCGGACGGTCGTTACACCGTGACCGGTCTCGATGACGATACGTATACGATCATGGCGCGGCATCCCAAGTATCGCCAGGCTGCCAGGGAAAACGTCCGCGCCGGCAGCGACTCGGCGGACCTCGTCATGAGAGAATGGTCGCGCGTGGCGGGCCAGGTGCTCGATGCCAAGACCCGCGCCCCCATCCCCAACTTTGAAATCGCCGTCAATCTGATGCTGCCCGGTCATTTTCGGTTTGAACCGCGCTATCGCCCCGTCGCCGATGCCGAAGGCCGATTCTCTTGCGAAGTTACGCCTCCAACGGAGGACCAAAGCTTGATCCTTTCCGCCCGTGCCGGAGGCTATAGCGCCGCCCAAGTCTCGCTAAACATGAGCGAGGACGTGGACGTTTTGGAAGGTATTATCGTCGAGTTGCTCCCCGGCGCCGGCGTCGTGGAGGGTAGAGTACTTGACGCCGATGGTCAGCCACTGGCGGCGGCACAGATTTTCCCCGGACCGATTCCGCGAGACCATAGCGGCGCCGCAGCCGTCACGGACGCCGACGGCTATTTCCGCGTGGAAAACTTCCCGGCGGACGTGTCCGAAATCGGGGCCTACCGCTCGGACCTTATTGAGGGAAGTGTCGCCGTACAATCGGGTAGCACCGCTATACAAAGCGTTGAGATAGTCCTCGACCAGCCCGGAATTATCGAAGGCGTCGTCACCGATGACGGACAGCCGGTATCAGGAGCGATCATCATCGCGCCCAGGGGGCCGCAACCGATTCGAACGGACGCCAACGGTCACTACCGAATCGAGCGCGTGGTACCGGGAACAGTCACCGTGCGGATTCAACTCCACTTACCCCAACAGCCGGGGGAGAGACCACCCGTCCTCGAACGAGAAGCCATCGTCGCGCCGAACCAAACCACCCGAGCAGATTTCGACGCGGGGCAATTTGAAGATGAATCCCCAGAGGAAGCCACTAAGACTCCGGTACGAAACTCTGCAGGTCGTGGCTCCGATTGAGAGCGCTATCACTTATCTGGCGCCGCTTCCGGTGATGCACCACCTTCCGGGACCAGTTCGCCGTTTACGACAACCATAATCCGCTCGGCTCCACTTCTGTCCACTCGTATAATCTGAGTCTCCGGTCTCAAATCCAAACCCTTCCAAGTGAACTGCTCATCCGGTATTTCTTGGTTGACCTCCAGATCTTTAATCTCGCAACGGCTGCGGGTCCTTTCGACGAGATCACCGGTTTCTTTGGACTTGGTGTAAATGACTTCCTCCCAGACTACAGGAAACCAAACGCTCGGCGCTGCTTCCTTGGCCAGCACCTTCATTTCCTGTGTTATCTTCGACCCGCTGAACATAACGGCACGGGTGATGAGGGCGCCCTTGCCGGTGTCTACAGTAAGTTCCTCAAAAGGCTGTTCGCTCGACTTGTCATATATCTTAACCCGATACACGTCTTTCTCGTCTTGAGCGGCTCCCTTCTCGACGGAGAGATTCATCTCCTGTTCTTTGGACAAGTGGTCATATATGCCTTGTAGAGTCAGCTCCCCGTCGCCAAAACCATAAGATAGGACGTCTCGAGGAAAAATGGTGCGATACGAACGCCGAGTGAGTACGGGCATGCCCGTCTGCCGATCGTAATCAATGAGACGTACCACAGGATTTCTGGCATCCCACTCTGCGATGTATTGGTCGTTGACAACCAATCGCGCCTGGCGCTCCACCGTACGGGGATTCGGACCGGTGATCGTGTCTTTTTCAACGCGCTGGGCGCAAATGAACCCGCCTTTCATTTTCTCTTTCAGAGTGGCTTGGCGGTCGAAGTGCTCGGTGGTACCTTGCCTGGTCGTATAGAACTTCCAAGTCTCAGCAATAGTCGCCGAGAACGACTTCACCCTCGCCCGATTCTCCTGCTGCACCGCCGCCAGCACCCCCAGTAGTTTCATCGCCTCAGCGCGTTGATCGGGGCTTTCTTGTGCCGATGTATTTGGACTTAAAACTGGGATTGCAATCACAAGTAGCGGGAGTAGAATGCGCAGCTTGTGCCCAGCAGGAAATATTCTATGGAAGCATATTTGATTGTGTGACGTTTGCCCCCGCGGTGGGTTCTTTTCTATCGTTTCCCCTACCGGCACCCTTGTATTGGCTTCGCTCATATCAGTTCTCTCCCCACTCTGCGCGCACCGACGCTCCCCGTACCCAATACGGGGCTGATATGAAACTTAATATACACCCCCCCGAGCATTGTCAAGCGAAATCTTAAACCTGCTGGTCGTGCTCCTCCGAAGCCCCTCGGCCTCTTCCACCTTCAGTCTTCGGCCTTCGGTCTCCAGCCTGCGTTAAACCATTGATATCTTTGAAGCTAGATTATTCGGACGTACCGTTCTCGCCTTGACAGTCTTCGCGTTCCTAGGTAGACTTGGACTGAGTAACGGGATGCGTCAGCGGCCGGGTGTGGATGGTCGCGCAGGGGTTAGAAGGTATGCCAGTGTCACGTTTCTTGAGGGATGGGAACCGGACCATGTCCCGATCCGGATGTGGCGTTGGCGCCGGACGCGGATTGTGCACGTGGGATTATTGAAGAAAGCGGACTGAGGTCGTGCCTTTTCACAAGCAACATCCGGTGTTCCTGACCCTGACCCTGGCGGCCCTTGATGGGGTGTGCATCGGGGTGGCCTATCTTATCGCCTGTTTCGCCGCGCTGGATTCGGGTCAGCGGTTTGTCCAATGCGCCACGAGCCATCTGCCGTATCTTATAATCGTGTATATCGTGTGGTATGCGGCCGCAATTGACCAGCGGCTTTACTTATCCCGGCGCAGCGAAGAGTTGACCGCCCAACTCTTCGGGGCCACCAAGGCCGTGTTCGTTTCCCTCATCTTCAGTACGTTCATAATTGCCGTCTTCGCTCAACGGGGACTCGAACGCGGATTTGTCATCGCATTCGGCGCCACGGATTTGCTTCTGGTCGTCGGGTTCCGCCTGTTTTTGCGGGTCAGCATCTGGGACCTGCGCCGCCGGGGCTACAACTTTCGCCAGGTGCTCATCGTGGGCGCGAACGAACGCAGCGAGCAGCTTGCCGAGACCATACTCTCGCACGAACAATACGGCTACGTCATCGAAGGCTTTTTGGAGGACGCTTCCGAGCGGCGCCCGATGTTGGAGCGATTGGGAATTCCCCACTTGGGTTCGTTCGAGGCGCTCGAGGAAATCCTGAAGACGCGGGTCGTGGATGAGGTCTACATCACCTTGCCCGTCCGGTCCTATTACGAGATCATCCAACGGATGGCACACCTCTGCGAAGGCGTCGGGGTGCCGGTACGACTGATCGCCGACCTGCTTCCGCTGCGCTTTGCCACGAGTGACATTATGCGCGTCGAGACCATACCGTTGTTGTCCCTATCGGCCCATCCGGAATCCCACACGCAACTGGCGATGGTCCGTGCGATAGACTTGACGGTATCTTCGCTCCTGCTGGTCGCCTTGGCGCCGCTGTTTTTGCTCATTGCGTTAGTCATCAAACTGGATTCGGCCGGCCCCGTATTCGTCTACCAGGAGCGCGTCGGGCAGAATCAGCGGCGGTTCAAGCTGGTGAAATTCCGCACGACCGCGATGCCCACGACTCCGTCCGGCGCTCCCGCGACGCTGCAAGACCGAACGGTTCCCATTCCGGATCCGCCCTTGACCCGCGCCGGTCGTTGGATACGTCGCTACGGACTCGATGACGTGCCGCAGTTGTTTAACGTCTGGCGCGGGCAGATGTCGCTGGTCGGGCCGCGCCCTCCGGTGCCTTCTGCGCCCGGTACGGGGGCTGAGGACTTGCGACGTCGGATCAGCGTTAAGCCCGGTATGACCGGCCTCTTGCAGACCGGCAAAGAAAGCAAATTGTAGCCGCGGAAAAGATCGGTGCCGTACATTAGAAGACAGAACCCGTTCTTGACCATCGCGCTGGCGGTCTTCGACTGCGCAGGTATTCTGGCGGCGTTCTTGCTCGCGGCGTACTTGACCCGTCCGGCCGTGGCCCCGTTTTATGAACATGTCTTTGGTCACGTGGCGTACTTCGTGATCTTCGCAATCGTGTGGTGCAGCGCCGCCGTGGACCACCGCCTGTTCGTGTCCCGGCGCGGTGATGACTTTGCAACCTACCTTCTCGCCGTCATGCGGGCCGTTTCCGATGCGCTGGTGTTGAGCGTCTTTGTAGCGGCGCTCTTTTCCCAGAGCGGTCTCGAACGTGATTTCCTGCTCTCATTTTGCATCAGCGCGTTGCTGACCATGCTGGCGTTCCGCGCCGTGTTGCGCCTCGGACTGTGGAACCTGCGCCGGCGCGGTTTCAATTTCCGCTACGTCCTCATCGTCGGCGCCAATGACCGGGCCGCCCGCTTGGTAAAAGCCATGACCGCCCATCCGCGCTACGGGTATCGCCTCGAGGGCTTTCTCGACGATGACCCGGAACGCGCTGCTGCGCTGCAAGCGGCGGGTCTCACCAGCTTGGGCCGATTGGCGGACCTCGAGACAGTACTGTTAAACCGTGTGATTGACGAAGTCTACATCACGTTGCCGGTCCGGTCCTTCTACCAGACGATTCAAAACATGTCTCACCAATGCGAAGCCGCCGGCGTACCCGTACGATTGTTGGCGGATTTGTTCCCCCTGCAGATTGCCACCAGCCGTCTCATGCACATGGAAGACATCCCATTGCTCTCGCTATCCGCCATCCCCGAATCGCAAGGTCAGCTTGCCTTGAAGCGTCTGATTGACCTCGTCGTCTCGTCGCTGCTGCTCGTGGGAATGTTCCCGGTGTTTCTTGCCATCGGTATTCTGATTAAGCTGGACTCGAAGGGACCGGTGTTCTTTCGCCAAGAGCGCGTGGGGCTGAACCAACGACGATTCAAGATGATCAAGTTCCGTTCCATGATTGTGAACGCGGAAGAACTGCGGAAGAGCCTCGAAGCCTATAACGAGGCCGACGGCCCGGTGTTCAAAATCCGCAACGATCCGCGCATAACCCGCGTCGGCCGATTCATACGTCGGTTCAGTCTGGATGAGTTTCCACAACTGATCAATGTGTGGCTTGGCCAAATGAGTCTGGTAGGGCCGCGACCGCCGATCCCGTCCGAAGTCGAGAAATATAGCTGGGACCAGCGCCGACGACTGAGCGTGAAACCGGGTATGACGGGGCTGTGGCAGGTCAGCGGCCGCAGCGACGTCGCCTTCGAGGAATGGGTCGAAATGGACCTCGCCTACATTGACTCCTGGTCCTTGGCCGAGGATTTCCGCATCCTGTTCAAGACGTTCCACGCCGTGGTATTTGGTCGGGGCGCGGCGTGAACGAGGACCCCATGGTCGGTCCTGCGTTTAATGTCTGAGAATCCTCCGCTCGAACCGGAAGAAGTGCCCTATGTCGGCAGGGTTTGGCGTTCTGTCGGAATCGTTTTGACCGGACGGGCGGGCGCCGCCGTGGCGAGCCTGGCCACCACGCTCATAATCGCGCGCGCCCTGGGACCGGTAAATTACGGCCTTTTCGCCGTACTGGCCGCCATTCTGAACGTGGCCGCCGGACTCTTGAGCCCGGCTATTGACACCAGCGCAGTCCGCTGCGCAGCGCAAGCCTCCAAGGAGCACCCTGACGCAGCACTACCCTATTTCCGGGCAGCCTTACGTCTAAAACTTTGGCTCGTGGCGGCTACGGTCGCGGCCGGGGTCTCGGCGGCGCCGTGGCTGACGACGCGGTTCTTGGCGGATACCTCGGTAGTGCCATCCGGGACAACCGCGCTGGCCTTTGTGGGTGCCGCCACGCTCATCCTTTGGGGCTTCGCGCAAGCCTTCCTCCAAACCCGGGAGGAATTCAAGGCGTACGCGGGCTACGAATTCCTGAACGCCCTGGTGCGTCTTTCGATAGTCGTTGTCCTGGTGGCGGGGACTTCCACCCGTCTGGGGACCCTCTTTGGGACGTACGCGCTCGCGCCCGTGCTGGTGACCGTTTTCTCGTGGCTGCGATTGCCGCGCCCGGTACTCGCCCAACGGAAGGTCGCGCCGGCGTTGATCTGGGAACTGATTCATTTCGGGAAATGGGTCGCGGCCGCTTCCATCGCGACCTCCTTGGCCCAACGGCTCGACCTCTTCTTGCTTAGTTGGTTCCAGGTTCCGAAAGACGCGCTCGGACACTACGGCGCCGCCGCAAGTCTGGTCCTCATGGGAGACCTAGTCATCTTGACTCTATTCCAAGTTCTCCTACCGCAGGCGAGCCGATTACATTCCAACGCCGAGATGAGGGCCTTTCTTCACCGATTTCTGGTCCCCTTGCTCGCCGCGGGCGTGGCCATGCTGCCCTTGATTCTAGGCTCCTCGTACGTGGTGGAATTCGCCTTCGGGGCGGCGTACTCGGACTCGGCAGGCCTGTTCAGTATTCTTCTGAGCGGCGCGACAGTCGCCTTCGTATGCGCGCCGGCCGGCGCTGCGGTGTATGCCATGGGACGGCCTCGTTTGATCGCGGCGCTCGAGGCGGTCAAACTGATCTCAATCTTCCTGCCCGCCCTCTGGGTCGTGCCGCACTACGGACCGGTCGGCATGGCATGCACGGTCGCCGCCGTTAAGGGTACAATGGGAGTGATTACCTATGCGGTGGCATACCGGGTAGCCGGCAGTGCTCCGGCTTTTTCTAGCGAAGGGCGACCCACATGAACACGATCGGGCAAATCGAGTCACGCACCGGTCTGAATGCGCCCGTGCGAGGTCTGATTGCCGTGCTCGCGCTCGGAGTTGCTCTCGTGGTTCTTGCCGCCGGTCACTACGCCCTGCTGGGAATCCTCGGCCTGGTGACGTTCTGGCTTTTTCTCCGATCACCGGTTCTCGGGCTGTATCTCACTACGGCCCTTTTGCTTCTGTCCGGCGCCAGCGGCGTCCTGGGATTCATCGGCGCCGCAACGCCCGTGACCGCCGCCAAAATCTGCGGAGTTATGACGCTCCTCGCGTGGCTGGTCAACACGTTGGTACAACGGAGTCGGCCCCTCATCTGCTGGGAGATGGTGCTGGCGCTGATATTCCTACTGTGGGCCGCGTTCGGGATTCTTTATTCGCGCACGTCCGAAGAGCAGTTGCCGGAATGGATTCGGCTTAGCACCGTGATCGCCTACTTCATCATGGCCGCGCATCTGCTGAACAGTTCCGACCGAATCCATCGTTTTGTCGTACTGCTGGCGCTCTGCGGCATGCTTATGGCCGCCTTCGCCGTCTACCAGTATTTCACCCCGAGTACGCATTTGGAACCGACCACCGCCCTCGAAAAGATCGGCGCCGGCGTCGAGGGCGCGTACATCGAACCGGAGGCACTGCAGAGCGGTCAGGCCGTGCGGGTCAGTGGTCGCGCGGGCCACTCCAATTGGCTGGCTCTCGCGCTGCTTCTCATCCTTCCGCTGAACGCCTATTGGTTCCGCGCCACTGCGAAGGCGAGTATTCGGGTGCTCATATTCGTCGCCGTGGGACTCGAGACTATGGCCATCGTTTTCACCTTCACTCGTACCGGTCTCGTCGTCGGCGGCACGCTCGCCGTGCTGCTAGTGGGGAAGCGACTCATGCGCCTCGGACCGTACCGCGCCGCGGGTCTCGCGGTGGCCTTGCTGCTCGCCTGGTTCTTGTTGCCGCCCGCCTACAAGGAACGCGTGCTTTCGCTTCAGCAGTATATGAGCAGCGAGTCCGTCGAGCACCGCACCGAATTGCAGGCCGCCGCCTTTCAATTCATGCTCGACCATCCCGTCCAAGGAGTCGGTCTAGGTGGATTCGGTTTCCGTTTGATTGAAACCCAAGGTCCGGTCGCGACGGTCATGCGCTGGCTTTACAACGACCTGCACTGGAACCCGCTCTTCTTCGGCACGCACAACATGTACCTGCAACTCGGCTGTGAGTCCGGCCTCGTCGGACTCGCCATCTTCCTCGTGCTCGCGGCGGTCTTCTTGCGCCGCCTTAACCAGACGCGTCGCGCTGCCCGCGAAGTCGAAGACCGAACCGTCGCGGATTTGACCGGTGCACTCCAAGTCAGCATGTGGAGCTTCCTCATCAGCGCCATCTTCCTTCACGCCCTGCAACAAAAAATCTGGTGGATGATCCTGGCTCTCGGCGT
>JACQVH010000231.1 GCA_016209895.1 Candidatus Hydrogenedentota bacterium | reverse complement strand
GATGATTCTGGCTCTCGGCATCGCCCTCTGCCTGCACCTCAGACCCAAAACGCCGGTGCAACCCGACACGACTCCTGCCGACCAGTGAACGTGAAATCCCTTGCCGGAACTCCAGCTTTACGTACCGCCGCCTTCCAGCCGGCCATGGTCTGTTGTGGTGTCCAGTTTCACGCGGGCCGGAGCGACGTGTTCCAGGCGGCGGTGGAAGTTAGTATATTCGATGGCACGTTATGTGCCTTCCTCAGCGTTTTAGCCCGCTTCAGCGGGCTCCTCTTTGCATCCCGCCTCGGGCGGGACTTCAGCCGGGGTGGTAAGAACCCGAAACCATGGGTAGCACGCTTTAGCGCGCTTGGCAACGGTATTTCGATCGGCCCGTGGTTGACCATCCTGGTTCTCTCGCATCTCTCCGCTCGAGCCGCGGTGACCGGCACGGTCGCCGGCGAAGACGGCAAACCGATTCCCTACACCTTCGTGGGCGCACTCACTTCCCAGATGCAACTCGAGAAATACGCCGTCACCGACCCGCAGGGCAAGTTCACTCTCGAGTCTGTTCCACGAAACGGTTACCTGTTCGTCCAACCGCCTGCCCCGGAGAAAGGTGGCTTGGGTATCTATCCGTACACACCTCGAATTTACGACATTGGCGACACCGCGAACATCGCCATCCGCTTGCCGACGGCCGCGTGCCTGGTGCTGAAGGCCTACGACACCAACGGCCGTCTCCTGCGCTGGGAGGACTTCATGAAGAACGGCCATGTCGGCGGACAGTTCCTGTACGCCACGGACCTCGACGACAGAATGCAGCCGGCCGCGGTGTGGCCCGTGTACGACCAACTCGCACGCGACCAGGGTTCGCCGCGAGAAAAAGGGCTCCCCGCGCTCGTCGTTGTTCCTTCCGGAAAACCTTTGGCAGTTCAGGTCCTTTTCTGGATTGTTCCAGAGTACGGGAAGCTTCTCCTGCGCGCCGATAACGGCGGCAAAGGTTTTGCTGCCTCTGCTCCGGGCGCCGCCGTGGAAATCGAGCTCAACGTCGAGTTAGCCCGTACTGCTGTATCGGACCTGCTCCGACGCAGGCCCGCGTTTCCCGAACAAGCGAGCGCGGAAATCAGTACCGTCGAATCCGCTCTGCGCGAAGCGTTGGCCCAGAACGACCCGGTCGCTTGCGCCGCCGCCGCTGACAAGGTGCTCGCCCTGGCCCTCAAACTGCGCGATCAATTGGAACTCGAGGCGGCCCGCGCCATGATCCCGCGCGTGCGTTCCGGCACGCTGCAGGTTCACGTGAAAGACGCCAACGGCGCAGGCGTAACCAAGTGCAAAGTCCAGATCACCCAGCGTTCCCGCGATTTCTTGTTCGGCGTGTTCGAAGGCAGCCCGTATAACGCCAAGGCATTCGAAACCGCCCGCAAAGCCGGGTTCGAACTGGCCACCGTGTTGATGGCCTGGGGTTGGACCGACCTGAAGACCGGCGCCGCGACTAAGGATGGGATTGATAAGACGCTGGGCCTCTCCGCCCTGCAGCAACTCGGATATAAGACGAAGGCCCACGGTGTGGTCTGGTTACAAGACTACGGAATTCTCCCGGACCGCGCCCGGCGCTTGCCTGAATCAGAGTTGAAATCCGCGTATGCGGCGCACCAAGTCGAGTTGCTCCAGTCGTTCAAGGACAAAGTCTCGATCTGGGAAGCCATGAATGAGCCCGCCACCACCAACGCCGTCGGCATCAGCCGCGACGGCGTCACGGCGCTGCTCCGAGATTCCTCTGACGCGATCAAGAAAACAATTCAAGGCCGCACGCTTGTCAACGGCCCGCACGAAGTGGACTTTGGACGAAAGTTCCTCGTCTACACTCTCGACAACCAGCCCAAAGCTCAGTTCAATCTCACCTACCTGGACTATCTCGAACAGTGTCGGCAGTCCGGCACGTTGAAGAGCGTAGACGTCGTCGGATTGCAGTTCTATCCCGGCTATCGTTTCAACGCGACCTTCGGCGGACTCCAGGGTCCGGCCATGACCCCGTCCTGGCTGGTAGACACCCTCGAACGCTACGCCAGACTCGGCAAGCCCATCCACATTACCGAGTTCTCCGTCCCGTCCACTTATGACGAAGACGCTATCGCCGGCTATTGGCGTGAACCCTGGACCGAAACGACCCAGGCCGACTACGCCGAAGCCGTCTTCACGCCGGCCTTCGCCAACCCCGCCGTCGAATCCATCACCTGGTGGGACGTGATGGACACCAAACCCTCCGTCATCACCGGCGGCCTCATCGCCAAGGACGGCCACCCCAAACCCGTCTTCACCCGCCTCCAACAACTCCTCAAAAACTGGACCACCGACACCACCGCCGAGACGGATACGAGCGGTTCCGCGACCATCACCGCATTCGCCGGAGAATACGAGGTCACCGCAACATTACCGACCGGAAAAAAAATCAAGAACACGGCCCACGTGACGTCCGGCGAGACATGTGCTTTACTGCTTGAGACAAATAGCGCTCGCTGATGGGATATTGCTTTTCCCGATGCATCTCATTTGGTGAATTACAGCGTGCATAGGGCCAGTTTCTACCCACGTTCTCGGCTGAAAGCGCGAGACATGCCAGCCCAGGGCAAAGCGAAGCGTCGCCCTGGGTCCGAAAAACCGTCCCACGAAAGCTCTGAAAGAGCGACACAATTATACTTTCCAGGAAGGTATTAGCTGCGCAACGCGCTTCAAATGAGGTGAAAACCATATGGCGCCGCGACAAATGACATTAAGTGAAATCCCAGCGCGAGGTCTGCGAGCCTTGGCGAAAGAGCTTGGTCCCACCGGAATGATTCGCTTTCTCCAACAATTCGAGACGCGAGGGACACGGCTCCTCTTGAAGAAGGTGGCAGCGTAATCCAGGGCATGAGAAAGGAATTTCACTACGAATCATGAGTTCTATATAATGGAGAATAGGAATCCAACGAATGAGCCCGATACTGGTTCGGATTAAGCGAGCCGTCTTATCTGGGAACTACGCATTCAGTGAGCAGGCCCGTACTGAGATGGAATCAGATGGGCTGAGCGAGGGTGATGTGACGGAATCCATCCTCAATGCAGTTGCGATTTACAAGACCTTACGCTCAACCAGTCCATTTCGGCGATATTCCGGCGAACCTCTTTATGTGATTCAAAGTACCAATCTTGAAGGAATGGCAATTTACACCAAGGGTAAGCTCGTTGATGAGGAAGGACTTGAGACCTATTACTTCCTTATCTCATCGAAACGAGCGTTGTAGGAGCGCCGCTATGGTTACCATCAGGAAATGCCCGGCATGCGGCAGCAAGAAGATCAAACACGTCCGCGGAAGATGGCGGGGTGACTACGCGGGCGAAAAATACACCGTTCCTAATCTCGACTACTACCGTTGTCCGGACTGCCACGAACGTGTCTACCCCCCAGAAGCAATGCGCAAAATCCAGGCACATTCTCCGGCTTATTCAAAAAGGCTTGCGATAAGGTAACATCGTCCCCAGGATACTCAGCGAAACGGTCTAGGTTCCACAGCAATCCAAAATCGCAAATTCCCTCACGCCTGCTCGACGGCCCTGCGCCAATTCTCCAGCCCCTTGCGCATATCCGGCACCGGATTCTCCGGGCTCTCCTCGTACTCCATCATGATCGGCCCGGCGAAGTTGATGGCCTTGAGTTCCCGCGCGACGGCCACGAGATCCATATCCCCCTCGCCGATGATCTTCTCCGGCCCGCCAAGTTTCCAGTCCTTGAGATGCAGCGAAATCACGCGCGATCCCAATACCTTGATGACTTCATGCGGTTTCTCCCCCGAGCGGATCGAGTGTCCGGTGTCCACGCACGCCCCGATGCTCGCGCTGTGGTCCTGGACCGCCTTCAACGTGTCGTCCACTTTGTCGTAACGCGCCTTTGGACCATGATTGTGGATGGCGATCTTGACGCCGAATTCCGCGCACAGTGCGTCGAGATTCTCGAACGAGTCCGGACTCGGATCGGCGGTCAACACTCCGATGCCCAGCGCTTTAGCAAACTCGAATTTATTGCGGTTGGCCGCCGCATCTGCGCTGAAACCCTCGACGCCATAGCAGGGCACCTTAACCCGCGCGGCCTCCAGCGCGGCCTTGACGTTCGCGAACTCCCGATGCGTCGCGTCCGCCGGAAAATGCGCGCCGCAAAACTCCATCGCATCGAGACCAAGATTCTTCAAACAGGTAATCGAATGTTGCAGGTTGAATTTGCGAAAGCTGTAGCTTTGCGCACCCATCGTGAATGCAGCCGGCACGGCGAATCCCTCCCAATTTGAAATACCAAAGAATGAAACCCGATACCTATGATGGCCCACGCGCCCACCGGAGTCAACCTCGGTTTATCGTTCAAACCGCGTTCCAAGCAACGCCCCATATTTGGTTCCCAAAGCTCCGCCCCGCTGTCATTCTGAGCGCAGCGAAGAATCTTGCACACCCAACACCCCGCTCTGTCTGTCATTCTGAGCGAAGTCGAAGAATCTCACTTACGCCGGGCCTTGGGTTCAAGAGAAGCTTCGTCCGCCGCGGCGGACGAAGCACAACAGACCGTTCTGTCATTCTGAGACCACGACCACGGCGTCAGAATTGCGAGCGGCGATAAAGAACGGCCACTACGAATTCACTTTGCGGAGGGCCCCGACGCCAGCAAGTTCTTTCCTTCGTATTCCTTGGGGACAGTCGCGCCCAGGTAATGCAAGGCCGTGACGCCAAGGTCCATAAGCGTAGCATTCGATGCCAACGGCCGGTTTGCAAAGAGGACTCCAGCCGTTGCTGCGACCTCCGAGCTGGCGTGATCGCCGCTCCACTTGTCCAGATTTGGTTCAAACAACTCCGCCGGAGCAGCGCCTTTGGCCGAACTTTTCGTGGTTTGGTACCCTTCGTCATAGCCAAGTTGAAGGTCGGGGGCCTCGCCGGCCGCGCGGCCTTGATACTCGTCCCGGTTGTATACCGCGGAGAATATCTTCTCGGCCGTGTCCGGATCGCGAACCTCGAGTAGTCGTTCGCGAAGTTCGGCGATCAATGCTTGCGCTTGAGAAGGTTCCACGATGCCCTGCCCCTCGCGCCCCTTGAGGTTCAAGTACACGCCGCCCAGACCCAAGCCGTACGCCCTCGAACGGCTCCAGTCAATTCCTTGCAGCAACTCCTGTCCCTCCTCGGTGTGGGCGGTTGCGGGATCGGTTTGTCCACGCAACGCGAGATACCCGTTGCGTATCAGCCACGTGTTCAAGTTGAATCCCTTGCGGAAGCTGTGGAAACCGTGGTCCGAGAGAACCATCAGCAAGTCGCCGGGTTTCAGTCTGTCCATAATTTTGCCGACGGTCCCATCTGCGCGCCGATAACTGTCTTCGAGAGACCGTCCGTATTTTTTCGCGCCGTCTTCCGTGTACAGCGGATGCTTGGGGTCCCGGAACCGCCAGAACATGTGTGCAATACGGTCCGTCGAGGTCCACACGGCAATCAACAGCCGAAATTCGTTTCGGTCCAGCTCATCGAGCGTAAGCTTCTCCAGCCAGGCATCGGTCTTTTCGGCATCTTCAAGAAACGCGTCCTCCGTTAGCGCATCCTGGCGCAAGGCGTGCGTGTCGTGACTCCAGCCGATCGTCTTGTACAGGCCGTAGCGGTCGGCGAGTTCGCCCGAATACGTCTCCGGACAACTGAAGGGGATGTAAGGTTCCTTCGGGTGGAATTGCAGCGAAGTCATGTACAGCCGAACGCGCTCACCGACCTCGAGCGCGTAGAAGGAACTGATTGCCCGCACCGAGAATTGCGGCGACACGGCGAACGTCCACTCCACCCACGGCGACCAAGTTTTCTCCACTATGGTTAGTTGTCGCTCTTGAAATTCGAGACTCAGCGTACGACCGTTCCGATCTACCGTGATGCGCAACGGCGTTTCCACGTAGACGCCCGTTCGCAGGCGCGGGTCGGGCGAACCCGGAATCTTTACGGTGACCTCGTCGCCGTCGAAACGCAACGGGATACGCATCCCCCCCGCAACGCGTTTCTTTTCCTGAGCCTCGAGTTGTTCCGGCGTGAAGGCGTCCGAGAGCGAATAGAACGTCGTGGTGAAACCCCGGATATCCGGCACGCCTTCGCCGCAAAGCATCTCACCGTGCTCGAGCGCGTCCGGGGGATACGAGAACGGAATGTGCAGCAGTTTGCACCGGATGCCCTGCTTATCGGCTACCGACCAGAATGTTTCGCCTTGGCGAAAGGTCAGGCTGCGCGCGGGAGTCTTTACCGAACCGTCCGGGGCCAGTTCCGGCGGATGCGTCATGCCGAAGCCGGGCGTCGGCGTGTAACTGCGGACGTTGCGTCGCAGGAAGTCGAAGATGCCGTGATTGCCGGGTTGCGTGCACGTGGCAAACGAAGACCAGGCCGTGGGAGACTGCGGAGGAATGGTCGAACCGAGATGTTGGTAGCCGCCTTGTTGATGAAGTCGGCTGAGATTGGGCAATTCCCCGGCGGCCATCATGCGTTCCACCAGAATGGGGTCCATCCCGTCGAATCCCAGAATGACAACACGAGTACGTACTACGTTCTGGGAGGAGCCACCACAGCCGGGCAATAGAATGCAAAGCAGCAAAAGCGGCAACCAACATTTTTTGTACATGTGCTCGCGCTTCAAACGTTTCCCGTGACCGACCCCGTCGCCACGTCCCAGTGTGAAGCTACTTTATACGCGCGTGTTGCTCCGAAAAACAACAGCGGCAGCTGGGAAAACCCAACCGCCGCTGAAACGCATTCGCAAAGACAGGGATTAGAAGTAGCCCTGGGTTACCGCGTTGACCGACAGGTGCCAGTCTTTCGATCCCACCACAGACGGGAACTTCCCGAATTCGACGTGGCCGTCCAGGTACACCGTATTGGCGCCACCCGGAAGGTGGTTGAATTCATCTCGGTCCACCGCTCCACCCGACATTCCAGTGGTCGCGCTGTCCCACTCTACCGGAACCGTAGACTGAGCGATATTGGCCGTGCCGGCATTGTTGATGTCGGTAATCAAGTACCGCTCGATACCTTCTTGCAGACGACGGATCGTCACGTCACCAGAGTCCGGAAGCGTGTAGTCTTCAGAACTCGAGTTCCGGTGATTATAGTCGTCGAAACCCGCGACGCCACACTCGCCCGGATCGTCGGGGCAGCCCAACGCGATCGTCAAGGCGACCGTGTCGTTGACCGTGTTCACCCACTGCTTGTCCACCATCCACGCATGGTAGTTATACGACCAATTCCCGCAACGGACGAACTTCTGGCCGCCTTTCCCGAAAGCCGGGTCGGTGGCGTCTGCCGGAGCGGCGTTCCAAGCGGTACCAATCGTGCCTTGGAAGGCCTCGATTCCCTTTTCCCACTTGTCCGCGTGTCCGCCGGTGGTCTCGCCATCGGACGGGCAGAGGTCAATCTTGGGATCGGTCAGGTACTCGGGATACAGCAACTGGCAGTCCGGGCTGGACCACAGGCTTTTATCACTTGGCGAAGCCTTCACGTTTGTGGGAGTCCAGCTGCCGCTGCTGTAGTTGACGTACTGGTTAACCCACTTTCCTTTGTTCTCGTTCGCGAACATCTTGTGTACCAAACCCCATTGCTTGAGGTTGTTCTGGCACTGGGCGCGGCGCGCTGCTTCACGGGCGCGGGCCAGGGCCGGCAACAAAATGGCCGCAAGAATGCCGATGATGGCGATCACCACCAGCAATTCAATTAGCGTGAAACCTCTCTTCTTCATTACCTTTTCTCCTTTGAGAAGAATCTCATGATTGTAAATCAATTGGTGAATAAACTTTCTCTGAATATCGTAACCAACTTGAAATTGACCGTTTCTTCTTCGGGATTACTTCTCACTTTGAAGAGACGGTTCGAGGTGAGGTGTGCCCCCACCTCCACTGCTTTCGCCGCGACTCACCTCCTTTCCCGGTCCGGACCCCATGCCCGGCACGTCTCTCCCTCAGTCACGTTGCCCCCGAGGGATTACTTCAGACGTCGACAACACTAAATCCGCACCCAAAATCTAAGCATAGTTTATCAGATTCCCCGCAAAATGCAAGCAAAAAAATAGGCCCGTTCCTCCCACTTGTGCCGGCCCGTCCTATGCGGGAAGTTCTTCGCCCTGAACAGGCTTTCCCAGGCGCCGTCTAATAGTGCATAACTCATTTGTTCACAGTAGATTACATATGAGACATCGGAGACGGAAATCTCAGCTCGAGTACGATCTTAGCCCCATGCCCACGGCGTAGACTAACGCCGCGATCAAAACGATGCACGCCCCGGACGGCTGATTGGTCCAGAAGGAAATCAAGTTTCCACTCACGGTGAAAAAGGCGCCCAGAAAACAGGACGCGATCATCATTGTCGAGAGACGGCGCACGAACCAACGGCTGATGGCCGGCGGCAGCGTCAGCAGCGCAATCACGAGGATAATGCCGACCACCTGCATCATCACGACCACCGTAAGCGCCACCAAACCGAGGAGCAACAAGTAGACCGCCCAGACGGGTACGCCGCGCAATTCCGCGAACTCATCATCAAGGCTGACCGCAAGAAACTCTTTGTAGAATAGCCACACCGTAAGAAGGATGACGGCATCCAAAACGAAGCTCAGCACGAGGTCTTTCCAAGACACCATTAGTATGCTGCCCAATAGCCAACTCATGAGGTCGGCCGCGTAGCCGGGGGTCTGTGCCATAAACAGGATGCCGATCGCCATGCCCGCCGCCCAGAGCGCGCCGATGAGCGTGTCCTCCTGTTCGCGGCTGCGCAGGCTGACCACGCCAATTACGACTGCCGACAGCAGGCTGAACGCTACCGCCCCATATAACAGCGGCACACCAAGCCACGCCGCCACGCCCAAGCCGCCGACCGAAGCGTGCGAAATTCCACCGCTGATAAACACGATGCGTTTGACCACCACGTACGTGCCGATCACGCCGCATGCGATGCTGGCGAGAAGACCGGCCAGAAGCGCGCGCTGCATGAACGCGAACTGAAATGGCTCAAGCAAGGAATTCAATGTCACTTCTACACCCCAACCCACTCGTACCGATTCGTTGTTGCGGGCATTGTATCCGGCGGACCCGCCGGATTCGAATCAACGGTCGGCGGGCAATATCGCCCACACTACGCGCTCGGCGCGTTTGCCGCTGACCTCCGGTAGCATCCCGTCGCTTACCAACGCTAGACCTGGGACGGCGCTCCCGCTGGCGGGGCTGATCACATCCATGAAGGACGGCCCGGCGGGTATTTGTTGCGCTGAACATAACGGCGGCAAAGTCTTCCACACCTTCGTCTCGCGCTGCCATTCGAGTGGGAACACGGCTCCGTTCTGCTGCGTGACCGCGAGGACGTGCCCGCCGTCCTCGACGAGTCCGGCAATGCACAACGACGAAAGATATCTCCGTTCCCACGTGCCGGTCTTAGGGTCGCGCCAGGCATGATAGGTTCCGGGCGGCGGGCTGCCTTCCGGCAGCGGTTCACCGTACTTGCGAACGTTCCACATGAATACGATATGCGCCCACCCGGCGTTGTCCAACAACATGTCCATGGCATACGCGTTGTGGCCCACGGGAGCGTCCGCCACCTTCTCTTCACGCGCGGGCTTCATTGCTCCTGCCGGATAAAATTGGTGCCACACTTCGTTGTACGTGTTTCCTTCGCCGCCGTCGGGACAATTCGACGCGACCAGGTGCAACCCATCGGCGCTGGGCACAAGAATCGGGTAGGTCCAGGCCGTTTTCGGTTTGGTCTCCACCTGTCCTTCGCGAATCCGCGCCGAGGGAGTCCAAGTCAACGTCGCAAGATCGAGGGTAGTAAGATACATCGTATACGCTGGCGCTGTCAGATAAGCGAGCGAGACGGTCCGCTCGCGTAAGGCCCAGCCGAGGTAATAGGCGTTGGGCATGTCCGCCGGCGCGGCGACTGATTCCAGGTCGTCAATGCTGCCCGGTATTTTGGAGCGCAGAAACGCGGCCGGCTTCTCGCTGCGTGTGTAGGCAACCAGCACGCGACCTTTCGGATCGAGCAGCAGCGTGGCCGGTTGGTAAATGCCGGGTAGGCGCGCGCCGGCTCGCCATGCGCCATTTTCGAACTTATAAAGCACGCCCTCAGACGAGTCCGGAGAATCGCCCCAGAGAACGGCCGTGTAATACGCCTTGCCGTCGTAGACCAACTTCGGCGTGCTGTAGCCCCAATAGGGGCTCACCCACGAGTGCCCCCGCGCAATCTCCGTCACTTGGTATCCGCCGCCGGTTGGCGTGACATCCTGAGCTGATACCCCGGGCGTGGAAGCGAAGGTCAAGATAACGAACAAAGCCACGGAGTTTTGAACGATCGGGAGGCGCCAGGCAGTCTCACTCCGTCGAATTCTCATCCGCGCAATCCGCGGCCTATTCCAGGCTCTAACCAAAGCGGTCTCTTTTCTCGGTGCTTTGCGCTTGCCCGCCGAAGATTCAGCCAAGGCGCGTCCCTTGTCGTTAGATCATCCTCAACCACGAGATTTCGAGCACGAGCGGGCGCGCCTATTCGAGAATGCGCCGCAACACCGGCTCGATCACATCGGCCATGCGCAAGAAGCCGAGGTCGGTAGCGTGCGTGCCGTCCACGGTCGCCTCGTGGTCATCCCCGAAAAGACCCTCGCAAGGCACGTAATAGAGATGTTTCACACCTTCCTGGCGAAGCCGCTCGTAGGCCGCCCGCAGCGCGGCATTCTTTTCTTGATACGATTTGCGACTGCTCTCAAGAAACCAGCCCTGTTCATACGGCACGTTTTCCACCAACACGATGGGCGTAGCCGGACGCGCCTTACGCAATGCGTGAACCATCGGTTCAGTGCGCTCAATGATCATTTCCGTCTTCATGTTGGGCGAGCAATCAACCACGTAGACCGACACGTCGAGCTGCGCGATCAGTTCAGTCACTTCCGGGTCCATCTTCCCCGCCCCCGAGAACCCGAGGTTAATCGTCGGACGCTGCATCCGCCGCCCGATGATCGCGGGATAAGCCATGCCCGGTCGCGACGCGCAACCGCCCTGCAAGATCGAGGTTCCCCAAAATAGCATCGGCTTGGCCCGGTCGCAGGCGTAAGGCGATGCTTTGGCTAAAGTGGTGCCGGGGTTCACGCCAATCTCGACCGATTCCGGCGCGTTGTAGAGGGGAAGATAAAGCACGTATTCGTGAAGGCCGGGCGGCGCGCTGGCGATTAACTTCGCTTCGTTGCCTTTCACGCTCTTTGGTCTACCGACTGCAACCCATCCCCAGCCGCCGTCACCCTTCGCGTATAAATCGAGACCGCTGACCCCGGTCGCCGGCATATGATTCATCGCAAGCTCGTCGAACCGAAGCGTCCACCGCGCCCAAATCTCTGGCGAGTCGCTGACAAATCGCACGCACAGGCCCGCCGAATGCTCGGAGAGTCTCCACGCCCCTTTCGGCACGACATTCTCCGCTTCCGCTGGGAATCGGTCGTATGGATGCTTGACCTGGTTCCACGCCTGGCCCTCGACGCCGAGGTCGAGCGCATTGAACCAGACCACCTTCCCGTCGGAACCGGGGACCCCTTTCGACGCATCAAGCGGTCCGATCACCGGCGTCGCTTCTGGGCCCGCTGTGGCGCAATTCATCGCGGTTATCGGCACGAGGACAATGGTCAATAACAAGATCTCGCGCGCGATTGATTTTCTCATGAGCCCCTCCATTTGCGGTTCTCTCTCCTCTCCGTCCTTGTTGTCCTTGATGTCGTTGTCGTCCTTGTCGGTTTTGCCTGCGTCCATGGCCACGCTAAGTTTCGCGTTTCGTCACCATCCGATAGTAGGCCAGCCCGTCGTCGCCGACGAACGCGTCCGCGACGACAAATCCACGCCGCTCATACATGGCCCGCGCGACGTCGTTATCCCGAACGACGGTCAGTGTAACGGCGGGAACGCGACGTTCACGTGCCGCGGCCATCAACGCGTCCAGTAAGGCGCTCCCCAAACCGCGGCCTTGCCACGCATCCGCCACCGCCAAACCAAGGACGGGATCCCCCGACTTGAGATTGTGCAGAAAGCCCCAACCGACAATTTCCTCTTCGTGGACACCTAACAGGTCAAGCTTGTCCTCTGATGCTGGACGATTGTCCCGCACAAGATCTTCACACACTTCCACCGTAGTTTCTTGACTCAACGGATGAAACGTTCGCTTTGAAGTTTCGCTCAACCCGTTGTAGAAGGTCTGAAGCCGAAGCGCGTCCCCACCCCTAATCCGTCTGATTGTCGTTACGCTCATCGCCGGCCGATCACCAGGGACCGGTCCCTTTGAAATCGAGCTTGAGCGGTTCTGCGAAGGCGTGCTGGGCATCTCCAATCTTCTTCAGCTTTCCATCGTATTCAAAAAACAGCAACGCTTCCTCGATGGCGAATACGGTCCCAGTGGCAACCACGGTATTCTGGTCTTCGGGAGTACCCTTCAGTCCGGGCGGATAGACCATAGGCCGCGACCAATAAGAGAACCCCCAACCGTAATTGGCCACCATGGTGCACGGCGCCGAGTGGGGGACTGCGCCGCCGAGCCGGTTACCCGCAAACTGCGCCCGCCGCAACGTCGCCAGTCCATATTTCTTGTCCGCGTGATAGCCTGCCACCCACGGCACGTCGCGGTCCAGCACACCCAACGCGCCCGAGGCGAAATCCTCGACGTTCGCCGCGCCTTGGGCTTCGCGGTGTGCGTTTAACTCAATGGAGACGGGACGTCCATTTACCCCGGGCCACGCGTAGTGCGTGAAAATGTCTGGCGACTTCCCATCCGCGTCCTTCTCATTAGGACCTTCCCGGTGCGAATGCGCCACGACAATCTCGCCCATCCGGACCGCGCGCGCCGAGCGGTTCGCCGTAAACTCGAACGTCGAAGACACGTGCACGTATGGCACGTGAGCATAAAATGTGTACGTGATCGAGGATTGCACGTCGGGATACTTTTGCATCGGGCCCCACCGATGGTACCGCACCGCAATGGGACCAATTTGCGCCTTCTCGTGCGGCGGCGCGGTCCAATCGTAGTCGTGGTCCCAGCTTTGAGGCGGACTCCAAATATCCGTGCCGAAATGAATCGGTATCGAATGATAGAACAACCGCTCCTCGTCGGGTCGCGCCGCGAGCTTCGCGGTCAGCACCGCGCCCGATTTCGGGTCCAGGCGAATGTCGTAGTACTCGTTGCTGATTTCCAAGCCGGGAGCTTCACCGCTTACACGCAACGTGCGATCCGGCTCAACGCTTGGGAGACCGGCACGAGACTCCGCGCCCTTCTCCGGCAGTCCCCAATACAGACGATAGTTCACGCGCCCATGCGCCGGACAATCCGTCAGGAAGACGACGTTGACACTCTGGGCCGGCGCCGCCGGCTGCTCATTGCCGGCCGGGAGATTGTCCGAAGTCACGGGGTCCAGAGCTTGATGAACAACCGGCACCCCGCGCGTATCCGAATCGAGCAACACGACCCGAATATGATCCCGCCACGCCGCGTCCATACTGCCCGGCACGCTCAACGTCACCTCCACCGGCTCAAACCGCCGCGCCAGTCCCGCCGTCTCCACGACCGTATAATCGTAATGAAACGCAAACTGACCTGCCCAACCCGTCAGGTCAGTGGTCAACGACTCAGCGCCAGCGACCGGTACCGTGCCCAAGCAGACACACATTACGACCAGCAGTGTCCGTGGGCCGATCTTGCGCATAAAACTGAAGTGACACGGTACCATCATTCTCACCTCCGCGATTCGTTGCCCAATATTGTCAGAATGCCGTAATTGATGGCCCGATTCCAGTTTCGTTCTTCCCCGCAGCGGAAAATTCGAAAACACGGTTTCATTTCGGTCTCCGTTTGAGTTATACTATGAGTATGAAAACCGCCGTATCGATACCCGATCACGTATTCGAAGAAGTCGAACGACTTGCACGCCGATTGAAGAAGTCCCGGAGCGAATTGTATCGCCGGGCACTGGAGGAGTACGTCGCTCGCCACTGTGAGGATCACGTGACCGAAGCCATGAACCACGCATGTGACGAAATTGGCGAAGAATCTGACACGTTCATTTCGACCGCAGCCTGTCGTATCCTGGAACGCGTTGAGTGGTAATTGGTCAAGGGGAAATCTGGTGGGCAAACCTCCCGGAACCTGTCGGTTCGGGGCCTGGTTTTCCAAGGCCGGTGCTGGTGGTCCAAGGGGACTCGCTTAACCAGAGCCGTATAAAGACGGTTGTCTGCGTTCCCCTCACTAGCAATCTGAAATGGGCACTCGCACCCGGGAACGTACTGCTGCGAAGACGCTTTTCGGGTCTTCCCAAAGATTCAGTAGCTAATACCTCGCAAATAGTAGCACTGGACAAAGCTTTATTTAAAGAACGCGTCGGCAAACTGTCGCGGAATCAACTTGTCCCCGTCCTCGCCGGTATTGACCTGGTGCTTGGGCGATAGCCTTCCGATGCTTAATGGATGAGTTATTCATGCCCGATGCACACTCTATAGAATCATGAACTCGCCGAACGAAGCTGGAGCCACAGCGACAACAACTAGCCACCCTCATTCGGGCTCCATACGAACACTCGCCGGTGCAGTCCGGCGCGGGCGTTGCGGTCCGGGGGCAAGGTCTCGATAAGTAGGGTAATGCTATTCCTCTCGCCGGGGTGAAGATAACTAGTCACGTCCAGATCGAACGGCACCCTCGTATTTTGCTTCGTTCGGTGGTCGATCAACTTACCGTTCACCCAGATCCAGATTTTGTCGCTATAAACGCCGCCGATGGTTAGCCGGAGCGGCTTGCCCGCGGCCGACTCCGGCGCCTGGAATTGCGTGCGATACCACGCGTGACCGGTATACCCGTAGCCGCGTTCGTCCTGATACCCTTGGGCTTCCCAATACAGAGTCGAATCAATCTCTTCCCAAGATCCCGGCGCGTCCGGCGCGTACCAGCGGTAAATCTCACCGATGCTCTCCGGGTCGCTTCGGAATTCCCAGCGGACAGGCGTCATGGCGATCAATTCCCCGCGAACGCCGTTTATCCGGTCGGCCAAGTCCTGATAGGTCTTCTTATACCATTCGACGCTGCCGTCTGAGTACCGGCACCATTCCGGCGTATGCGGCAGGAGGGCCGGATCAATCTTGGCCGCTTCGTCGCGAATGCGAAGCATGGCGTCGGGCCGGGTTGCAGCCGCGACGAAGTCGCCCCGGGCCGCAGCCTGCTCCATGTCCAGGTGCGCGGACATCAGTTGGTGCGTCAGGTCCAGCACGCGCACGTGCGTCGCTTCCGGTTCTGCCGTCGCACGCCGTCGTGCTTCCGACAGCGTGTCTTCGAGTGCGCGTACGACTTTTGGCGTCAGGATCACGCGCCAGGGAACCAATCGGCCCCAAGTCTCGTGAATGGCCGTGTCGTTGACCGCATCTTCGAGCGTCCAAGTATACTCCTCGACGGGCCGTGCCGCGTCTCCATAGAACTTCTCGCAATAATCACGCACTAACGCCCGCACGTCGCTCTCGGCGTCCCACATGAGCTTGGCGCGGACGTAATAGTTCAAGTGCGTAACCATCCACGAATTGTGCCCTTCCGTCCAGAAACCCCAAATGCCCCGTTCCTTGAAATACGGAAAGTCATGCATCAAGTTGTGTAGCGCGGGAAACGGGAGGCCGTCGAGTGACTTGCCCGGATCATAATCGTATACAAACACGCACCGCAGCTCGTTGGTCCAACGGTCGAGTACGCCCTTGTACAGTTGTCGCTGCCAGCACTTCTTGTCGCCGATGAGATGAAACGTGCACGAGTCAATCATCGCGGACTGGATGCCGAGATTCGGACTGAGCGGGCCGACACCTTCCGGCGGGCGCACGCGATTCGCATAACCGTTCGTCAGCAGCCATCGTTCCGGGAATTCCTTGTACACTTCGACAGCCACCGCGTTGGCGAAGCGGAACCACACGTCGCTCAGGCTCGGTTCGCCGTAACCCTTGCCGCGGAAACCCGGATTCGCCGCCTCGCAGCGGTCGCAGTGGCACATCGGATGCCCGTCCGGCGGCGCAAAACCGAACGTCATCACGTCCGGATGCGCCCGGAACTCCTCAAGAATAGTCTGCACGGAAATCTTCACCGCCTCCGGTTCCGAGAGGCACAGCATATCTTTCTCGCGCTCGCCTTTCGTGTTCACCGCATAAATGTGCGGATGGCTCACAAAGTACGTCTCGGCCGGCGCAAGCCGAATTATGCTGCCGTCACCGGGCAGGCTGAGCTTCGCCAAAGAATTCATCTTGTTGTGGTCCAACCAAGCCGCGTAATTCTTCGAATCCTCGTCCCGCACCGGCATCCAACCCGAATACCAAATGTTTCGGAAGCGGAAATCCGGACGCGCCTCAATGTTCAACTCGCCGACCCGTATCGTCTCCAACTTCGGCACGACCTCGCCGTATGGCCCGGGAAAGAACCAGCGACAGCCCAGCCGTTCGAGAAATTCGTACACGGCATATACCGTCCCACGGTAAAACGAATGTTCATTCCCAACCAGCACGAGTCCATTCTCGATGGTCTTGATCACAAAACCTTCTTCGTTCATTTGGTAACTAAAGCCGGAAGGCACTTCGATGCCGAGGTCGCGTACCGCTTGGCTCGCTCCCACAAAAATGCGTGTCTGGCCGGCATCGGCGTCCTCCCGAATTTCCAGCTTCGCGCCGCTCATCCGCTCGAGATACCCCTGAAGCGCCAGCGCCGCCTCGCGCGCCTGGTCACTCGCACCCGCCGACACCACAATCACCGCCCGCGGCTGGCCCGACTCGACCAAAGTTAATTCCGCTTCTCCCACTCGCGCATAAACACTCGCTACCAAACAAATCGTGATGACCCACCAATGTGTGAACATCTCTATCTATTCTCCGTACCGCTATTCGTAAGGATCGCCGATTCAAAGTTTAAGTGCAACGCCCCACCCACGAGCGCCACAGCGATCCTGCCCCAATAAGTATTCGTCCGCGCCATCGGTGTTATCCACAGTATCTTATAGTTTCTATCAAAGCCGTCTCGCCTTCATTTCGTCCTTTTCGTCCTTGCTGTCCCTGTGGTCCTTGTTGTCCTTCTTGGTTGATGGTTTCCAGAAAGCCGGGCCCCAAATTGTCGAAAACTCTGGGATTCATTTACTCGCTACCTGAGACCAACGCGTGATCACACAGTCCGGTGCCTCGTGTTCTTTCAAATATTCGATAAAGAATCGCTGCATTTGTTCGATCATACGCGGATGTTTGCCAGCGACATTCTCCTCCGCCAACGGGTCTTTATTCAGCGCGTACAGTTCTGGTTTCCCATTTGCCCCGACCGGCGCGTAGCCCCATTTTCCAGTAACGAGAAACGGCGTCGTCCCACGCCCGGGCACCGTCGAGCGATTGCTTCGATAGTATTCACCGGTGACCGCGCAATCGCGATGCCCGGACAAACCATCAATGACAGCCACGGCAAATGATTTTCCCTGGAACGGCACGGGTGGTCGCACCTTCACGTTCGCGAGTTCGCACAGCGTCGGCGCGATGTCCATGGGCTGCGCGATCAGGTCGAGACTCTGGCCGCACGGCACCTCGCCACCCGCAATCAAGAACAGACTATGGCTGATCTCCGGATAAGCCGGCCAGAATCGCTTGTCCCTCTTGCTGAGATTGGATTTGCCACAGCGGTCATGTTCGCCGAGGGACATGCCGTGGTCCGATAGCACCACCACGATCGTGTCGTCCCAAAGCTGGAGGTCATCCATCTTTTGCAGCACCCGGCCCAGGGCGCGGTCCACCAACTCCGACTCCGCAGCGTAATGCGCCCAAAGGTTACGCAATTCCTCCGGCGTGTATTCGGACGCCGCGCCATAATTCGGATGCAGCATCGGCGGACCGTCGTAATCCGGATCATGGCGCCGGACGAGGTACTCCGGCGGGTCCCAAGGCTCGTGCGGATCGAAGAAATCCGCCCACAAAAAGAAGGGTCCGACCTTATAGTTTTCCTCGAGCCACCGCTGCGCGGTCGCCGCCGTGCGCATCGCGAAAGTTTCGGATTCGAGCCGATAGTAGCGGTTAGTCCAGCGGTGGATATTGGGAAGTCGCTCACCACGAAACGTCGGTTCCGACCGCGTTTTCTTCGCCGGCTGAACACGCTCAATCGGATCGTTCAAGTGGAGGAGAGGCCGATCGAACTCCTGGCCCCGATGCTGGAACGCCGCGTCAAACGCGCGGTCAAATCGCGCCGGAAACAAGTGCGGGCAGTCGCAAATGAGTTGTGTCACGTATCCCGCTTCACCCAGCATTCTCGCCAGGTGATTCGGGCTGCTCTCATCAATCGGCTGCCAGCCATAGTGCGGCCAGCCCAAGCGTCCGGTCGCCAAGTCCGTCCGGTGCGGGATGGTCGGAAAACTCCCCATGGCAAACCCGCGAATCTCCGTCGCCCGTGTCGCCGCAAACCGGTCCAATTCCGGCGTCCGCACTACCCGCCGCGCCCGCTCCCCCAGATTGTCGTAGCGAAAGGTATCCGTGATCAGCAAAACGATGTTTTTCATCGAACTCCTTCCTACAGATGTCATGACACTTGGCTCCCTCAAACCCATCTGAGGGCGTCCTCATCACTACGACGCCCGCAACTAACGATAACGTTCGAGCAGGTCCGCTTTGACGCGAGCCCGCACCGTCCTCCGGTCCAGCCCCAGCAGTCTGGCCGTTTCTGTATAACTGCTCGTCCGAGCATACGTGATCGTACAATAGTGTTCGAGAAGTTCCTGCGCCGAGAGCTGCCCCGTTCGTAGCGACTCGGCGAGTTCCTCGAGTGGCTGCCCGTGATGTATGGCCGGCGGACGGTATTCGTGGCGGATCATATAGTTGCGTACGCACTGCTCCAACTCCCGCACGTTTCCCGGCCACGCGTAGTCGTCCCCAAGGTTCTCGTGAATCCACCGTTCCACTTCCCGCGTCAGCACCTCCGCCTCTTCCTCGCCCGCCACGCGTCTCGCAATGAAGAGGAGTAAGTTGTGAAGCTGTTCCGGCGACCCCGCCAATTGCTCCCGCAAGGACGGTGTCACGATGATATCGGAGCAAAGCCGGTAATACAGGTCCTCGCGAAATCGCCCTTCCCGCAGTTCCCGCTCTAGGTTCCGATTCGTCGCGGCCATGGCCTTGCCGTCAAACCGGCGAACGGAAAGATCGCCGATCCGCTGAAACGTCCGCATCTGCAACACACGCAATAGCTTCACCTGTACCCCGGGGTCCAATTCGCCGATCTCGTCCAGAAACACGGCGCCCCATTCCGGGCACAGTTCGAACAACCCGGTGCGGTCCTTGACGGCGCCCGTGAACGACCCTTTCGCATGCCCGAACAGTTCCGATTCGATGAGAGTTCGGGAGAGGGCGGACAGATTCACCGGGAAGAAACCGGCGGCGAAATTCATCGCGAACCGTCGTTTTTGCCGGTTGAAAGGAATGTAGCGGGAAAGGCCGATGGCGCGCGCCACCAACTCCTTACCGGTGCCCGACGGCCCCGAAATCAACGTCGTGATATCTCCCATCCGCTTATACAGCACCCGGCGGTAGCGCCGCATGTCCACGGTGAAGATGGATTGCCACACCGCTGCGCGCAGCTTTGCCGAGACCATCGAGCCCCCGATGATATTGTCGTAAATGTGGTGAAACGCCCGCCGGATTTGAAAGAAGCCCGAGAACAGGTGGTCACTTTCCTCATGACTGAAGGGGATTCCCGGCATTCCCAGGTAGTGAATCAAATCCTCCTGGAACTCGCTGTAAAAGGAAAAACTCTGTTCCGGCGCATCGGGCGAGGCCCCGGCATGCCCGCGACGAACGTGCTCGAAGAAGCGAAACTGATACTTGTTGTACAGGTAATAAAGAACCACGTCCACGTATAACGATAGCTCGTCGTCATCCGCCCGCGTCCCACGGTTCAGCCGTTCCCGGGCTTGGTTGCCGAACTCCCGCGCGCACTCCGTCAGCCGATCGATATTCGGCCGGTCGGCGACCTCATCCGCGCGTTTGTGCCAGGCCTCGCCTGTCTCGATGAACTTCTTCCCCAAGATAGTGCGCTCAAAGGCGATTCGCTCCGGAAGAAATGGATTGCAATAGCTCAGGTGCTGAATCGCGCGGAGCCGCACGCGCTCATTTTCGGAAAACAGCGCCATCCGTGTCCCCATTTTCAACATCCGCCACGAAACCCGCGGTTTCGCGATAACTTCCACAATTGCCAATACCTCATTGTGTACATAGAATGTACAGGCTGAGTTCAAAAAATGTCAATTCCCCGTCCCCAAACATCCCTTCCTATTGCGCCGTGATCCATACCAGTCACGCCCCGGGCGCGGAAGCCGGCCATTGGCATCTCCCATGCTCCTCACATGTTGCGAGTCTCCGTCAACCAGGGCGGTCGTACCGCGAGGAGAAACGACGATGGTCACCGAATCTTACCGTAGGTCGCGCAAAAGTCTTTGGATTGTCAACATTACAACCGCCATAACGCTCAGTATCGCATCTACCGCTAACAGCGCCGGATTACTCGTCGCGGACGGCGGCCTCGGCGGCGTTCTCGCCATAACCGAACATACCGTCCGCGTGACGGTCAATAATGGGATTGCCGTCACCGAGGTGTACCAGGTCTTCCAAAACACGGAGAACCGGGAAGTCGAGGCGCTTTACACGTTTCCCGTGCCGCGCGCTGCCTCCGTCTCCAATTTCAGCATGTGGATTCATGACACCGAAATGATCGGCGAAGTGGTCGAGAAACAGCGCGCGCGGGAAATCTACGAGACCTACAAGAACAAACGGCGCGACCCCGGACTGCTGGAACAAGTGGACTACCGCTCCTTCGAAATGCGCATCTTTCCCATCGCGCCGGGCGCGGCGCAACGCGTTCAGATTACCTACTATCAGGAACTCGATTTCGACCATGACTGGGCCACGTTCGTCTATCCGCTGGCGACGGCTACCCGTCCCCAGGTGGATTCGCGAGTTTCCGGACGCTTCGGCCTGACGCTCGAAGTCCGATCCGAAATCCCCATCACCGCGATGGAAAGCCCGAGCCACGCCGACGACTTCGTGATCGTATCGCACAACGACAGCTTCTACGAAGCCAGCCTCGAAGCGGCCGAGGGAAGCCTGGCGCGCGACCTCGTGATCGCGTACCAGATTTCCCGACCGCAAACCGGGGTGGACATCATAACCTCGCGCGCTTCCGGCGAAGACGGCTACTTCTGCATGATGATCACGGCCGGCGAAGAACTGGAAGGCAACCCGTCCGGAATGGACTACGTTTTTGTTATAGATGCCTCCGGCAGCATGGCGTCCGAGCGCAAGTTCGAGACCTCGAGTAACGCCGTCCAAGCCTTTGTCGAGGCGCTGGGCGACGAAGACCGTTTTGACGCGCTCGCGTTCAACGTGCAACCGGTCACCCTGTACGGCAGCCTCCAATCTGCAAACAATGAAGCGAAAGCGGCGGTGGCGAAGTTCCTCGACTCGCAGACCACGAGGGGCGGCACCAACCTCCGCTTGGCCGTGACCAAAGCGTATGAGTATGCAGACCCCGCGACCGACCGCCAACTCAACGTCGTCGTTCTAAGCGACGGTCTGGCGACCCAGGATGATCCCGCCAGCTTGATCGCGCTCATTCGAAACCGCCCCGCCAACGCGCGCGTGTTTTGCGTCGGCGTCGGCAACGACGTCAATCAGCGGCTCTTGGTGCAAATGGCCGAAGAAGCCGGCGGGCTCGCGGCAATGATATCGCGCGGCGACGATTTCGCGCGCCAAGCCCACGCCTTTCGCCGGAAACTGACCCGGCCCGCCGCGACCAATCTGCGAGTGGACTTTCAAGGCGGCGAAATCTACGACGTGGTCCCGGAACAACTCCCCAACCTGTACCACGGCACGCCGGTGCGACTTTACGGGCGCTACAAAGCGCAGGGAGAGGTCCCGGTCGCGGTCCACGCCGAGGTGCAGGGTCAGGCCCTCGATAATGCGCTGACCGTGAGTCTACCGGCCGAAGACGCAGCCAACCCCGAAATCGAGCGGATGTGGGCCTGGCATCGCGTGCAACGGCTGCTCAAACAAGCCGACGACGCCGGCGATCGTTCCGGAGTAACCGCTGAGATCGTGCGGCTAGGGGAGGCGTACTCGATCGCGACCGAATATACGTCCTTCCTCGTGCTCGAAAACAATAAGGAGTATCAACGTTGGCAAATCGAGCGGCGGAACGCCCTTCGGATCGAGCGTGACCGCCGCGCACAGAAACGATTGCGCGAAGAACTCGAGGCAATGCGCGCTTCGGGCGTCGAAGTTAATCCGGCCCAGCCCGCGCCGCCACCCGAACAACGCGCCGATTCGCGAAACACGAACCGCGCGGACACCCCAGGCCAGAACTTCGATATCCCCACGCCCGGAGGCGCTGCCATAGACCCAGTTACGGGCGTTCTCGCCATCGGTTTCGCCGTAGTAGCGTGGTGCACGGCGCGCCGGAAGAAATAGCTGGCGTGTCGCATCGTGGACCAGGTAAAACTCGTGCAAACCGCAGTCGAAAAGGTTAGGCGGATTACCGTGCGGGTTCTCGCTCTTACCGTGGTAGGCATAGCCGTCTGCATCGCGCTTCTCTATGGGGGTGTCGCGAGCTTTCACGCCGCGGCCCGCGATGGCGATTCGGCCGCCGCGAAGAAATGGTTAGCAGTAGGATTCAGCCCGAATCTTAGGCATCCACGGACGCTCGACACGCCCCTGATCGAGGCCGCTCGCCACGGACACTTGGACATGGTCAAGTTGCTGGTCGAGAAGGGTGCCAATGTAAACCTGCAAGGCGAAGCCTGGTACGCGCCGCTCCATTGCGCGGCCGCGGCCGGGCATATCGAAGTCATGAAATTCCTCCTGGACCACGGTGCCGATCTCACGCTCTTCTCCGGCAATGGCCACAACACGCCGCTCCATGAAGCTGCCGCGAACGGCCAGACAGAAGCGGTCGCCTTATTGCTCGCGCAGGGAGCCGCCATCGGGGCGAAGGGTATTGACGAAGCGACCCCGTTGGAAGTGGCGGCGGTCAACGGCCACGCAGCAATGGTCGAGTTCCTTCTCGCGCGCGGAGCCGAGGTAAATAGCAGAGGACTGTATGGTCGCACACCCCTCCACGCCGCGGCCGACCGAGACCAAGTCGAGGTCGGCCGATTGTTGCTCGCGCATGGCGCCGACCCGGACCTTGAATGCAACGGGCGTCCCGTGCACGGACGCTCCGGCGCATTTCGTCAGCTACTTCAACAACATGAGCGTGCGCCAAAATGACGATCCCGCGACGCAAGAGCGGATGGCCGATAGCCGCATTCTCGCTCACCGGAATCGCGCTGCTCCTGGGATTGTTTCCCAACGCGCCGCGCCAACTCGCATACGAACCCAACGCCTGCGGCCTGATCCCGTTGCTCTCCTGCCACTGGACCCACTGGAGCTACGATCATCTGCTGTGGTCTTCCGGAACTTTCGGTGTACTGGCCGTAATGTGCGAGCGATTCAACCGAAAGCAGTTTCTGGTCTGCCTCGCCTTCAGTATACCGTTGATTCCCTGGGCCGCGACCCGCTTCACGTCATCCCCCGTAGCCTACGCCGGCCTGTCCGGGCTGGATTCCGCCCTCTTCGCCCTGCTCGGAGTTCAAGTCGCCGTTCGGACCGTACGGTCGAACGCGTGGGGATGGTTCGCGTGCTGCACCATCTTTCCCATCCTCTTCACCGCCAAGTTAGCCTACGAATCGGTGGCCCACCAAACCGTGTTCGTCGCTCCATCCGCCGACTTTATCCCCGTCCCAACCGCCCACCTCTTCGGCGCCCTAATCGGCTTCGCCACAGGTGTGCTCTTTCCCCGCGCCTCCGACCTCAAACAAACAGCGTACGGTTGGCGCGGACCCACTCGATCAACTTGATCACACCTTCCCGGACGCGCGTCTTCGGTTGCCAACCAAGTTCGGCCGCGATCTTTCGGACGTCGCTGACGTACACACGCTGATCGCCGGGACGCCAATCGCTGAACGTGACGGGTATGCGTTTCCCCAAGGCCTCTTCCAGAATCGGACCCAGTTCCGCCCAGACCGATAGCGTTCGCTCCGCTCCGCCGCCCACGTTGTAGATTTTCCCGACGACGCGTTTTTTCTGGGCTTCAGCCGCGAGGTAGGCGTCCACCAGATCGTCCACGTAAAGCACGTCGCGCACCTGCTTGCCGTCCCCGTAGATGGTGAT
>JACQVH010000236.1 GCA_016209895.1 Candidatus Hydrogenedentota bacterium | reverse complement strand
GAGTATGCGCGGCACCGACCCGGACTCCGCCCTGTATTGGATGGCAGTAATGCTCGAAGCCGGCGAGGACCCGCGGTTTATCGCGCGCCGCATCTGCATTGCTGCCTCCGAAGACGTGGGCAACGCCGATCCGCAGGCCCTCGTCGTGGCCACGGCGGCGTGGCAGGCGTGCGAGTTCATCGGTATGCCGGAAGCGCGGATCATCCTGGCGCACGCGGCCACGTACGTAGCGTGCGCGCCGAAGAGCAACGCCGCCTATGTCGGCATTGAAGAAGCCATCCGCGACGTGCGCGAGAAAAAGACCGTGGTCGTTCCGAAACACTTGCAGGACACGCATTATCGCGGCGCGAAGCGACTGGGCCGCGGCGTAGGCTATCAGTATGCTCACGACTACGATCAAGGCTACGTGGCGCAAGACTACGGCGTTCCACCCTTTACTTACTATCGTCCCACCGAGCGGGGGAAAGAGGCCGAAATCAAAGAACGCCTCGAAAGATTCCACCGCCCGGAAGAATAGACGAAGCACCAACGCCTTCAGCCTACAGTCTATAGCCTACAGCCTTCTTTCCTCTTCATTCGTCTCCGTTCGATTTGTTACTATACGCGCCGCTTGCCCCATGGGCACTGCCATGTATCGAGTAATTCGCTCCGTGCACATTGCGAGGAACCAGTGAAAATTCTCAATAGAAGTTTCTTCTTCGGTTGCGGGTCGGCATGGCTATTTATCATTTTAATAGTCGTGCTGGGCCTGGTATTCGGTAAGGGCTACATCAAAGCATACGGGGTCAAACAGATACGCAATAACTTAGCGGCGCCGTTCATGCCGGCCCTTCCGCCGGCCTATTACGACTGGTCCGTAGACACGCTGGACGGACAAAAGCTCGCGATGGCGGAGACGAAAGGCCAGACCGTCTTTCTATCGTTCTGGAATCCATCGTGCTGGGCCTGCCTGGCGCAAATGCAGAGCGTTCAACGTTTATATGAGCAAGTGGCCGATGCCGGGATTCGTTTCGTTTGCGTCGCGGTCGAAGGCGAACCGGAAGAGATTCTGCAGGAAGCCGAAGAGCAGGGCTTGACTTTCCCGGTCTACCGTTACACCGACCCGCGACCCGACGCATATGTAACCAACGGTGTTCCTTCGACGTTCATCCTGACCCCGGACGGCCACGTGGCCATGCGGCAGGTCGGCGGCGCGAAATGGGACGAACCCAACGTGGTCAGCTACCTCCGCGGTCTGGCGGCGTTGTCGGCGGCCGAGGGCGCAACCGCCGCAGCAGCTTCCGGCGTCCCTGCAGGATGAACATCATTCCGGTTATCAACAGCAGCGCGGCGAAGGCGCCGGGCCAGTACGAAATGTCGGCCGGTTGGAATCGGTCCGGTTGTGTTGCGTCATATGCCACGACGATTTCCATCCGTTCCTTGTCCATGCGCAACTCGGGGCGCAGGATTCGGCGGGAGTATATCCCGCCGGATGGATGGGTGTAACTAAGCCGGTACGATCGGCCGTCCAACGGCTCAAGGGTCCCCGAGGCGCGCGCGCCCCACAGGTCCAGTTCCAGCTTCGTTCCCAAATCCCAACGCTCGGCCAAATATGCGGCCGCACCCACCAGGACCGCGCCAATCAAGAAATTCGCGACGATGATTCCGTGAGGAAGTTTCATTAACCGAGTCGTTGAAGGATACTCTTGAGATGGGCCACGTCGCGCTTCAACACCGCGATACGTTCCGGGCTCTGCTTGTAGTGTCCCAGCGATTCATCCTCGATGCAGATGTCGCCGCGATAACCGGCGTCCTTCAACATGCGCAGCACCTTGGCGTGGTCAATATCGCCTTCATCCAACGGCGATACGTACGTGCCGTACTGCCAGCCCGCTTCGCGGGTGCTCTCTCGCACCCCTTCCGGATACTTGATGTTCTTCAAATGGGTGTGCTTCGTATGCGGGGCCAATATCCGCAGAATGCCGTACACTTCCGAGAGCGGATACCCGCGCCAGTAGAAGTTTCCCGTGTCCATAGTCGAGCCGAGCCGGTCCGAACCGACCCGCTGATACACGTTCAGCAAGAACGCGAGGTTGTTGCCCTGAAAGCCGTGATTCTCGATGCCCATGGCGACTTTTAGGCCCGGTGTTCGCCCCAAGGCCGCGCCGAGTCCCCGCGCGAAAAGGTCCACGCGCGTTTCGAAATCGAGTTCGCGCTCGCGCCGCATCGCCGAGTCAATGCGAATGGCCGGCATCCCCATCATGTCCGCGAGTTCAAGCGCCCGCGTCACCCACCGGATGTTGGTTTCCATATCGGCGGCGCTGAAATCGCACGCCGTCAGAAACGCGCAAGCGCGAATGCCGAGGCTCTCCAAATGCTTCTTATAATCTTTCGCGTCTGAATCATTCTTAAGGGTGAGCTTCTCCTTCGAATCCATGGCCGGCACCTTGAAATCGCGCTCCAACGCAATTTCCGCGGCCTCGATTCCCAGTTCCTTCATTCCCGCCGCCGGACTTGAAAAATCTCCTTCGGCGACCATGGCATCGCGAATCGAAAGATACATCGTGACAAACTCCCCTTGTTCTGAAAAACGATTGCATCCGCCCAAAGAAAAAGTCGGCCTTATTATGCGTGATAGCCCACACGCCTGTCGAGTCGCCTCAAACTGAAGTAGGCGGCTTCTTTTTCGAGATGAGGGCAAGCGTTGAAGATCCAAAACGACTCTTCCGCCAAAGTGCGGGCCGCCGCGTGCTCGTTGAGTTGTAGAAGCACTTCCAGGAAACGGGTCCGGTACTCCGCGTCAAACGGGGCATGAACGAGTCCCGCGCCCAAACATTCCACTGCTCCGCGCGGGTTCCGGCCCCGGAGTTGCGTCTCCGCCAACACGCGGTAGCCGACGGCGGCCCGCGGGTAGTAGTGCACACTCTTCAATGCGAACTCCCGCGCCTCCTCGATCTTCCCCTCGGCGAGGAACAGTTCCGCCAGTCGCGCTGCCGCGGCCGACCGCAGAACGTTCGGGTCCGGCTTGCCTAAGGCCAGGCTTCTTCGCCACGCCACATAATGCGGGTCCGAGGGCGAGCCGAGAAGCAGGCCGCCATACGCGGTTGAACCGGCCTGCAAGGCCTCTTGCAGGCATCGCTCTTCTGTCTCGACGGCTGGAATCCTTCGACAGACGAAAGCCAAGTTCATCCACAGCACAATCGCATCTGCTGCCCGCGTCGCAGCTTCATGAAACCAGGACAATACCTGGCGGGCGGCATTTTCCGATTCCGCAAGAAGCCGTGGCTCGAATCCTTCCAACAACAGGCAGCCCGCCGCCGCCAGGAATTCCGGCCGTTCCGGCCAGCATCGCAACGCATTTGCTGATGTCTCTGCTGCCACGACGCATTGGCTCCGCACTAGGCTCGAACCGTATTGCAGAATCTCGGCAAAGGTTCGCTCTTCTTCGGCGAGTTCTTCGAATGCGCGCGTTCCCCCCGGCTGATCTGCCAGCCAGTCAAACAAGGCGTCGAGCCGATGTTCTCCCGCGATGGACCGCCCAACTTGACGTCCCTGTTGCGCGATATGTTCGCGTTCTTCCGGGCGAGCCAGATAGTGCTCGACCAAGTCCACGAGATTTTCCGGACGGTAGTACACCACCTCTTCCCGGTCGCGCAAATAGTCCGGCGCTTCCAAGTTGGATTCTTCGAGAAACAGCAGGCTGCCGCAGGCCAGCGTCTCGAAACACCGCAGGTTCATCTCACGCCGTACGGAATGGTTGAAAACAATCTTCGCCCGATTGAGCAATCGCGCATACGCGTCGTCGAGATAGCCTTCGCAAATCACGACCCGGTAGCGATCGGAGAGCGCCGCCAGTTTCTCCAGACACCGCGCCCGTTCCGCGTGCACGGCATGATTCAGATGGCCCACGAAGAGTACATCAATGTCCTTGTCTACCGGCAGCTTGCGATGCACGTGCGAGCGCTGCGAATAAAGGGGAAAGAGATACTGCGGGTGCGCGCCGTGCAAACCCAAGACCTGCGCGCCCAGCTTGTCGGTCAGGACCACGTCGTAGCGCGACAGATTGTATTCCAGTTGCGGAAAATAGACGTTCCAATCGGAAACAATGGCCGCGGTCCGGACCGGGCACCCTTCGATCTCGCGCGGCGGCGGAAAGAGTTCCGGCAACCAGCAAATAACCCACTCACACGGCCACTGCTTTGACACGCGGGTGACGACTTGCTCGGCGGTCTCGCCTGCCTGAAAGTGGAAATCGGCGTCGCCCTCGATAGCCAGGGTCCGTATGGCATGGCCGCGCCCGGACCTATAATG
>JACQVH010000240.1 GCA_016209895.1 Candidatus Hydrogenedentota bacterium | reverse complement strand
GGGCGACGAGTTCGCCGCGGTGTTGATGGGGGCGGATGCGACCGTTGCCGAGAAGGTCGGAGAACGGATGCGGAAACGTTTCGATGGGGGCGAACGTTTCGGAACCAGCTTCAGCGTCGGAGTCGCACAATACGAGGACGGGATGGATGGCGAGTCCTTCGTACGTTTGGCCGACCGCGCCCTGTATTGTGCCAAAGCCTCCGGAAAAGACGTGACGTGCGTCGCCTAGTGTAACCCGCAGTGACTTCGGTTCTCGCCGCAATTGGCCCGGTATTCGTGGTTACGGCCGCCGGGTATTTATTGCGTCGCTACGTCGTCCTCGACGTGAAAACGCTGTCCGCGCTGAACATCTACTTGTTCATTCCCGCGCTGGTTTTCGCGAGCCTGTCTCAGCAAACGATCGCCTGGGCGCTCTTTGGAAAATACGCTGCCGGCGTGATCCTGATGCTCCTCGCTACGGGCGTTGTGCTGGAACTCTTGGCCCGTTTTCGCGGTATGGGCCAGGCCCGGCACAGCGCCTTTCTCATGACCATGTTTCCAAATTTGGGAAACTTCGGTTTGCCGGTCTGCAAATTTGCCTTCGGCGAGACCGGCCTCACGCTCGCCGTGGTCGTCATGGTTTGCGGCTCATTCTTACAGAATAGTGTGGGAATCTACTTCGCCCAGCGCAGCCGACACGGCATTCGACAAGCCCTGCTCAAGGTCTTGGGCTTTCCCATGATCTACGCATTCGCGGCCGCCTTGCTCTCCCAGCAGATGTCCTGGCGCTTGCCGGAATTCCTGTTTCGTGGAGTCGAGATTACCTCCGAGGCGGCCATCCCCGTGCAGTTGATGATCCTGGGCATCCAATTAGCAGAGACACGCCTTCAAAAAGATGTGGATATCTTCCTCGCGTGTTTCGTGAGGCTGGTCTTAGGGCCAATCTTTGCGGCAGTAATCGCCACGCTTGCCGGGATGGAAGGCCTCTCCGCCGGCGTCTTCATACTGCAGATGAGCGGCCCCGTGGCGGTAGGGATGGCCGTTTACGGCATTCATTTCGAAGTCAGCCCCGGCTTCCTCGCCAATGTCGTCGCCTGGACTTTTCTGCTCAGCCTTCTGAGCGTGTCTCTAGTCTTATATTTTCTTTTGCGCCCCGTTTGACCCAACTCTTCAAGTCGGGTTCCCGCAGAGTTCATCCTTTACAATCCCGCGGTCGTCCAAGAATTCGACGGGCGCCTTCCTCTTCCCGCGTTCCCACATGAGCGAATAGAACCAAATGCCGCTCTCACCGATCCAGAAATCCGCGGGTGTGAATCGCATCTTCGAACCGACGGGCTTCTTCCGGCTCTCAGGCGTGTATTCGGCTTGCCAGCCGTACATTTCACCCTGCCAGTGCTTGCCGGTGCCGTGAAGATGATTCGCAAAATCCCGTACTTCGCTCAGGTCTGGAATTGCCAATGGCAAAATTGCTGAATATTTTCCGCGTCGCGGGACACGAGCTTTAGCGGTCAGCACGTTTTTCCTGCTCCTCTCGCCATGCATTCAACAGAAATTCATGGTGATTTCGGATGATGCGTTCGATTTCATGAAGTTCGACGGCCCGGAATCGTCCGGGTCGGGCTATCCTTACCGGCGCCAGCCAGTACTTGGCTTCTTTACTTTCCTTGCGCACGTGAAGGTGGGGGTGGCTCATCAAGGTCAGCCTCATAAAACCAAAATCTGTAACCCCTCACGCGCAAGACAACCGGCATTGGGTCTCCTCAGAAGGAATTCTAGCACATGTATCCGGTGCTCCAACAAGCAACACTTTCCCATTTCAGAATGAGACGAAATCTACCACCGCGTACCAACTCAGAGTTATTGTTCCCTGCACTTAAGTGGCTTTTTACCAAGGACTTATGTTCCAAAAAAAGGGAAATGGCATCCCGCTTGCTCTCCCTATGATGCGGCGGGCAATTCAGGCCCGCGATAAAAGCAGACGACTCGGGAGGTTATCCCCGAAAGAAGGAGCAGAATCATGACGCTAGTAGAACTAAAGAACGGATGCGGACTCACCCCTTGGAGCGCGTGGCGTGACCTGGAAACGGAGATGGAACGCCTGTTCGCCGATGCATCTCGTGAGGCACCGCCTTCCCGCTTCGCGTGGGCGCCGGCGGTGGACGTGACCGAGTCCGCCGATAACTACACCCTCGATCTGGATTTGCCCGGCCTGAAGAAAGAAGAGATCGAGGTCAGCGTGACCGACGACGTCATCACCGTCAAAGGCGAACGCAAGAACGATCGCGAAGTGAATCACCCGGGCTATCGGCGACACGAGCGGCGCTACGGCAAGTTCGAACGCTCGTTTCGGATTCCGGACGCGTTCAACAAGGACCAAGTGACCGCTAATTTCGAAAACGGCGTACTGACCTTGACGCTGCCGAAACGCGAAGAGGCCAAGCCGAAGCGTATCGAAGTGCGGATCAACTGAATTCTTTCCGTTGGGCGACCGGAATTTCGCGAAATCTCAAACCAACATCCCCCTTCGTCCACGTAAGGGCTTAGGGGGATGTTCCATCAGGCGTCACCTAACGGTCCAAGAATCATCGGGAATCTCTCCGTCCCTCACGCTAGATCCGCTGATTCGCAAGCGACTATCCCATCGCGTCGCGTAAGGTAGGTAATTGTGCGTACACTGTTCTTCAGTAGATAGTCGCGGGCTTCGTCAATTCCCGCCCCCACGTCCTCCGGTCCGTGACTGTCGTCTCCGAAACAGAATCCCAATCCCATTCGATTCGCCAATTCGACGAGCCACGGCGCCGGGTACGGAGTACCCAGACCTTTCCGGTACCCTGCAGTGTTCACGTCCAGGATACACCCGTGCGCACCTATCACTTCCAACGTATGTTCCGCTGCCTTACGAATTGCGGGCGTATCCACGGGTCCGAATGTACCGGCGTTGCGCCGGACCAAATCTAGGTGGCCAACGACCTCCGGTCGCAGCGATTCCACCATCTCGGCTACGGCCTCGTAGTAGTGCACGCCCAAGCGTTCCAGCCCGTCATGTCGCTCGACGGCCTGCGCGAATTTGTCTCTAGGTCCGTCAATCTGAATACCATTAACCCAGTGTACGGAACCCACCAAGTACTCGAAGGGGAATCGCGCCCGATAGCCCAGCATGATCGCCGCATACGATTCCGTAGGTACGACCTCCGCCTCAAATCCGCGCAAGACCGCGAGCCGTTTCTCGAATTCCTCGGCCAGGCCGCCGATGACCGCCGCGTATGCCTCAAAATCGTGCTCGATTTTTGCCACGTCCCAACCCATTGCTACTTCTTCCCGATACAGAAACTCCGCACCAAGTCGGGGCGCGTGTTCGCTCACCCCATAGGTATGAAACCCAAAGCGGACCGCGGCTTCCAAAACCTCGCGCAGCGTTCCCCGTCCATGGTCGCAGAACTCCCCACAATGCCCGCCATGCAGCGAAACTTTCCAAGGCTCACACGTCGAATTTCGTTTCATCACCACACCGATTCATCCCGTTGACCGTGACGAAAATATAGACTACGCCAGCCCCCGGAATCGAGATTCGCCGTCGAGACTCTTCCGAAAACGATTTGACCTGCTCGGAATCGAGTTTCGTGCTCGTAGTCGAGGTTCGTAATCGTAATTGCGACTCGTAGTCGTCGCTCTTGATCACGTCTTCATGACAATCCCTTGGCCCACGCGATCTCAAATCTGAAATCTCAAATCTGAGAGCAACCCACCCGGCGCGGAAGACCCGCGTTTCACACGTACTCGCAGTTAGCGCCTGTACCGTGACCCCGCGCCGTTATCCTTTCTCTCACTTGAATCCGCGATCGTTTCCTGCAAGAATCCTCGCCGAAGTCCGCATCATATGATCCGGATGCACGTCCGCATCCACGGCAAGCGCGTGTATACCGCAAACATGGGGAGTGGCTTATGTCAGTTCGTCCGAAGAAGTCGTCTAATCGCAATCAGCCTTCGTCAAACCTTAGCCGCCGCGATTTCATGAAGCGCACCGCCGCCTTGGCCGCGGGTGCAGCCGCGTTTCCGGCCATCATTCCAGCGTCCGCCTTCGGCGCCGCCGCGCCGAGCAAGCGCATTGTCATGGGCTGCATCGGGGTTGGCAGCCAAGGCACCGGCAATATGCGCCACTTTCTTCGTTATCCCGACGTGAAGATTGTCGCCGTGTGCGACGTGGATGCTGAACACCGAAAGAATGCCAAGAAATTCGTGGACGAGGCCTACGGTAATCAGGATTGCGCCGAGTACCATGATTTCCGCGAACTGCTGGCCCGCGATGACCTCGATGGCGTCTCCATTGCCGTACCCGATCACTGGCACTCGATTCCCGCAATCGCGGCCGCGAATCGAGGCCTGGACATCTACGCCGAAAAGCCCCTTTCTTTGACTATTCGCGAAGGTCGTGCCATGGTCGAGGCCGTGAGGAAGAACGAGACGGTGTGGCAAACGGGAAGTTGGCAGCGTTCGCAGAGCCACTTCTTGCGGGCGTGTGAATTGGTGCGCAACGGGCGCATCGGCGAGGTGCACACGGTCAAAGTGGGCCTGCCTACCGGCTCTGCCATTGATCCGCAACCCGAAATGCCCATTCCAGCGGGTTTCGATTACGATATGTGGCTGGGTCCCGCCCCGTATTCCCCGTATACCGAAAAGCGGTGCCATTGGAACTTCCGATGGATTCTTGACTACTCCGGCGGCCAACTCACCGACTGGGCCGCGCACCATTGCGACATCGCGAACTGGGGCATGGGCACGGAATTCACCGGACCGAGTTCCGTTGACGGCAACGGCGAGTTTCCTAAAGACGGTCTCTGGAACACCGCCATCAATTACATGCTCGAATGCAAATTTCCGAAGGGCGCGTCGCCAGTCGCTCCGGACGGTTTTACCATGTTCGTTTCCAATAGTTTCCCAATGGGCGCGCGCTTCGAAGGTTCGGAAGGCTGGATCTACGTAGACCGGGGCGAGAAGCTGGTCACGTTTCCCGATATGCTGAAAACGTCCGAAATTGGCCCGAACGAAACGCGTCTCTATAAGAGCGAGGACCATTTTCAAAACTTCATTGATTGTGTCCGCAGCCGTGAGAAGACCGTGACCCCCATCGATCCTGCCCACCACGCGATCACCATCGCGCATTTGGGGAATATCTCCATGAGACTCGGCCACAAGGTCCACTGGGACCCGCAGCACGAGGAATTCGTAAACGATCCGACGGCGGACCGGCTGCTGTCCCGCTCGATGCGCGGGTCATGGCACATTTAATGGTATCGCTCACTTGGGTGCTCAAGAATCGAAAACAGGAGAACAGCATGAAAAAGTGGTTTGTACTGACAATGGTAATTGCATTGGTCGGTTGCGCTCACACCCGCGAGCACAAAACACAGAAGGGCGCGGCCCTTCCCGCTGACCTGCAAACGATCACGACGTACAAGTTCGGCCAAAGCCGGCAGCCCTTGAACGTTGTGGAAGACCAGGTGCGCGAAGCCGTGAAATCGTCCCAGGCAAGCAAACAACTGGCCGCGCAATTGGCTGCGTTGCTTGCGACCGATGCTACTCCCGAATGCAAGCAGTTCGTCTGTCGTCAGCTCGTGCTGATCGGCACTCCGGCCGAGGCCGAGCGTCTCGCACCGCTGCTGCTGGACCCCGGTACTGCCGACATGGCCCGCTACGCACTCGAAGCCATCCCCGGCGCCAAAGTGGAAAAGGCCCTCATTGCCGCGTTAGACGACGCACCCGACAGTGTGAAACCGGGTATCTTGAATACGCTGGGCGCTCGCCACACCCAACGCGCCGCAAAAGCCGTGCAAGCGTACACCACACATGCCAATCCCACGATCGCGGACGCCGCGAAATCAGCCCTGGAGCAGATTCGCGGATAGCACCCATCTGAACTCAGTAATGCTGTACGTCGCACTTCGCACGTCGTACCTTGCGCTTTCACATCGCCTTCCGGCCGCCGTCCCAGTCGTCGTCCAACATCTTGCAGAGTTGGTCGAGATCGCGGTTGCCCGCGAGAATTTCCTGCATGACGCGCGCCAGCGACGAGACGATGATCGGTGGGGGCAGATCGTCTAGACTGAGGTGATAGCCCAGGGTTACGCCATACTTGGCCATATTCGCGGCCATGTTGTCGTAGAGCCGTTGCGCCGGCGCCCAGTCGCTTTGTGGTCCCTCGATGTTCACCTTCGTGGCCACTTTGAATTGGCTTTCGCCGTTCAGAAACGCCTGGTACACGGCGGGCTCGTAAAACGCCTCGAGCACCGCCAGTGACTTCTGGTATTTCTCATCGGTCGCGCTGGTAGTCATCGCCCAACCATTAGGCAATCGCGACGTTTCGATGAACACTGGCGGGCGCCCAATCATAGATGGGACGGGCCAGTACTCCATCTCGAATTCCGCGCGGTTCGGCTCGATATCGCCGCCGATCCAGCAACCCATCATCCACGTGGCGCCTTTCCCACCGTAGAAATCCCGCTGTTCCTCGTTGTACCCATCGCTGAGCGCGCCCTTTTCTACAAAGTTGTCCACGAGATAAATCATGTTCTGCAGAATCGTTTTTATGAGCGGCTCGGCCGTGAAGCGCACTTGGCCCCGGTCCCGACGGATGGTCCACGAAGGCCCCGAGGGCTCGGTGACCCGCTCGTACAAGTCGCTTGCCATCGCGTAGAATAAGGGCTGCGAGGCTGACCACTCGCGACCTCCGTAGACCAACGGTTGATACCCTTTGTCCTTCAGTTTTTGCAGCGCAGCGACCAACTCGTCCCAACTCCGCGGCGGTTCCGTGACGCCAATGTCATTCCACATTTTCTTGTTAATGACGATCCCCTGGATTTGCAGACCTGCCTGGCTGGTGTATCGCTTGCCTTTATAGGGCGTGGGCAGTGGAATCCCAAACTTCCCATAGTAGGAATCCGGCAACGGCAACAGATTGCCCCCGTCCGCGAGGAAATTGGTCAAGCCCCACGTCATGATGACTTCCGGCAGGTCTCCGGTCGCAATTCGTGACTTGTAGTACTC
>JACQVH010000223.1 GCA_016209895.1 Candidatus Hydrogenedentota bacterium | reverse complement strand
TCATGAAGCGGGCCATATCGGAGGCCGTGGTGACAAGCATCGAGGAGGGGATGGTCTTGATGTATTCGTAATGACGGGGCGTGTATACACCGTCGTCATACTCGTAGCCCAAGGCCAGGTCTTGTGCCAGCGCTTCCGGCAGGGCAAAACTGCTGCGCGTCATACCCAGCGGTTTGAAGACGTTCTCGTCCATGTACTTCTCGAAGGGAACTCCCGACGCCTCCTCGACGAGATAGCCGGCGAGCGCCATACCATGATTCGAGTAATTCAGCACGGTGCCGGCCGGAAACACCTGCGGAGGAATGCTGTGCGCCAGATACGCACCTAGCGGTTCCAGGTCGGCGGCACTTCGCGCGCGTCGGCCGATGGCGCTCTCGTCGAAGCCGGCGGTATGCGTGAGCAGATTCCCGAGCGTAATCGGCGGACGAAACGTTTCTTTGATCTGGAACGCTTTAAGTTGTGCGTTCACGGGATCGTCAACTCTCAACATACCGCGCTCGACCAGTTGCATGGCGGCGGTAGCCGTCACCACTTTTGACACGGACGCGACGCGGAACACCGTGCGCTCCGGGTCCACTGGAAGTTTACGATCGCGGTCGGCATAGCCGTAGCCTTTCATGAAAAGAATGCGGCCGTTCTTCACGAGCACAAAGGAAATCCCGGGGATGTGGAGTTCCTCTAATTGTCGGGTCAGTAACGGCGTGAGAAAAGCATCCAACTCTGCGGGTTCAGCGGGAAAGTCTTTTGAAGATGTGGACGGCGCAGCGTTCGGGTCTGTGACAGGCGGTGCTTGCGCTGAACCGTATTGGGAAAGAATCACGAGACCGCTCAAGGCGACCAGAGACACTCGTTGTGACAGTGCGTGCATGGCCATTCTCCATCAACGCGTCCAATCCGAGGATCGGAGAGCGCCCCTTTGACTTAAGAGCACATTGGTCGGTTTCGATTGCGCCTTAAACGACGGAGGGCCGCACATCAAGCTAGGTGTTGCGAGGATAGTCTATATCGCGTCGAGGGTTGCCAAACAAAGCGCGAGATGTTGTTTCTCAGTAGCCCGGTTCCGTCGGTTCGTCGTCGTCGAGCAACGATTCCTCGGCGTTGGATTGATCGCGGGGCTGGGCCTCGAGAACCTCCAGGAGCGCTTCCGCTTCGGCCAAATTGGAAATCGGACCCAAAGGGGGTAAGGGGGCGTCGTCGGCGCGGGAAACTACGGATGCTTCGATGGCGTCGAAATGGATGCCGCGTTGCGCTTCGGGAATTCCGCTTTGTAGTCGTTCGTCCATGTCCAGGCGTCGCTGTAGTTCGTCATCCATCTGTTGCAATCGTGAGGCTGTAGGCTGTAGACCGTAGGCTGTAGGTTGGTCCTCCGTTTGCACGAGGCGGTCACTTTCTGCTGGTCCGGGCAACGTGGGTCCGGCCGCGGGTGTGGCGTCAGCTTGGTTCGGTGCCGATACGGCTCGCAGCAAGAGGCGGTTGGCCCGTTCTTCGTGGTCAGGTCGGCGAGACTCTGGAGCGGCTACTTTGCTTGGGGGCGAAGCCTCGAAGAGGAGGTCGGTACCGGCCGAGGGCATGGCCGGGAGCGATTCGCGTAATCCGAGCGTCGAGGCAATCAGGGTGCGTCGTTCGTCGTCGGGGGCAGTGGACCTATCCACGGTATGCACGATGATATCTCCGCTGATCCGATGTATTCTCAGAGCGGCCGCGCCGACCAGCGCGTTGCGGCACAGGGTTACCGCATCTCTCGGATTGCCTTGTGAAAAACCATGGATCAGGCGGAGCGCCTCGTCGTCGAAGCCCGGCCGATCGGCATTGGCGCCAGCGCATTGAAGACGGAACCGGATGAGTTCTTTGGTTTCTTCGAAGGTGAAAGGACGAAGCGTATACATCAAGTTAATCCGCTGCTCGAAATTGGGGACCGCGCGGATGATGGGCAACCATTCCAACTGGGCGAACAGGACTAGATTCAGAAGCCGGTGCTGCGGTGTTTCGAGATTCTGTAGGAGGCGCAACAGTTCGACTTGACCCCGCTTGTTCAAGTTCTGGGCGTCGTCAATGATCAGCGTATTGACCAGGTGGCGGCGGTCTCGCAGACATTGGTTGATCGTTTCCAGGTAGGCCATGAAGGAAATCCGCTGAGGTCGCAGTCCGAGATGCTCGACGATGTTCTGCAGGAAGGCGAAGCTGGTCCAGGAGGGAATGGGGGCATCGAGGACGGCGGTGTTGTAACGCTCCGGCCGCGCGGCCATGCCGTAGAGGAGCTTACGGAGAAGGGTGGTCTTTCCCGTTCCATAATGGCCCAAAACCACGGCGATGCCGTGGCGGCTGTCTACGCTGTTCCACACGCGGAACAGGCACTCTTTGTGCGCGCGGGTCGCGTAAAAATAGCTGGGATCGGCGGTGGCGGCGAAGGGATGTTCCCGCAACCCAAAGAAGGCTAGCACCGACTCTTTTTCTTCCGTCATCTTGACAAATACCCCGCTCAATTGACGGCATTGTAGGTGAGTTGTTGGGAAGCGTCAACGCTGGTTGGGACGCGTCGGACCGGTCGGACCCGTCTGACGGGTCCGACCCGTTGAACGTTTTTGGTTGGCAGCGGGCGGCGAATTGTGGTATATAAAGATACGCTTGGGCAATGGGTTTGGCGGACTCGCCGACTAACCGACGGAGTGAGCTCTCATGAAGCAGGAACGCCTAGTCGTCATTTCGGGACCCCTTCAGGGACAAGAACTGGATATTCACGGCGCCATTAACATCGGACGCAGTCCGGAAAACGAAATCCAGGTGAACGACATGCAGGTGTCGCGGAAGCATGCGATCATCCAGCAGACACCCGCGGGAACCATCATCCGCGATCTGGGAAGCGGCAATGGGACGTACATCGGCAGCCGCCGGGTGCTCGAGTATCGGCTGGCCAAGGGTGACATCATTCGAGTCGGGCCGGTGGAGATGCGTTACGAGGCCGAAGAAGGAAACGGGCAACAGGACGAGCCGAAGACTACGAAGGTCATCGAGCGGCCCGTCCGCTATGAGCAAGACGAAGGTTCAATGCTGAGCGCGTCGGCGGCGGAGAGCGTTTATCAGACGTTTTTTCAAGCGCCGCAGCAAGCGGCGAGCACGGACCAGCTTCGTACGGCGTTGACCCGGCTTGCGGCGATTTACGACGCGAACAAGATCATCGCCAGCGAACGCGACCTACGGAAGCTGTTTGCGCGGGTGCTCGATCAAATCTTTACGCTGGTTCCGGCGCACAACGGGGTGATTATGTTGAAGGAAGAAAAGACCGGCGAACTGGTCACAGAGTGCGTCAAGTCGGGATCGCCCAAGGGCGACGTAATGATCAGCAAGACCATAGTGCGGCGAGCGTTCGAGGCGCGGGATGCGATCATCACGTATAACGCCGCCGACGATTCGAGGTTTGGCGCGGGGGCCAGCATCATCGCCCAGAATATCGCGTCCGCGATGTGTACGCCGTTATTGCATCAGGACGAGACGTTGGGCGTCATCTACCTGGACACGCGGGGCACCACGAATGCCTTCTCGCAGGGAGACCTCGAATTACTGGTCGCGTTCGCGGGACCGGCGGCGATTGCCATTAAGAACGCACAATACTTGGCGAAGCTCGAACAAGCGTATCAGGACACGCTGATCGTGCTGGCCAACGCCATCGAACTGCGGGACCACTACACGGTCGGCCACACCTGGCGGGTAACGAATTTTGCGCTTGAGATCGCCAGGCAACTGGGCTGGTCCGATGAGCAACAAAAAATCTGCCAGATGGGCGGGGTGTTGCACGACGTCGGCAAAATTGCGATTGACGACGCGATCCTGCGCAAGCCGGGGAAATTGACCGACGAAGAATATGCGAAGATGAAAGTGCATCCGGAACGCGGGGCGCGGTTGATGCGGGACATCGAGTTCCTGGTCCCGCTGATTCCTTATGCGCTGTACCACCACGAGCGCTACGACGGCCGGGGCTATCCGTATGGTCTGAAGGGCGAAGACATCCCCTTGGAGGGGCGGTTGTTGGCGGTGGCGGACACGTTCGACGCCATGACGAGCAATCGGCCGTATCGCAAAGGGTTGGACCCGGAGATCGCGATCGCGGAAGTGATCAAAGGGAAAGGCACGCAGTTTGATCCGGTGTGCGCGGATGCGATGGTCGAGTGCTATCGGTCGGGACGCATCAAACAGATTCTTCAGGACTATTTCAAGGACGGCGTGAAGAGCATTGCGTGTTCGTTTTGCAGCACGTACGTAGTGGTACCGGAGAAGGCCGAGGTCGGCGACATCATCGAGTGTGGCGTGTGCCACCGCCGGTTGCAATTGCGGATGCAGAACGAAGCGCTGTACGGGGAACTGATGAGTGCGACGGAGACGCCATTGCCCAAGACGACGACGCCATTACCAGCCACACCGACACCCGTGCCGCAGACGAAATAAGTATCGAGTGACGAGTACTGGGCCGGTACCGCGAAGTCCGGGTTGGTAGAATGCCCGGAAGGGCATGACGTTGCACACAAGAAGAAAGGGGCCCGCTCCCGGATTTCCGGAGAGACCACTACACACTAAAGACAGGCGGAATCTTCGAAAAACTGCCGGAAGCGGGCTCGGTTTTTACTGTCAGAGCCAACCCATCACGATGGGTATTAGGGTTAAACCACGTTCGTCGCGAAGAATAGCGACGGCGGAGTTAACACTGAATATCGCTCCAATTTCGCCCGAGGCATTCGTCTCGGTCGAAATGGGATTGGTGGAAATTGGCGTCTGCCAGGGGTTCCGAAGCATCCATAGCATGTCATATGCACCTCCTCCGAAACCTGGGTCATTTGGGGAGCCCCTTCGTCAGACACGCTGCCATTAGCAGCAAATTATGGTGGGTAACGCTGCGTTGGAGAAGATAATTCCCGAAAGCCCGGAAAGGTTCCCGGCCCGGAAATGTATTGGATGGATTCGGCGCGGGGGGCGACCAAAAGAGACGGGGCAGGCCGCGAGGTCTGCCCCGGTGTTTGTCAGGGTCTTTTGTACGGTACAGTATCTACAGCAACCCGAGCGCTCCGTTGATGACCATTTGGATATCTAAGGCATTCACCAAGCCGTCGCCGTCCAGATCACAATTGATGGCCTTGGCGGTCTCGGCGCCGAGGGCGGCGTTTATCACCAGTTGCACGTCGAGCGAATCCACCTTTTCATCGCCGTTCACGTCTCCGGCGGTCTTTCCGATCGGCGTGCCAGCGGTACCGCCGCCTCCGCCGTCATTCGCCATTACCGCGAACCCTTCGTCCGGTACGCTGTAGTCGCTGACGCCACACGGACTCGCCGCGCGCACCCAATAGAAGTAGTGTTGGTTGGCTACGGCGGTAATGTCCTCAAACTCCAGGCTGGCGAGACGCACCCCAATCACTTGGGCAAGGCGGATGTCATTACTGACGCTACGGTACAGGATGTACCACTGTGCTCCCACCGCGCGCTCCCAAGTAATCAGAACACTGCCCGCCCGCGTGCCATCGGTGGCTGCGAGCCCGGTGGGAATGTCCGGAACGACGCACGTGCCGGATTGAATCACCGCGACGTTCACCGGGCTGTTGAGAGCCTCCTGCGCGCTGATTTGGATTACACCCGTCCGCTCGGTATCGGCATTGGCTGCAATCTCCAGTTGGATGACGCCATCATCCACACCGACGTCGCCGGACGTGATGGTCAGCCAAGGACTGCCTTCGACAACTGCCGCCCGCCAGTCCTCGCCGGTACCGCCGGTAATGTCTACGCTCAGGACAAACCGGCCGCCATCTTCACCGACCTGCAACGTGGCCGGTGACACGGCGATGGTTGCCGTGGTGCCGGGCGGGGGCGCAGCCGCCGCTTGAATGACGTTGCTCAGTACGCCCTGCCACACCGTCGAGCGGACCCAGTTATATCCGCTGTTGTCCACTTCCGGGTAGATCTTGTAATAGGGGTCGCCGGTGGTAAAGGTTATCAAGCCGATGGCCCGCGCGCCCCACGGGAACTCGCTGAACAGGTCAAATTCGCCCAACCGCGACGCGGGTGGGGGTGGGAAGGTATCTGGGTCCGGTTCGGTAGGTGTGTTGGGTCCCCAGGACACAATGCTCACGCGGAGATCGTCGCCGATGGTCATGCGCGACGAGGCCCGCAAAACGATAAAGAAGTCCGGACCAGTAGCGGCATCGCTGAAGCTTTCGCCCAAGGTCGGCCAAATCCACTGGCGGCGCCTCGACTGGTTCTCGAGGTTGTTCGGAGCGCCGTTCGTCCCGAGATTGTCGGTCCCGGGCGATGAGAAGACGAACATCACCTGGGTGTCCGGTTCGCCGAGAAGACCCGTCTGGAACGGGGGATAATCAAGGGGGACCGGGTCATCAATTCCCGGATCGAAGATACCGTTACGGTTGGCCGGATCAGAATCGTCGTCGCGGTACAACGCCACACCGCTAAACTGCGGCGGGTCCGCCTCCGGATTCTCGATGACCAACGGCAACAGGTCGGCGCGCAACGTGAACTGACCGTCTTCACCTTCGTCGTATAGTTCGACGATGAGTTGCTCGAAGAACGTCGGGGCCTTCACGATGTACCAGGGGCCGGCGCCGTCGTTGGCGGGTCGCCCGCTGCGCAACGTCAGTACCGTGTTCGCATTGCCCGTAATCTCAAAGGCCTCCCAATTCCGGTCAATCAGGTAGAATCCGATGAACGCGTTCACGGGCCACGACTCGCCGGAGACGCTGAACGACCGGTCGCCACCCACGCCGCCATCGTCCGAATCTACGATCGTCTCGGGGGTGTTCGTGGAAAGATCGATCCCGAGCGCCGCCACCGGGAACAAGCCCCCGACGCCAATCGTCTGTCCGGCTTGGGTAAGGTCAACCAGCTTGCACGCAACATTGGCTTCGAGCATCTCATGGTCGAAGAACGGCTGTACCGCCGGTTCCTCCGGATGCTGCTTGCCGTAGCTACCGGAACTGGTCGGCAATTGCGGAGTGTACTGTACGCCTCCCGTGCGCTCATAAGGGTCGGCGTGCTCGGGCAGATTCGCCGGTACAAAAGCCTTGAACAATTCGAAGCGGCGAAGCGAATCCGACGTGCGCACTGCGACGAACAAGTCGTCGCCGGAATTGCCGTTCGGACCTATCGCTTTGGTGGGCAGACCCGTACGGCCGGACGCCTTCACCATCGAGACCGCTTCGGCCGTTGTGACATGAATTGGATGCCTCTTCCAGTAACTTGGCCACCCGTCCGGAGCAGCACCCTTCAATACCAAACCGGGAGCGACGACATCCGCGAGCGACTCCGAATCAACCGGATACACGTCCGAAGTCAGGTTCTTAGCGCCGGATTTTTCTTCTTCACCTTCACCCTCGCCTTCACCCTCGCCTTCACCTTCGCCCTCGCCTTCGCCACCACCGCCGCCACCTTCAGTGGTGATATTGGCATCAGCTATCGGCAACGGCCACGGGGATTGGAGTTGAAGGCGAAGCACCCAAGCGCGGTCCTCGGTCTCGCCCTCGGCGTCATTAACGACACCGTCGCCATTCAAATCGTCCGCTTCGCCGTCCCCGTCCAAGTCCACGAGTTCGGGCGCGTCTCGCCAGGCCAGATTGGCGAGTTGCAACACGCCATCCGACGGGAATTCAGAGAGCAAACTGTCGGAGAAAAGGCCGTCGCGCGTCGTATCCTCAAACAGTAAGACCCCGCTGTTCGGGGAAAGGCCGTTGGGGTCCAAGGGCAAAAGGTCATCGGGCGTAAAATCCGGTCCCCAGAACGCCACGGTCAAGTCTTGGAGTCGGCCGCGACTCACACGGTTCACCACCGGGTCGTTCGCGCCCACGAGATTGATGCCCAGCATCGGCGTAAATTTCAGGCTTTCCACTTCGACATGCTGCCGGAGGTGCCGAGCCCGGCGCGCGGATGGAGCCCAGTCGCGTTCGCTGGGATATTTGTTCAGTTGAGTGTTGTCGGGCCACGAGTCGTAATCCGGGAGCGTGGGTTGGTTGGGAGGAACACGGTAAATAACCGAGCGCGGTCCCGCCGGCGCCACGTCGTACCAGTAGTGGAAGAACGGGACCGTTTCGTAGGGATAGGGGAACACCGGGTCCTGCACGCCTTCAATCACGATCCCCCACTGCGATGGGCCCACGCTTTGGCGATTGGTGAACTGGTCCCGAAGCAGGCCCAACGGGTCCACCCACGAGTCAAAGTTGGTAATTTGGCCAGCCGTTCCAATGCCAAGTCCATTGGTGTAATCTATCGCTGTGCCTCTGGCGTAGTGGCTCATGCTGTCATACGTCAACACCAAATCGTGCACCTCGACGCCGCAACGGACGGGCTTAGCGACATTCTGATTCAGGGTGCGCTGTGGCCACCACGGCTCAGTGACGCCCCAGCGCGGGTCCTCCTGCCAGTAGGAGCGGGGTTCGCCATTCTCTAAGCGGTCCAATTGTGGGATCATACTATCCACCACGATACCGCCGTCCACGTGGCCAAGGGCGTTTGTGTGGCGCGGCTCAACAAAGGCGCGGAAGTCGGCGCCCATCGAGATGCCGCTGCCATCGCCGGGAACCAGAGAGGCGTCCAAGTAGCCACTGTCGGGCCGGACCACGACGAAGTAATCGTAAGCCGAGGAACTGAACTTTTCAATCACCGATTCCGGCGTGAACTCTAAGCTGCCGGTACGAGGGCTCACGTCTTCACGATGCGCCGGGCGGCTCCGGCCCCACAACCGTAACCGGATTTTCCACCAGGGATCGCCGCCGCCGGGCGGATTGGGAATATACTCCCAATGCGGCACGTCTTCCGGCGCGCTACCGAGAACCTCTGTGGTCGGAAATCTGGTGGAACCGGGCGCCATGGGCATGTCCACGAACGTAATTCCGCCGGTTGGAGAAGGGATCGGCGGATCAAACACGAAATTGTCATTGGAATCCTCGTAGACCCAGATGCCATTGAAGGCGTAGTCGTGATTCACGGCGCGTTCCACCACCACGTCATCGGTGGAATAGGCCGCGTGGGTCATGAATTCGAGACCTTCGCGAGGATTGAAGCCGCCGTTTCCAGGCGGGCCGAGCGGGTCCCCGCCGATATCGGTCAGCACGACGTTCACTTCGACGAGGCCTGCCTCGCGGACCACGGTGTCCGGCGTATCAAAGGTCTGGACGTGGCGTATTGAAGAATGGAGATTGATCCCGATGACCGGTATCCAGTCGTCGAGGGAGACTAAACGGCGGAACTGGACGAACTCGCCAGGCACGAAATCGAGGGCGAGGTTGAGTACGTCCCAGCGAGGCCGGCTGTATTCCGCGACCGGATTGTAGAGCTTCAAGGGATATCGCCAGACGTTGGGCTCGAGCGGATCGCTCCACGTTTCGTCCAAACCGCCGGTGGTATCGAAGACAGCGAAGGACGAAGAATACGCGGTCTCCGGGTCGAAGGTACCAAAAACAAAAGGCACCACCTCTTCCGGAGTATATGTGTCAATTAGGTCTCCGTTCGCATCGAGCAGAAAGGGAGACATCTGCACAAAATCGACCTCGTAGCTGAGAGAAAGCGTGTTCCGCCAGAGCGCAGAGGTGCGGACCGCTACGATGTAGGATTGCGGAACTTGGATGGAGCCGGTGTCTATTGGATTTTCGTCAACGCTTGGCGTTGCGGGGTTGTCTGGGGGAAACGTGAGAGAATAATACCAGAGTCCTGCACTTCCTGTGACGGCCCCGTATGGATTCCCGCTGGGCGTCCAAGATATGCTGGTTTGCGTGTCCTTCGCGTCCAACACGCCGTTTCGATCTTCGGGGCTGCCCTGCTCTCGAAAGATCGCGAACGCTTGCAGGTCGGAAATATCAATTGACTGCGAAACACTGTAAGGACGGTCCCCGCCATTCGGATCATTCTTAATCCAGAATGCCAGCCTACTCAACTCTCTCGGCGCGGGGTTGAGATCGTCGTTTTGCTGCATGACAATCCGAAACAGCGGCACGTAGTCGTTCAGAGGCACTAGCGCGTGCGTATCGGGCAACACATCCGAGACTTCGATCGTCGCAGTAGGCGGGGTTGGCTCCTGGGCAAAAACTGGTCCGGCCAGGAATCCGGCCGTGGCCCATAGGATGGCGCCACCCACAAAACCTCTGGTGATAGTGCTTCGATACCGTCTCATGATAATCCCACTCCTTGCGCTCGACGACCCAGGCAGCCTGAATCGGGCGCTCACTCCTTAATCGCTATTTTGGCCCCGAAGGGAAGCTCGGGCGGCACCACTTCGAGGTCGGTTGTGAACTTGATTTCGGTTTCTCCGTCCAGGCTGGTATAGACCAACTCGACAAAGAACGCGCGCCAGCCGTCATCCGGTGTATTGATGACCGCAATGGGTCCTTCCGTGCCTTCGAACTCGACGTCACTGGACTTCCAGGCCGTGCCGCCGAGATTCTCGAGCCGGAAGTCGCGACCTTGCGCGTCGGTGGCAACGGCCTCCCAGAGCGTGACTCGACTCGGCTCCGCTTGGAATAGAATCTCGGGTTCGCCCGGATCATTGCCGGCCGGATTGACGTCAATCTGGAAGAACTCACCCTGGATCAGTTCAAACCCGAACTCCGGCAACGCGTTGTCGGCGAGAACGATGGTCGAGTACCACATCTGGCCAAGTTCCAACAGCGACGGCTTGTAACGATCCGATCCGATGGGATCGGGCCCGCGTAATTGGTGGTCGGTGTTGGGCAGATAGCGGAAGTGTTTCGGGCCTTGAAGGCGGCTGAAGTAGAATTGGGCAGCATCGGGCACATACACTTCGTCGCCGGAGGCGTTGATCATCAGCTTCGGCGCGCGCATGCCACTTCGGCTTACGTACTGGTCCCGGATCGGATCAATAATGTCCACCAACGATCTGCCGGCCAGGCTGTTAAGCCGACCGAAGACGTTGCGGTCTTCATAGGGTTGCAAGGCGGGAGTGAATCCATTATAGGCCGCGAATTGGTGGTCCACTTGCGCGGGCAGGTTCAGAAATTCAAACGCCAGCGGTAATACGCCGACAATTCGGCCGTCCGCGGCCGCGGTTAGCCACGCCGCCCAGGCGCGAATGTCCGCCCCGCTCACGACGAAGTCCTTAATGACCACGGGACCCACGGGCGTATCGCCGACGCGCCGGTTACGCAGGAATTCCTGGGTCGCATCCATGGCGCGTTTGACGCTGCGAACCATCGGCAGGAGGACCAGGTGGCCCGGGTCTTCCGCCGGCGTGCCGAAGGTATCCAGGAAGCGGTCAAAGCTGGCCGCGACCAACTCATGTTCGCGGATGACGGTCGCGTCCCCCGGGAAAGCGCCGGGCTGATTGGGAACTTCACGAAGCTGGACGACCACCGAGCCCGTCTGCTTGGCGAACTCCGCCAAGTCAGTGTCTATGCTTGCGGGGGCAGGGTCGGTACCGGCCAGTCCGCCGGAGTCTCCGTCATCAATGTAGAGGAGGGCGGTGTTATTGGTTACTCGAGCCGGCTTGATCACGGTCACCCAGTGATTCCAGTCTTCGGAGCCGCTGGTCGTGCGCCAGGCTTGAGACGTCAAACTCAATACAAAGCCGGTATAGTCCGGCCCGAAGAGATCGTCTTCGTCGGGACCGTAGAGGGTGGTAAACAAAGAGTGCCTATACGGATCGCCGGTCACGATGCTGTGGACATAGACGTCCAGCGGCGTCGGGGCAATCACCTCGATGTATTGCACCTTCACTTCGGTATCGAAACCAAACGCCGTAGACACCGTGAGGCCGACGTCGTACAGTCCCGGCGCGGCAAAAACGTGGGTCACGGTCTCGCCGGAGTCGGTCGTTCCGTCGCCGAAAGACCAGTTGAAGTTCGCCGTAGTGGCCGAGCCCAAATTGGAATTGCTCGCGTCAAATGCCACGGGGTCGCCAACGAACACCCGAAGCGGCGTGGCGGTGAAGGCCGCGATGGGCGGCTTTGGAACCACCTCGATGTACGGGTCCGGTTCTGGCGGCCGACAAGGAGGTTCGGGCTCGGCGGAGCCGTCCGGGTTGCAGAAACCATTTGCTTGTATGTCCGTGACGTTAATCGTGTCCGTACCATAAATGGTTTTTACCAGCAGCCACACGTGCCAGTTTCCAGGTGCGGCGAACACGTGCGTGAACGAGGAGAGATTCTCGACGCGGGTGATATTCTTCCTGCGCCATTTGTAGGGCCAATCGAGTGGTCCGACGTTCCCGCAGTTATCTTGAAGTCGCACGGAAGCACAATTTTCCGTGGGGCTGGCGACCTCGTATTGGAAAATTTCCCACACGTAGGTCTCAATCGCGGCGGTACCGGGGTCCGAGGTCGAGGTAAAGACGACCTCGTCGCCCAGGAAGGGTTTGAGGTTACTGACTCGGAAATCCGCCGTCGGCGGGCGCGGGTCCACCGTGACGGTCTGGGTTACGGAATCGGACTCGTAAATGGTGGTGACGGTGAGCGTTACCTCGAACGAGCCGAAAACGGGGAACACATGGCTGGGATTCTGGACGTTGGTGGTTGGCGTGCCGTCGCCAAAATTCCACAGCCACGAGTCAATCTGAGGCGCAGAGCCCGGCGTGGACCGATCAATAAAGTCGAATTCGCGCGTGGAACCGACACGACGGAACTCGAACGCCGCGATCGGCGGATTGGCGGTGATGGTGATATAGTCGGTCTTGGTCTCCGTATTGGACCCATCGGCCGAATTGACCGTGAGCGAAACGGTGTAAAAGCCGGGTTGGAGGTAAGTGTGTTCCGGATCCTCGAGGATGCTGGTGTTCCCATCGCCAAAATTCCACAGCCGACTCGTGACCGGCGCCGTTCCGGATATCGTGGCGTCCGTGAATTGTATGGGTTCATTTACCAGTTGGGTGGTAGGCACGGCGAAGAAATCCGCATCGGGCGCTTGAATTCGCGAGACAATAAAGTTGGTCTTGGTTTCGGTGTCGGTGCCGTGGGCCGTGGTCACGGTCAGGGAAATCGTATAACTTCGCGGTGGGCGAAGGACAAAGGTATGCGCCGGATTGGGCGACGTGCTGGTGGCGCCGTCGCCGAAATTCCACAGCCACGACGTAATCGGTGCGGTCCCGGGCGCGGAGGCATCGTTAAACTGAACGACCTCATCCACGCGCGGCGTCGTGTTCGACGCTGTGAAATCCGCCGTGGGCGGTACGGTGAACGTGCGTATGTAATTCGCCTTCGTCTCGGTATCGGTGCCATGCGCGGTGGTCACCGTGAGTGACACGGTCCACGAGACGCTTCCCGGGCTGGGATTGGTGTAGACGTGCGTGGGATTCTGCCCCGTGC
>JACQVH010000228.1 GCA_016209895.1 Candidatus Hydrogenedentota bacterium | reverse complement strand
GACCTTACTCCTTGGGTTCTTCCGCTGATTTCCGCCCGTTAGGGTGGTCCGTGGTTTGAGGCCGCCAGCAAGCTGGCTCGGTGAAAGCGGCAGCCAGCGGCCGCACTCCAAAGTGGGGGAATCTTCAGAGGTCGAAGATTACTTCGGCGAGGTAGCCGGCGTCGGTTTTGGAGACTTTCATGCCGTGGTAGGTGGCGGCTTTGATTTCGGTGGCGCGTTCTTCGGGAGTGTAGTGATAGCCGTGGAGGGTGGCGTGAAGGGTGGTCGTGGGGGTGGCCTGAATATCGAAGCGGGTGGCGATGAAGTGTTCGACGTCCATGAGGTAGATGAGGTCTTGGAGCCAGCGGACGAGGGTTTCTTCGGGGGAATCGGCGGTGAGTTGGAGGCGGCGTTCGAGATCGGCCTGGTGGTGGATGCGGTTGAAGGCGACGGCGTAGAGGGCTTGGGCGGCGGTTTCGAGGAGGGCCTCGAAGGTTGGGGCGCGGCATTCGGCGCGGACGTCGGCGGTATGTTCGAGGAATTGGTATGGCATGGTTCGTTGTCGGTCAAGCTGCGCGTGATGATGCCACATGCGAGCGTTTGCAGGGAAATCGGGGGTTGGTTTGAAGAAGACCTTGCGGGGGTCGATGGTGAGTCCGCCTGAGGTGGACAAGTCTCGATTGCGAGGGACGATTACGCTCTTCGATTACGGGCACGATTACGAGACTCGATTACGAGGGACGATTACGAGCACGAGCACGAAACTCGATTACGAAGATGAGACTCGACTGCGGGATACTAGAAGAGTTGGGAGAGGCAAGTTACGCCGAAGCGGAGGCCGAGGAACAATTCGAAGCAGGCCAGGCGGGGCATGGTGGACACATTGAGGGTCCAGATGCGGCCGGTCTTGAGCCGCTCGATAAGTTCTTGGCGGTAGGCATTGAGCTGGCGGCGGTTGGCGACGTAGCGGATGGCCAGTTCTTCGTAGCCGGTCAGCAGCTTTTCGCTGATAAAGCTCTCGGCAGTGATTACGTGCCGCCAGGTGGGCATCGAGACGTCCAGCGAGCGCAGATAGCTGTCCGCTTCCTGGGCCATGTTCTGCAGGCGCTGTCGGGCGCGGCGGCTGAGTCGCGCCGGGGCGCCGCTCAGTTGCTGCAGCCGCTCGGAGGCGGCGTGGAGCATCTCTTTGATTTCGCTTACGGCGACGTCACAACGGTTCTGTAGTTCGACCTCGCGCAGCCGTTGGCGGACTTCGGTCCAGCGGGTGCGCAAATCGGCGAGGGTGGCCCAGCGCGGGTCGTCCTCTTTGCGGGTCAACATCCAGATTTCCTGGAATTCGACGAAGAGACGGGCGTAGGTCTTTACGCCCCAGGCGGCGTCTTTCAATCGGCGCCAGGCGTAGGGGAGAACGCCTTCGCGCTCGAAAATGGCCCGGCGGGCCTTACGGTCTTTGAGGCGGAACAGGCCGGTGACCATCGGATGGGTACGCGCGAGGGTACAGAAGCGGTACCAGATCAACAGCCAGAGCATGGGCCAGTAGCGTTGGCGGGGCGTGCGCAGGAGGACGTTGGTGATGTTTTCCTTGCTGAACAGGGTGTCCCAGGCTTCGTCGTACGCCGCCTTCCACTCGCCCGGCGCCAAGTGGGCGTGGCGGAAGGTTTCGTGGAAACTGTCGTAGTTGTTCAGGTCGGCATCGAGGGGTTTGCGATCTTTCACCATGTTGAAATGGTCGCGGGAACCGGGGAGGGGCGTGAGCATGAAGAACGAGGCCATATCCACTTTGATGTCGTTGCGCAGGACGTCCAGCTCCCAGCGGACGGACTCGCGGGTGTCGTGGGGCAGCCCGATGATGTATCCGACGTGCACCAGGATGTTGGCGTGATGCCACAGTTGGACCATGTGGGCGAACTGGTCGGCTTTGTTCTGACGTTTGCCGGTGGCCTGAATGTTATCGGGATTGATCGTTTCCATGCCGATGAACACCAGGTAACAGCCGGCGCGCGAGGCTTTCTCGATGAAATTAGGAATCTTGTAGGCGATGGTGTCCACCTGCATCATGAACGAAATCTTGAGGCCGCGCTCGCGAAGCGCGATGAGTCCGTCGAACAGTTCCTCCCATACCGGACACCGCGCGAAATTATCGTCGGTGAAAAAGTAGAAGTTGACGCCGCGGGCGTAGTTTTGCTCCATGGTCTGAAGCATGCACGCGGCGGAGCGGTGGCGCATCTTGCGGCCCTGCACATTGATGATCGTGCAGAAGGAGCAATTGAAGGGGCAGCCTCGACTGGTGTCAATGGTGCCCATGTTCTTGTGCAGGAAGCGGCGCAGGTACTGGTCTTCGGGAGAAGGAATGGCGGCGGTGGAGAGGTCGGGGGCCTCGGTGATGTCGTACAGGGGCAGGAGGGTTTCTTCGAGCGCGTCGCGCAAGATACCCGCCAGCACGCCCGGGGCTTCGACTTCGCCCTTGACCAGCGTTACGCCTTGGTCCATGAGTTCCTGGAGTTCGGGGGAAGGCGTGTGGAAGAGCGCGAGTACGCCGCTGACGTGGAAGCCGCCGAGCATGACCGGCACTCCGGCCGCGCGGAACTGCAGGGCCAAATCGGCGGCACGCGGGAACTGATTGCTTTGAACGCCAACCAGTCCGACCAGCACCTTCTCTTTACCGCGCCGATGCCGGCGAATGATCCGCTCGAGTGGTACGCGTTGCACGGCGTCATCGAAGACCTCGACGGTGGTTTCGACGTCTTCACCGAGTTCATGGTTCTGGGCCGCGGCCCGCGTCAAGCTGCTGAGAACGGTGAGCGTGTTGGAGGGCAGAATACCGCGCCAGAAACGGAGGACGTAGCCCTCGTCGTCATAGCGGGAAGGTAGAATATATACGACGTGTAGTTTCTTGGATTTCATGTAAGAAGCGCCTTAGTTGTCGTGGTTCGCCGAATTGGTGGTTTGATTGTAGCACGAACGATTGTTCATGCCTAGCGATTTCTTCGGAGTCTCATTTGCCGATTTTCGCATGTAGGATGTTTTGTTGCGCCATCCATATCAGGCTGTCGCGAAGCCCTTCCCGGACATCCATGCGCGGCGTGTAGCCGAGATCGGTTCGGGCCTTGGTGATGTCAATGCTCATGTGCTCACAGACGAATCGGAGCCCCGATTCGTTTACGAAGCGTAGTCCCGATTCATCGGCCATGCCGGTGGCCAGAATGTCGTTCATCGGAACGTATCGGAACGGCGGGGACGAACCAAGAAGTTCACACGCCAGTTCCGCGTAATGGGTTAAAGTGACGGCGCCGGCCGATGATACGTTGTAGATCTGGCCCGAAACCTTGTTTGATTCCAGTGCGAGGCCGAATGCTTCGGCGACGTCGTCCACGTGTACGGGCTGAAGCAGCGCGCGCCCATCGTTGGGAATCCAAATCTCAGCGCCGTCCGCCATTCGTTGGAAATACGCGGGATTGCGGCTACCCCACCCATCTAAAGGAACATCGCCGGCGCCGAAGATATTGCTGGGCCGGAGAGAACATACGCGGAATCCGGTTTTCCGATGGTAATCGAGTAATACGTTGTCCTGCCGCAGCTTTTCCCCGAAGCCGCCCAATTCGGGCGGGCAGGGCGTGGGGTCGTCTTCCCGGGCTGGAGCCCTGCTCAGCGGCGCATATACCCCGGTCGAGCCGCAATGGAGAAGTTGCCCGCAATGGCGGTGTACCAGCGGCAAATACCATTCGAGGTCCTTTGCGCTCAGGATCGTGTCAATAACGGCGTCGTATCGGTTTTCGGCGAAGTGCGGCTCGAGGGCGGCGGGGTCGCGTGCGTCGCAGCAGATTTCTCGCACGGCTTGAGGTAGAGCACAGCGGGTCTGACCGCGATGCAGCACGGTGACGGTATGGCCTCGCGGTAGCAGGGTCAGGGCAATCGCTCGACCGAGGAAGCGCGTGCCGCCGATGATGAGTATGCGCATGAGTGTTGCTCCGCTATCTTCTTCGAATGAGGAGGACTACGCCAAGTCCTGCCAGTGAGACGAGCGTAAGCATGGTGATGGTTGCGCCGAGGACGAGGGTGAACGGGCGATATCGGAAGACCATCTCGTGTTCGCCGGCCGGCACATACACGCCGCGGAAGATTCCGTTCGCGCGGTAAATTAGGGCCCTCCGACCGTTCAGAGTCGCGTGCCATCCGCGTGCGAACGTATCGGACAGGACGACCATTCCCTCGGCCGGGACCTTCACGTGAATCGTGATGTGTTCCGGCGAGAGTTCAGTCAGGCTGCACTCTGCGGCCGCGAGTGAGAGGTCAGACGCGGCCGGCCCGGGCTGAACGTCCACAACTCCGGGCGAAGTTCGGTCAATGGTACAAGTTTGGGATGTATCCATCGCCGGGTCTGTCAAGGCCGCGATGGCGCCGGGCAAACTTTCGACGAGCCGCCAGGTGGGCACCCAAAACGCTCGAGGAAGCGCGTCTTCGTTTATATAGACGCGGGTCTCACCCGGCGCCCGAAGTTCCCGAAGTCGGGGTCCGGAATTCTTCCAAATTCCGGAAGCGAGAGGCCCGGACGGCGCCGCCACAGTTACCCGAGCCGCCATTACATTTATCAATTTTGGCTGGCGGGCGTCGGCTGCAACGGTGGCCTGGGTGGGCAGTCCGGCAGCGTTTGGGGAGTTTAGGTAGCTCCACCAGAAGGACAGGTCTCGCGTGAGTGGAAGGCCGGCACCGCCGGCAACGTCAATGGGGAACAGCATGCCGGCATTTTCGGGAAGCGCGACGTCGGTCCGAAGCGTGGAAATCAAAACCCGGGCTTTCAGGGCTTGCTCCTCAGCTAGTTGAAGTGCGGGACGATTGGGATCGTAGCAGGACGGCACGTCGCGATAGGGATGCCGGTTGGTGTTGGCGTTCGCGCCGGCAAAATCCAGAAAGAGCAACGAAGCCAACGCAAAGCCGGTCGCGCTGGAGAGTCCGGGAAGACGCGCGACGATGAAGAGTATGATGAGCGCCGCGGCCACGATAAGGAAGCCGCGCGCTTGAGCGCCGCACATTAGAAATAGGGCGGCGGCGGCGGCCAATACCGCTCCCGCCGGCGCCCAGATTTTCGGATCGTGTTTGCTGATGCGGGGGGCCAGTAGCCGGTCCACACCCATCGCGGCGAGGACAGCAATGGCGAAGACGGCGGGAAACGCGAACGCCGATGGCGGGAAAGCGGCCGGAACGCGGGCCGGTTCCAGCAATATCAAACCTCCAAAAGCCGCAGCGGCAACGCTGAAGTAGATCATGTCGCGTCGTTTACGATGGAACAGCGCGGCGGGCAGGAGCATCAGCGTCGCGATGCCGAGATACGCGAGACGCGGCAGGCTGCCGGGCTTCGCAATCAATAGTTGCAGGACGAGGTCGGCGGTCTTGGATGGGGCCCGGGCGGATAGATCGAGCCGCCACAGGGCCTGGCCCGGCGCATCCAGCGTGATGACCCAGAATAAGGTCGGCAGCCACTGCACGGCGGAGAGAGTCAACGCGACCAGGGCGACTACGCCCAGCATCTTGGCACGCGCCGGCAAGGGGGGACGCAACGACCGCACCGGAAATAGCGTTAGGACGAGAATGTATGGAATGAGGAGTAGCAACTGGGCCACTGATACTGCGGGGCTTCCGGCGATGAGCAGTAGAGCGGCGCCGAGTCCGACCAGTACGGCGTTCCGATAGCGGAAGGTCTCGAGGTATTCGCGGGCGGCCCAGAATACGAAGGGTGTCAGTGTCAGCGCATTGGCTACACCGGGTCGCGACATACCGGCAGTGGACGCGCCGCAGAAGGCGTAGATGATTGCCCCGATGAGCGCGGGCAGGTAACGCAACTCGAGGGCGCGCGCGAAAAAGATAAAGAACGTGCCGCGCAGAAACAGACAAGTAAAGGCGTGCAACACCAAGGCGGTTTCGGTGGAGGGGTGCAGGAAGATCAGATTGAGCGGTTGAAAGAGGCCGGAGCGCGGATCGGCCTGGAACGGAATGCCGCAGAGTTGTTTGGAATTCCACAGCGGAAAGTCCCCTTGCCGCAGGCGGCTGAATCCGTAGTGAAAGCCGGGGTAGACTTCTTGATAGAGGTCCAGGTTGTCGTGGGCCTCGCGTAGGGCGCTGGGCAGCATCTCGGTGCGGTACCAATAGATTGGCGCCGCGGCCACCAGGAGTAACGCGAGCAGGAAGAGGGGTTCGAACGCGTACCGATTGACCGTCCACGCGCGGAGATTCACTCAAGCATCTCGCTGATCAGAACGGGCCGTTTTTCTTTGGCGGCCCGAACAACCGCCCAGGTCGTAGCGAAGCTATTGAGATTTCGTTGGCCGCTGGTGTCGGGCTCGCGTCCTTCGTCGAGCACCCGGGCGAATTCCTCGATTAGGAACGCCTGATGCACGGAGGGCATTTTGACCAGGGGCAGTTTCTGGCGTTGGGCCGGTGCGTTTGAGAAATGCAGCGTGTCGTTTTCCCAGAGCAGCACGCCGTTGCTGCCTTCAAAACGCCAGTGGGCGTTCCAGGGCGTTTCCCACCCGGTAGCGACCCAGCTTGCGAAATAGTTGACGACGCCGCCGTTTTCCATTTCCAGTTGGACCATGGCGGTAGCGTCGCCCTTGTTCCAATTCCAGGGAGCGTAGATGCTGGCGGCCTGTACGGAACGAACGTCGGCGCCGAGGGTGCAGCGCATCATGTCGAAATGATGGATAGACATGTCGAGGACGAGCGGATACGCCATTTCCTGTCGGAACCCGCCGAACTTCGGCCCTTTGTGGAAGGCAACCCCGACATAGCCGACGTCACCTAATCGTCCGCTCTCGATAAACTGTTTCGCGGTCTGTGTGGGCGGTTGATAGCGGTAATTCTGCGCTACCATCAACGTCCGGGCGCGTTTTTTGGCGCGCGCCACGATGGTTTTCGCGTTCCTAAGGTTGTCGGCCAAAGGTTTCTCGCAAAGGACATCCAGTCCACGGTCAAACGCGGCGCAGCAGGTGGCCTTACGAAACTGCTGGGGTGTGACGTCGAGCAGGGCGTCGGCTTCCACCGCGTCGAGTGCTTCTTCAAGGCTGGTAAAGCAGCGCGACTTCGGCATACCGAATCGTTCGGCGGCCGCTTTCAAAGCGGCCTCGCTCACATCCACGTACGCGACGGCTTTCCATGACTTGGAGTTGGCCACACGGTCCGTCCATACTGCTCCCATCCCACCGACACCGACTTGAATGATACGTTTCATGAAAATCCCTCCACCAGAGTCGCTCATCAAGCAAGGATTCGTTGCTCCTTGTGATCTTAAACCCGGACCAAATTACGTTGTACCGCCCCCATGGTATGCCTGGCGGCTGCAAGCGCAAACTATCGTATCATCGCGTGGTGTGACGTTTCCAGAACGCTGATTGAGAATACTCGCGGGGTCATGCCTTTGGAAAGCTACGAACCCCATTGGCGGTCCAGACCCAGACCTTGGACGTGGAAGCTTTGGTCGGTCAGGGTGATATCGGCCGCGCCGTGGGGCAACACAAGATGTAGTTTCTTGGAATCCGGGTTGGAAGAATCGAGCATGGCGCGAACGTTGGCGTTGTCAATTCCGATCACGACGACGAATTCGCGGTGAGATACTTTATCCTGGGCGTCGGCCATGAGGTGCCATTCGCCGAGTTTCCATCCGGTCCAGGCGGCCGGGGGCGGGTCGAACTGATCGGTCTGGCCGATTCTGAGCCCGCTCGGTTCTAGGAATTGGATGGAGACTTGCCCCGCATCGCCTTTCCAGGAGACGGTGTTTTCGGCATGGATGTCGAATTTGCCCGGGGCGTGCAGCAGCCATTGGAACGAAGCGGGCTCGTGAGCCTCGAGAATGTCGTGAATGACGAGCGCATGGGGTTTCAGGAAGATGATCCTTCGTGTGCAACGTTTGAGTCGGCCCTCGTATGACCCGGCGGCTTCGCCTTCAACTACGTCTATTCGAGGCGTGGTATCAAACGCGGTGATTCGTCCCGTGGCTGAGAAACTGTGCTTCTTCTGGCCGAGGTAATTGACGAGAATGGCGTTATCCGACTTTGTGTCCCACATCCAATTCCGGTGGTGTTCGCTGCCGTGGATGTCTCTCCGGCCCGTGAGATAGAGCGCGCGTTTGCCGCGCAAATTCAGCAGGAAAGCGTTGTTGGCGTTATAGCCGTGACTCTGCTTGCCGGTGGGATCGCTTTTGAACTGAACTTGGATGTTCTTGGTTCCGTCCATTAGGTCCGTGTTCATGACCGCCAGTCCGACGCCGCGGAAACAGAGCGAAGGGGGCAGGTCCGTCGGCGCTTGTGCGGAAAGGTCGAGCGAATGTGCGGCGCGCAGAAAGCCGAGGTATCCTTCCCCGACGTCGCCGCCGGCGGCGTCCCCGTACCACTTCCAGTGGCCGTTGCCGGCGCCGGCGGCCAGGACGGCCATGAAGTTGGCGATACGCTTCGAGGTCATATCCGCGGCTTGGTCGCCGAAGCCGCCACACCCCGTGCCGGGCGGAAGAAGGTACATGCCGAAGTATCCGGCGCGTTGAAAGAAAGGATGCCGGTACACATCAATGTCGAAGGAGCTACGCAAAACCTCGGCCCACCAGGTGAAACGGTCGAGATAGCTCAGCCAATAGGCGGAACCTTCGTGCCAACCGCCGTCGGCGTCGCCCCAGGCCGGATATGCCGTAAACTGAATTGTCATGGCGTAGTCCAGCCAGCGCTTGGCTTCGGTGAATTCCCCGTAGAAAGCAATGGCCAGCTCGCCCAGGAAGTGCCAGGCCCGGTTATGATGGCTGTCGTACGGGCGCCACAGATGGGGACCGCGCTGGAGGTGATCGAACGCCTGACGTCCGCGAACTCGCATCATGTCGTTGATCGCGGCGCGGTCTTGCGATGTGAACCCTGGGAAGGCCCAGGTGTAGGCGCGCGCTACGAGGTACAAGGCGGGCATGGCGGCCTCGTCATTGTACACGTAACTCGTGGCGCGGTCCGGGTCCCACTTTGTGAGCGCGAGTAACAAGTCCCGCGCGCCGTGCGCGTATTTATCTTCGCCGGTAATTCGGTAAGCGAAAGCCAACGTGGCCGCCGCCTCGCCGACCGCGACCATTCGCGCGCGGTTACCCCACCAGATGTTCCGCCATTCTTCGCCCTTGTGGTCAATGTTTGGTGGATACTTGGGGGGCTCGGACGTGTCGGGGGGTTGTGCGAGGGCGCGGTCCGCCTCGGTTTTGAGCTGTTGCCAACGGTCGGCCAACCGGCCTCGAGCGAGTTCCTGTAGCCGAGGAACATCTTCGGATTGGAAGAACAATCGCGGGTGCTCCTTGGACAGTCGTGAGGTCAACTGTGCCGACGTGGGCTGAGGGAAGTGTACCGCTGCTTCCGGGATCGTAACGGAGCGCACGGCGCTCCAATGCGTCCAGCGTCCGGTCTTGGCGCGGGCCGCGTAGCACCAGTAATAGGTCCCCGCCGGTAGGGGTTCTGGTGGACAATGGGCCGACCAGCGAATTTCGTTATTCGAATAGACGACGTTGCGGAAGAACTCGTCCCGAGCGATCTGCAGCCAGTACGTGCTGGCCCCTTTCGTTGGTCGCCAAGTGAAAGACGGAGGGTTCAGCACGGCGGTCGAGCCGTCCGCGGGACGATACCCCCAATCGCCCAGCCCCGCCGCTCGTTCATCCAGAAAGAGAGGGGACGCAGCGCAGGTATAGGACGAGAGAACGAGCGCGAGGAACGACATGAGCAGTCCTTTGTGATTCTTGATTTTTTGATTGCCGATTTTCGATTTGGGATCGAGCCGGGTAAGGCCGCAGTTCAAGTGAGGCCGAGCGCGGCGTTGATCACGAGTTGGACGTCTACGGCGTTCACTTGGCCGTCGTCGTTGATATCGGCATCGCCCGTGATGGGAATGTTCAGGGCGGCGTTAATTACGAGTTGAACGTCTACGGCGTTGACCTCGCTGTCGCCGTTGATGTCGGCGGGCTGAGTGGGCAGGGCATTGAGCGGAAAGATCACCGAGAGCGTCTCCGTGGCGGCCAGGGTGACGGATTGCGAGGAGCTTTCATAGTCCTCGGCGTCCACGGAAACGGTGTAGATTCCGCCCGGCACACTGGCAAATGGATAGACGCCGCTGGTGTTTTGGGTGACCGTCAGGTTCAGGCTCACGATGCGGACCGTGGCGTTGGTAATGGGCGCATCCGAAGCGCCGTCGAAGACGCTGCATACCAGTGTAGCAGGCAGAATGCCGGCCCCTTTCTGAAGGAACGGAATGAAGTCACCGGGGCCTTCGATGCGATTCTCTATTTCCTCCGCGTTATCCGTGTTCCAGTCGTTGTTCTCCATCAGGATGGTCTGGTCTGTTTCATTGACGACGGCTGCGCCGTCAGTATTCAAGAACGTGTTGTAGGCGGAGTTGGGATCGTTCTGGTCTCCGATGCCGTCCTTGGGTCGGAGCGCCTTGGCCACGGTCGAGCGGAAGACGATGGCGCTGCCGCTGATATCGTTGAAGATGGACTTCCGCACGATGGGGATGGCGTCAGATATTTCGATCCCGAGAGCCAAGCGGATAAAGCGGCATCGCGCAATGAGCGAGTTGAACTGGTCAAAACCGCGGACGACGATGCCCGTAGCATTGCGTTGCGTGTTGCCGGAGAAACGCACTTGATCAATCAGCATGGTCACGTTGTCCATGACCAGCAGCACGGACGCGCTCGTATCGGCGTCGTCTTGTCGGATTTCGAGATTTCGTAAGGAGGAAGCGGTTGCGCCGACAACGATTCCTTGGCCGCTGCCCTGGATCACGGCGAGGCCGAGCCGCGACCCGATTAGGTGCACGTTTTCGACCAGATTCACGGATTCCTGATACGTACCCTGGCGGAGGACGAGGGTACGCTCTGCGAGCGGCTTGGCGGCGAATTGGGTCATCGCGAAAGAGATAGTACGCCACGGATTGATCGCCGTTCCGGCTTGCGGGTCGTCCACTCCGTTCAGCGGGTCGGCGTAAAATGCGGGACGCGGGTTGTCGGGATCGGTCGGGTCGGAGCGGAAGAGAAACTCTTCCAGGTTAGTGAGTTCGTCTTGGTCCAGGTCGGCGTCGGCATCCACGGCATCATAGGGATTCAGGCCGAAGACATTCTCGAACCGGTCGGACATGCCGTCGCCGTCGCTGTCCAAGTCGAGGAAATTGGGGATGCCGTCTCCATCAGTATCGCCGGTGCCTTCAGTATCGTCGGGGATTCCGTCGCGGTCGGCGTCGGGGAGTTGCTGGAGTTCTACGGCGCCCATGTCCACGCCTTCGCCTTGGGGTCTGGCAATGCCCCCGAGGTCGTCAGTGGGTGCACCTTGCAGTGTTCCGGTGTCAATACAGGGAGAGGAAGCCTTCAACCGGTAGTCGCGCTGGGATGGGTCGGAGAAGAGCGGGTCCAAGTTGATGTTTCCGGTGCCCACGTGACCGCCCTCGATATCGGAAAAGGTAACTGTCGGATCGGGTGAGCCCAGCGACATAATATTGGTCGGTCCGTTGCCCCAAAGGATGCAGTTGGTGACGTTCGTTACGGCATCAAGACTTGAGATACCGCCGGCCGGGTTATCGGCAAAGGTACAGTTCGTGATGCGGGCGTCAAGGGTAGCGACGTTTTGGACCGTTCCGGACCCTTGGGTGATTTGATTGCCGACGAAGAGGCAATTGACGATGTTGGAACGACCGTTCGCGTTGGTGATCGCGGCGCTCGGATCGAGACTGAGGTTGTCCTCGAAAATACAATCTTTGATGAGGAGACTCGGACCGTCATAATAAATGGCGCCGGCGCTGCCGGTCGTTGCGGAATTAGAACGGAACGAGCAGTCCTGGATATCCAAAGAACCCGCGAGTTGCCGTAGGCCGCCGGCTAGTTCGGTGGTCGTGTTGTTGAAGATGACGCAGTCCTTGAAGGTAGCGTTGGACCGGAATAAGTCTATGGCTCCGCCCGCGGAGTCGGCGGAGTTTCCGATAAAGCTGCAAAGGATGAAGAGGGCAGACGGTGCATCCGAATAAGCGACCGCGCCGCCGGTGGTCGCCTGATTATTCGCAATGACGCAGTTGACGAGTGTGGTATTCGCGCCTTCGAAACAGACGACACCGCCGCCGGACTGGGCCAGTTGCCGGGCGTCTCCGTGCAAGATGGAGAAGCCGTCCAACAAGGAGTCGGAGGCGCCGGTGACGACGTGCACCGCCGGCGTTCCACCAAAGGCGACCGAGCCATCAATAATTGTTGGGTTTGCGAAGGGATTGCGCTGGTCACGGGCGGTTTCCGTGCCGGCGAATCCACCGAAGAGTCTAACACCGGGTTGGAGTACGAGCGAGCCGTCGGCAGAACCCTTTGCGCCGATGAATCGGTCTTCGTCGTAAACTCCTTCGGCGACCCAAACCTCGGCACCACCGAGTATCGCTGCGGTATCTACGGCAACATCGAGCTTGGTGAACGCGGTGGCCCAGGAGGTACCGTCCTCGATGCCGGAAATGTTGTCTTTGTCTACGAAGACGACCGCCGCAGACTGCCCGAAAATGACGTAAGCCTCGCCGGCGTTTATGCGGCCTTCGTTGGGGCCGTCGGCTTTTGCCGCGCCCAGTACGACGTCGCCCAAGCCGTCACCATTGAGGTCGCCGAGGGCGAGTCCGGCTTCGCCCGTGAGTTCATCTCCGGTGGAGGCGCCGAAGATGGTGGTATGGGCAGTATCGGTGAGGAGATCAACACTCGCGGGTAGGTTGGTCGAACCAAGAACGACGTATGCTTCGCCGGCATCCGATTCGGTCTCCGTGGGACCGTCGGCGCGCGAGGTACCCAACAACAAATCCGCCAAGTGGTCGCCGTTTATGTCGCCGACGCGGATAGCGCCGGACACGCCGAGGAGGTCCGAGATCGAGGCGCCGTAGATGATTACATTGGGGAAAGTTGTCTTCAAATCAATCGTGGCCGGCCATGTAGCGGCCCCAAACAAGACATTAACCTCGCCCGCGCTGGACCGGAACGTCAATGGCGGGCCGTTGCCAAGTGGCGAGCCGAGTATGAGGTCGCCGATACCGTCGCCGTTAACGTCGCCGACGGCCACGGTGTGGTCACCGGTGAGGGAATCACTGGATTCTGCGCCGATGATGTGAACGTCCTCGCCTCCGGTCGCCAAGTCTACGACTTCCAGTGGATTTGTGGACCCGAACACTACGAAGGCTTCGCCGGCGCCCGGGCGGAAATCAACCAGAGGGCTACTGGTGTGGGCGCCCAAGACCAAGTCCGGGATGCCGTCCCCATTGAGTTCCCCAACCATGATGGAACTGGTGGTGAGTCGCAGGTCGGTGCGACCCCGAATCGTGGTGAAAGTTCCGGGTTGCGCCAAGTCAATCTCGCTTGGCAAACTGGCCGCGCCATAGACGACGTACGCGGCGCCGGCGTTGGGACGTGATCCGCCGGGACCCGAGGACACGAAAGTTCCCGCGATGATATCGGCGCGGCCGTCGTTATTGGTGTCGCCGGTAGTGAGCGCTCCGGCGGAAGTGAGCCGGTCCGAGGCGGCTTCTCCAAAGATTGTGGTAATGACGCCGGGGCTCGCGAGGTCAATAGTGCCGGGCCAGGAACCTGAGCCGAGGAGAACGTAAACTTCGCCGCAATTCGTGCGCGCACCTCCGGGACCGTCGCCGCCAATGGAACTGAGGACGAGGTCCACGATCGCGTCTCCGTTGACGTCACCCGCGGCGATTGCGTCGTCTTGCGCGATGGGTTCGTCGGTGGTTCCGAAGATGGTCACGCCCCCTTGGAACCCGGCTAAATCTATCGTTGCGGGCCATTGCCGGGTTCCGAACAGGATGTACATCTCGCCGGCCAGCGGACGCGAGTCCGAAGGTCCTGCCGCTCCTGGGGAGGCTAAGATTAGATCACCTAATTGGTCGCCATTCACGTCGGCGACCGTGACCGCCGAGACCGTTACCCCAATCGCGAAGTCGCCGAGCCGGTCCCCGGGGCTGGCGCCGAGGATGGTCGTGTCGGGCCGTGTCCCTAATTCTCCGGCCACGTCCCGCGGTCCCCCTAAGACAGGCGAACCGAAGAAGACGTAAATTTCGCCAGCGCTAGAACGTGCATTCAACGGACCGCCGGCAAATGGTGCTCCGACGATCAAGTCGTCAATACCGTCGCCGTTCAGGTCGCCGGTGGCGAGGGCACGCCTCGCCAGCAGGCCTTCCGAGCCAGCGATAGCGACGTCCTGCTGGTTCAATCCCAGGTCAATCGTTTGCGGCAGGCCGGCGGCCATCGAGGGGAGAATGCGACATGCGGCGAACACGAAGGCGGCAATAGGAATGGACAATTCTCGCCCACGCCAGCCCTGCCTACCGAATCGGTGTGAATTTCTCATCATCTTCGTTCGTGAGCGTGCGCTGTGCATCATCGGCCCGGCAGATGCCAGCGTGGGAAGGATATTGCCAAATGGTCTGCACGGTTTCAAGCTATTTCGGACTTTCGCGGGGGGGGATGCGGCATGATTGGAAGCCTGAAAGGACGTAAGGGACCTAAGAGACCTAAACGACATAAAGTACGACCACGTTGCGGGTGAATGAGCTATGCCGGATCGCCAGTACTTAGTCTATGAGTTTTCTGAAGGGCGGCGCATGACTTTTGTCGGATGCGGAAGCCGTCGGTTTGGGCATGAATTTCGTTGAAGGCGCCTTGGGCGGCGCCGTGCGGGTCGCGGGCGAAAAATGCAGGGGCGGTGAGATGCCAGAGATGTGGAAAGTCGGGATCGGCTTCGTAACTCTGGCGGTGGGTGTGGCCGGCAATGAAAAGGATGCGCTTACCGCTTGTCCCTAAGACTTGCCGCAAGGCTTCAGCGTTTCGAAGTCGGCGCGACGGGCGGGAGTAATAGGTCCGGGTCCGCGTGAGTAGCGGATAGTGCGCGGCGCACAAGACGGATTCCGGTGAAGATTCAAGTAGTTTCTTGACGCGTTCGAGGGTCTCTGCAGTAATTCTCCCCCGAGAGGAAAGCAGATTGGGACACACGGTCGGCACGAGGAGCAGCGACGTGCCGCCGGTGAGCCGCTTTTTCGTGGGCAGCCCTTCCGACGGTAGGTATTCGCCAAAGTATCGCTCGAAGCGTCGTTTGCGGACCGACTCGAAGGTGTACACATCATGATTGCCGGGGATCAGCGTGATGTCCATTCCGTGCGAGGCTAAGCGGTCTACGAACGAGCGCGCCATCTCG
>JACQVH010000222.1 GCA_016209895.1 Candidatus Hydrogenedentota bacterium | reverse complement strand
TCTTGGTGCCTTGGTGGTTGTATGTCGCGTGGAAAATTATCGGTAGGATTGCCGGCTCGGATGTCCGGTTCGGGTCTTGAACCTCGGGCCGCCGCGCTGATTGCCGTTGCGATTGGTCTTCTGACGGCGGCGGTGTTCTCGCGCGTAGTATTCAATGGCTTCATCACGCACTACGATGATGCCGTGTACGTACTTGAAAACCGGATGGTCCGGGCGGGTTTGACGTGGGCGGGCGTGTCGTACGCGTTTACGAGCGAGTGCGCGGCGAACTGGCATCCGCTCACGATGCTCTCCCACATGCTGGATTGTGAATTGTTCGGTCTGGCGGCCGGCGGGCATCATTTGATGAGCTTGCTCCTGCATGCGCTGAACGCGGCTCTCTTGTATGTCGTGTTGAAGCGCATGACCGGCGCGCAGTGGGACAGCGCGCTCGTGGCGGCGCTGTTTGCGGTGCATCCGTTACACGTGGAGTCGGTGTCGGCCATCGCGCAGCGCAAAGACTTGTTGAGCACGCTGTTCTGGTTGTTGACGATTTCGGCATACCTTCGCTATGCGAAGAAGCCCACATTGCTCGCGTACAGCGCGGTGGCGCTTTGGTTCGTGTTGGGTCTGATGTCCAAACCGATGGTGGTGACCCTGCCGTTTGTCCTGCTGCTACTCGATTTCTGGCCATTGCAGCGCACAACGGTGCGCAATTCGGAGGGGACGGCCGAGTCGCGGCAAGTCCGGCTGCCTATCTCTCGGCTGGTTGTCGAGAAACTGCCGCTCCTGGCCCTTACCGTCGTGGCGTGCGTAGTCACGTATGGGGTGCAATACCGCGCGGGCGCGGTGGCCACGAGCGAGCGACTACCCGTCGCGCAACGTGCGGTCAATGCCGCGGTCTCGTACGTGGTCTATATTCAAAAAACGCTCTGGCCGGTCGGACTCTCCGCATTCTATCCGCATCCGCGCGATACTTTGCCCTACTGGCAAGTGGCGGCTGCGGGTGTGGTGCTGGGTCTCATTACTTGGGCCGTGGTGCGACGACGGGCGAAGGAACCCTATCTCGCCGTGGGATGGTTCTGGTACGTCGGCACACTGGTCCCAGTCATCGGTATCGTGCAAGTGGGGAACCAGGCCATGGCGGATCGGTATACGTACGTGCCGCTCATCGGGCTGTTCATTGCCGGCGTCTGGGGAGCGGTGGCCCGTTTGTGTCAATGGCAAATAGGACGCGCGCCACGTGCGGTGGTCATGGCGGTTCTGTTGAGCGTATTGAGCATGTTAACGTGGCGGCAGACCGGCTACTGGCGGAATGATGAGACGCTCTTCGCACATGCGCTGGCGGCTACGGAGAACAATGCGCTGGCGCACACGACTCTGGGTCAAACCTGCTTGGGACGGGATGACGTGGGCGGCGCCTTCGAACACTTTGGGAAAGCGTTGGAGATTGCGCCCACGGGACCATCCGGACATATCGGAATGGGCGACGTCCTGTTCCGGCAGAACAACGTGCGGGCGGCAATTGAACATTATCGCCGGGCGATTACGCTCGAACCCGACAATGCCGTCGCGCACTATCACCTTGCGCGCGCGCTGGGAATGGCCGGCGAGATCGAGCAGGCCGTTGCCCATTGCGAGACCGCGCTTCAGTTTACGCCCGATAGCTCTAAAGTTCATCAGAAGCTTGCGGAATTACTGAGCCGCCAAGGACGATACGATGGCGCGGCGGAACACTACGCTGCGGCCCTGCAATTGGAGCCGAATGATTGGGAAGCGCGCGCTATGCTCGCGGACGTGCTCCAGCGGATGGGAAAGTCGGAAGAGGCGTCCACCCAATATCGGGAAGCGCTGGAGCTGCAACCGAGGAACGCGGCGATCCACTACAATTTTGGAGTTTTGCTCGAACGCCGGGACAAGCTCGAGGAAGCGGCGCAGCATTTTGAGGCAGCGCTGCGGTTGAGGCCGGACCTCGCCCAGGCCGCGCAGGGGCTGGATCGAGTGCGAGCCAAGATGGGCAGCAACGCACCGCCCGCGCCCGACTCCGCCCGCTGAGTACGCACGTCTATACGAACCCGGGAGTAATGGGAGTTTGCCTGAGGGTGGCCGATGACTTAGACTCGTTTCGCGGGTGTCGGAAGGAGAAGTCGAAGGTGGAAGGTTTGGCGTTGCGTCTCGTCAGTCTTCTGGGTCTATTCGTAATGATTGGGATCGCGTGGGGACTCTCGGAGAATCGGTGGAAGGTGGACTGGCGGCTCGTCGCCTGGGGAGCTGGGCTGCAACTTCTCATCGGGGTCTTCTTCTTTTGGACGCCGTTCGGGGAAGCTTGTTTTACGGGTGTGCGGGTCTTCGTAGACGTGCTGACGAACTCCGCGAATGAAGGCGCGAGCTTTCTTTTCGGGGTCCTGACCACGGACCCGACGTATCGAGCGCTGATCGCGTTCCAGGTGTTGCCGGTCATCATCTTCGTCTCGGCGGTGGCGGGGGTGCTGTATCATCTGCGCGTCATCCAGGCCGCGGTGCACGCGCTCGCCTTCCTGATGCGGCGGACGCTGCGGACTTCCGGCGCGGAGACGTTCGGCGCGGCCTTGTTGGTGTTTACCGGCATCGAGTCCATGACCGCGCTGGCCGGCTATCTCAAGAATATGACCCGCTCCGAACTCTGCACGGTGATGACCACGTTCATGGCGACCATTGCGGGCAGCGTGATGGTGGCGTACTCCAGCCCACAGATTGGCGCCAATCCGGGACATTTGCTGGCCGCCTCGTTGATGAGCGCTCCGGCCGGAGTTCTGATCGCGAAGCTCTTGGTGCCGGAAACCGGCGAGCCGGAGACGCGCGGCGCGGTTCGCATTGAAGTGCCGGTCGAGAGTCACAACGTCGTGGACGCGGCCGCGCGGGGCACCACTCAAGGCTTGACGCTGGCGCTCAACGTGGGCGCGATGCTTATCGCCTTTATCGGCATCGTCTATATGCTTAATCTCGCGTTCGAAGCCGTTACTCGACACTCATTCACGAATGTGATGGGATGGTTTTTCCGGCCGTTCGCGTTCCTTATGGGAGTGCCGGCGCACGACTTGGCGCCGGTGGGCCGATTGTTGGGCATGAAGACCGTTTTGAATGAATTCCTCGCGTATATTGAAATGAAGAACATGGTAGATGGGCAAACGCTGACTCCCCGGTCGGTCACGATTGCGACTTATGCGCTTTGCGGCTTTGCCAATCCGGGCAGTCTGGGAATTCTCATCGCGGGTATTTCCGCGTTTATCCCGGAGCGGCGTGTGGAAATCGTTTCACTGGGTCTGAAGTCGTTCGTCGGCGGCACGCTGGCCTGCTTCATGACAGCCTGCGTAGCCGGAGTGTTGGTCTATGAGTGACGCTTCCATCGCACGCGCCTTGACCATTGCCGGTAGCGACTCCGGCGGCGGGGCCGGTATTCAGGCCGATCTGAAAACGTTTGCGATGCTTGGCGTCTACGGTATGTCCGCGATAACGGCATGCACGGCACAGAATACACTCGGAGTCGAATCCATACACGGACTTCCGGCCGACTTCGTCGTACGTCAGATAGATCTGGTGGTACAAGACATCGGAGCGGACGCGGCCAAGACCGGTATGCTCTACAACGCCGAGATTGTGGCGGCCGTGGCCGTGGCCGTTTCTCGCAATCAACTCGCGCGGCTGGTAGTGGATCCGGTCATGGTGTCCAAGAGCGGCGCGTCTTTGTTGCAGGAGGAAGCGCGAAAGGTCCTCGCTGAGAAACTCCTACCGCTCGCCTATTTGGTGACGCCGAACGTGCCGGAAGCGGAGTTCCTGGCGGGCATGTCGATCACGAACTCAGACCAGGCCCAGGAGGCGGCGAAGAAGATACTTGCCTTGGGTCCCAAGCACGTGCTGATCAAAGGTGGGCACCTGGTTACCCCGGAAGCGACCGACTACCTCTATGACGGTCGCGCGTTTCATCCGTTTGCCGCGCCCCGCATCGAGACGCGCAATTCGCACGGGACCGGCTGCACGTTTTCGGCGGCGATCACGGCCTATCTGGCCAAAGGCAATAACATCTTTTATGCCATCCGCTCCGCGAAAGAATATGTGACCGAAGCGATCAAGCGGGGATTACCTCTAGGCAAAGGCTGCGGACCGCTTCACCATACCTGGCTGCTGGATCGCTTCCCCCAAGTGTGACCGGGCTCGGGCATGGCCGGACGCTCGGGCGGCCACAGTTTCCTTGAGGCGTGTCGAAGGCGCAGATAAACGAATGGAAAGGGACCAGTTCAATGACTCGAAGAATTGCATATTCCATACTTACTCTTGTTCTCACCGGGGTTTCCATTAGCACCTTTGCCGACCTTCCCATTCCCAAGAATCCGCGATGGAAGCCGGTTGTGGATGAAGTGTATCTACAAGAAGTCAGCGACCGGATTGAAACCGAGCAACGACTGTTGGCGGTGGCGGTGCTGAACAACACGGCTTATGTCGGCAACCATGACGGCGTGTACCGTGTCGAAGGGGACAAACTGGTCCACGCCGGCGGGCCACGGTCGGAAATCCGGCGCCTGCGAGTGCTGGATGACGCTCTCTGGGCCACGGGGCCGAAAGGACTTTGGCGTTACGCGAGCGGTACCTGGACGAAAGTGGCGACCGGGCCTTACGTAGACGTTTGTCTTCACGTAAGCGACGTGGTCGTGGCGTCCGAGCGCACCGTCTACCGGCTGGAAAGTGAGCACCTCACGCCGATCAACCGGCATCCGGCGCGACTGCCCATCGAGGGCGTCGCTTCCTACGGCGAGACGGTCTACGTGCGTCATGCCACTCAGGTCGGTTTCATACAGGAAGGAGAGTTTAATTACGAGGACGTGCAGGATTGGGGCCATTTGCCGCTGACGGCGATCACAAGAGACATGTTGGCCGTGGGCAGCCGGCTGTTGGCGCCGACGGACAAGGGCCTGGCCGTGTTGCGCGGCATGACTTGGAATACCCTCACGGGCGCAGACGGCTTGTGTTATGAAGACACGACGTGTGTGGCGGAAGGATTTGACGGCGACTACTGGGTGGGCACTATGAGCGGGGCCATCCGAGCGGTAAAGGATGACTTCCACTACTTCGGTTGCGATCGCTGGATTCCCCACGAGAAGGTGAACGCCATCGCCTGCGGCGACAAGGTCGCGTACATAGCCACCGACGGCGGACTGGGAATCATTTCCTACGAGCCGTATACCTTGCAGAAGAAAGCCGCGTGGTACAAGCGATGGATTGACGAGTGGGGAATGAGGCGGTTGGGTTTTATCAGCACCCTGAACCGCGCGGACGACGGGCGGTACGTGCGTTTCCTGAGCGACAACGACGTGGGTTGGCTCTGCCACTATCTGGATGCCCTGTGCTTTGAGTATGCCGTTACCGGCGATCCCGCGGTACGAGCCGAAGCCGTTGACGCGTTCAAGACGGTGAAGTGGAGCGAGGAAGTTACCCCCATTGAGGGTTTCCCGGCCCGCGCGATTTACGCCGTGGGTGAAGAGGCCAACTTGGCCGCGACCGGCTCGGCCGGCCGGCCTTCCGAATGGAATCTGACGGCGGACGGCCTCTGGAAGTGGAAGGGGGATACGTCCAGTGACGAGATTGCGTCGCAGTACTTCACGATGGCGATCTTTTACGAACTCGTGGCGCAGGGCGACGAGAAGGCGCTCGTACAAGAACACGTGCAACGGATGACCGACCACATCATTGACAACGGGTGGGTGCTGCGTGATCTGGACGGTAAACCGACAGTGTGGGCCCGCTGGGAACCGGAATTCATTTACAGCCCGCACCACACGGATGAACGCGGTTTGAATTCCGCCCAAGCCCTCAACATTATTGCCACGGCGAAGCACATCGTCGGGGACACCGAGAAGTATCGGAAAGCTCAAGCGCAACTTCTCGAATGGGGATATCCCGAAAACACCTTGCGGACCAAGATTGTGTTTCCGAACTACACGCATTTTGATGATCGGTTGGCCTTCCTTGGCTATTTCCCGCTGCTGAATTATGAGACGGACCCTCGCTTGCGCGCGATGTACGTGCGGAGCTTGCAGCGAGGCTGGGAGATCAAGCGCTTCGAGAATCAAACGTGGTTCAATTACCTTTACGGCGCATTGACCAGAAACGACTGCCAGAACGAGGCGGCGGTGCAGCATTTGCGCGATTACCCGCTGGAATGCATCAACTACCGTTTTACCAACTCGCACCGACATGATCTAGAAGTGCCGAAGGGCTACACGAATTACGTGACCGACACGCGAGCGTTGGGCCCGCGCGAGCAAGGGGTTCGCCGCTGGGATCGCGATCCGCTGGAGTTGGACGGCGGCGGCGACTACGCCATTGTCGATCCGTCCAGCTACTTAGACGCGTACTGGATGGGCCGCTACTACGGTTTCATCAAGGCCCCGACGACCACCGATCCGAAGTTGCTGACCGTGGAAAAACGTGGGCTTCAACTCGGCGCCAAGCCGTATGGCGGGCCGCCCCGACCTAAGCTCAGGCACGAACCGTAGGGGTCGGGGGTCCAGATAGGAGGATCGCAAGGCCAGGTTTGGCATAACGTAGCATCGGGGGACGACTTTGAGTATGCTGACGCGCTATCCGGCGCTGAGGAGTTGACCTGCCGGAGCGGGGTGGTTTTGAGGAGGATGGATTCATGGGCAAGGCATTGGGGCTGTTTCTTTGTGTAACGTTGGCGGCGACTGGGGGCGCTTATTCGGCTGAATCCAGTGAAAACCTGCGGGCGGGGTTTGCGCATCCGCCGGATTCGGCGAGGCCGTGGGTGTATTGGTTCTGGCTGAACGGCAACATCACGCGCGAGGGGATTACCGCAGACCTCGAGGCAATGGAGCGCGTGGGCATCGGCGGTGTGCTGATCATGGAGGTGGACCAAGGGACTCCGGTGGGCCCCGTAGACTTCATGAGTGACCGCTGGCGGGAACTCTTCCAACACGTCGTGGCCGAGGCGGAGCGGCTCGGTCTCGAGGTAAACATGAACGACGACGCGGGTTGGAACGGAAGCGGTGGGCCGTGGATCAAGCCGGAGCAGTCCATGCAGAAGGTGGTTTGGACCGAGACCGAGGTCGAGGGCCCGAAACGGTTCGAGGGCACCCTCCCGCAGCCGGAAGCGGTCGCGAGTTACTATCGTGATATTTCGGTCCTGGCGTTTCCGACGCCCGGTCCGTATCGCATTGACAACATCGAGCAGAAAGCCTGCTACCGAGTCGGCTTCATCTATCCCGGAATCCCCCCAGAGATTCCGCGCGAAAACACTATTGAGCGGAGTCAGATTGCCGACCTTTCTGCACAAATGGATAACGAAGGCCGCTTGGTTTGGGAGGTACCGGCCGGCAAGTGGACGGTAATGCGGTTCGGGCACACCAGCACCGGCGCTACTAACGAGCCTTCTCCGGCAACAGGCCGCGGTTTGGAGTGCGACAAGCTCAGCAAGGAAGGCATCGAAGCCAACTTCGCCGGGATGATGGGCAAGCTCATTGATGACGTTGGTCCCCGCGCCGGGAAAACCTTGGCGGCCACGCACGTTGATAGTTGGGAGAACGGCGCGCAGAACTGGACCGCGCGCATGCGCGAGGAATTCAAGGCGCGGCGCGGGTACGATCTCCTGCCGTTTTTGCCGACGTTCTCCGGTCGCGTGGTGGACAGCCTGGAGATTTCCGAGCGCTTCTTGTGGGATTTGCGTCAGACCGTTTCCGACTTAGTGGTCGAGAACTATGCCGGGCACCTGCAGACCCTCGCCCGTCAGCACGGGCTGCGCCTCTCCATCGAGGCCTACGGCGGCCCGTGCGATGACCTGCCCTATGCGGCGCGTGCTGACGAGCCCATGAGCGAATTCTGGGTCGGAGGAAATGCGCTCAGCGTCTGCAAGGAAATGGCTTCGGCAGTGCACACGTACGGCAAGACCATTCTCGGCGCAGAAGCGTTCACCGCCGATGACAGCGAACGTTGGCTGCAACATCCCGCGACGCTCAAGTCGCTGGGAGATCGCGCGTTCTGTCTGGGCGTGAACCGATTTGTCTTCCATCGTTATGCGATGCAACCGTGGCGGGACCGGCGGCCCGGCATGACCATGGGACCCTGGGGCGTGCATTATGAACGGACGCAGACCTGGTGGGACTGGACGCCCGCATGGCATGCGTACCTCGCTCGCTGCCACTTTATACTGCGCCAGGGGCTTTTTGTCGCGGACATCTGCTATCTGCAGCCCGAGGCCGCACCGCAAGGGTTCCACGAGCACAATCGCAACGGATACGACTACGACAACTGCAGCGCGGAGGTTGTGTTGACGCGGATGACGGCGAAAAACGGCCGCGTGGTCCTGCCGGACGGGATGAGCTACGGCCTGTTGGTGTTGCCAAATGTGCCGACCATGACCCCGGCCCTCTTGCACAGAATCCGAGAATTGGTCCAGGCCGGCGCCACGGTAATCGGGCCGCGTCCACAGAAGTCGCCAAGTTTGACGGACTATCCGGCGTGTGACGACGAGGTGAAGCGGATTGCGGACGAGGTTTGGGGCGATTGCGACGGGAACACGATCAAGGAGCACAAGTTTGGGGAGGGACGCGTGCTGTGGGGCGTCGAGCCGGAAGAGGCGCTACAAAAGGCTGGTTTCCCGCCCGACTTTACCAGCGGGGGAGCGCGCTTGGATTTTATCCATCGTAAAGTGGGCGCGGACGACGTGTACTTCGTTGCCAATCCGAGGTCCCAATCCGTCACAGCGGCTTGTTCGTTCCGCGTGCGGAACCGAACGCCTGAATTCTGGGGGCCGGATACCGGCCGTATTGTACCGGCGGCCATGTTCGCCGAGAGAGACCGTGTCAGCGACATCGTTTTAGACCTGGGGCCGAGCGGGTCCGTGTTCGTGGTATTTCGCGACCAGCCGCGTCCCTTGAATTCGGTGCTGAAGATATCCCAAGACGGCCAGCCGATCCTGTCCGTCGTGGATACCGCTCCGAAAATCCTCGTCACCAAGGCACAGTACGGGGTCTTGAGTGACCCGCAACGCACGCGCGACGTCCGCTACAAGCTCCAGAAGAAAGTGGATGCGGGGGAGTATCATATCTCTGTGGCGCGCCTGGCCGAAGGAGACGATCCCGCGCTCAACTTGCCGAAATCGGTAGTCATCGAGTACACCGCTGGCGACAAGACCTTTATTGTATCCGGGGATGACCGGGACACGGTGCATTTGACCGCCGACAGCACGAAGATCGTGGTCGAGAAGGCGACCTACGGAGTGTTGAGCGATCCGCAGCGCACGCGCGACGTTCGGGAAAAAGCGCAGCACATCCTGGATACGGGCGAGATGAGCTTCCAAGTAGCTCGTATGGCCGAAGGGGATGATCCGGCGGTTGGGATTGTGAAGACGCTCATCCTGGAATACAGCACCGACGGCCGCCGCATGACCGCGACCGGCACCGACGCGGAGCGCATGACTTTGTATGAGCCGGCCGCGAGCACCTGTCCGGTGAAAATTCACAGTGACCACCAATTCCAGTACACAATGGAAGTGTCGCAGAACGGACGCTATGAGGTGGCCATGCCAAATGCCCGGAACCTTACCCGTGACGTGCAGAACTTGCCAACTCCGCTCGAGGTCGGCGGTCCGTGGGAGGTCCTGTTCGACTCGAAGTGGGGCACCCCCGAGCGGATTACCATGGAGAGGCTTGTCTCGTGGAGCGAGCACAGTGATGCGGGGGTGCGCTATTACTCTGGTCCGGCGACCTATATGACAGTCTTCAAGGTGCCCGAGGAACTGTTCGGCGAGTCCCGGCGCTTGTATCTGGATCTTGGTACGGTACAGGTCATGGCGAAGGTGAGTCTCAACGGGAAAGATTTCTGGTCGCTGTGGAAACCGCCCTTCCGTATGGATGTCACAGACACGCTGAAGGCCGGCGAGAACCAACTCAAAGTAAGTGTGGTGAATCTTTGGGTCAATCGTCTGATCGGCGATGAGCAGTTGCCGGACGACAGTTTGCGCCACGACAACGGCACCTTGAAAGAGTGGCCGCAATGGGTCGCGGAGGAGCAGCCGAGTCCGGCCGGCCGATTCACGTTCACGACGTGGCGGCTGTGGAAGAAAGATGCGCCGCTTCAGCCTTCCGGTTTAATTGGTCCGGTGACGCTCCAGGCGACCGAAGTGGTCGAACTGAGTTCCGACTGATGAAAAGCCTGCCGCCGATCAAGCCGGCCTTGCGGGCCCGCGTCGGCCTGTACTCGATTGGCCACCCGCACTATTGGGTCCAGTTCGAGGGATTGCTCGATCGTCTCCTGGGTTACGGACAGTTTATCGAGCGGCAGATCGAGGCTTGGGCGGAGGTCTCCAATTTTGGCATGGTGGACTCCGAGGAGCAAGGGCATCGCGCGGGAGATTATTTCAATGAGCACAACGCAGACTTGGTCCTGTGTCACGCGGCTACGTATGCCATGAGCGCGTTCGTTTTGCCCGTGGTGCAGATTTGCCGAAAACCCGCGATCGTCCTGAATTTGCAACCGGCCGAGCGGATGAATTACGCGCGTACCGCCACCGGAGAGTGGCTGGCGCATTGCTGTGCGTGTTGTGTTCCGGAGATTTCCAATGCCTTTGCGCGCGCCGGTATAGCGTTTCATGTGGTCAGCGGACTGCTCGGTCTGGAAAACCAACCCGAAGGCGCGATAGCCCATGAGAAGACGCATGCCCATCCCGACGCGATAGCCGCGTGGAAGGAAATCGAAGAATGGGTACGCGCGGCCGGCGTGGTCCGCACCCTTCAACACGGTCGTTTGGGCTTTCTCGGCCACACCTATCCCGGCATGCTCGACATGTACAGCGATTTCACCATGATTCAAGCGCAGACCGGTCTCCACGTCGCGACGCTCGAGATGTGCGACCTCGCACGGTTACTGCCGACAGTGACCACCGACGAGAAAGCCACCAAGCTCCATGAAGTGGAAGACACGTTCATCATCAGCGAGGACTCGCCGGCCGATCCGCTGGCCAAACGTCCGAAACCGGAGCAGTTGGACTGGGCCTGCACGGTGGCCGTGGCGCAGGAGAAGCTGGTTCGCGAGTTCAACTTGGACGCGCTGGCCTACTATTACCGAGGCGCGCCGGGCAATGAAAACGAACGGCTGCAGGAAGCTTTCATCCTCGGCCATTCGCTTCTGACGGCGCGCGGTATCCCGTGCTCCGGCGAAGGGGATGCCAAGACGGCGATCGCCATGAAAATCTGCGACATTCTCGGCGTGGGGGGCAGTTACAGCGAGATGGTCGCCACAGATTTCGTGGACCAGACAATTTTGATGGGCCACGACGGTCCGTTCCACATCGCCATCTCGGACCAGAAACCGATACTGCGCGGCATGGGCCTCTACCACGGTAAATGGGGCCGCGGCGTTTCGGTCGAGGCCAAAGTCAAGACGGGTCCGGTCACGACACTGGGGGTCACGCAGACTCGTGACGGTCGGCTGAAAATGATCGTGAACCAGGGCGAGGCAACAGGCGGCGAGATTCTTCGCATCGGCAATACGATGACCCCCATCCGATTTGCGATGAAGCCGCGCGAATTCATGGACGCCTGGTTCGCCTGCGGCCCGACCCATCACTTTGCGATGTCGGTCGGCCACAATGCCCGCCTTTTTCAGAAGGTGGCAACACTGCTCGATTGGCCATTCGAGACGGTGTCGCTATGAATCAACAACGCGCCTTCTTACTCGAAAATGGAGTGGAAACCACTTGGACCCAAATCCTTTCCTAGGCGTGGGGCTGCATGCGACGGGCGGGTTTGCGGCCGGTAGTTTCTATATCCCGTTCAAGCGCGTGCGCGCGTGGTCCTGGGAAAGTTACTGGCTGGTGGGCGGCGTCTTTAGCTGGATCGTCGCGCCGTGGGTCGCGGCGCTCGCAATGGTCCCGCACCTGTGGCCCGTCCTCGACCACGCCCCGATTTCGAGCCTGTTTTGGTCGTACTTCTTTGGCGTGTTGTGGGGAATTGGCGGTCTTACTTTCGGTCTCTCAATGCGTTATCTCGGAATGTCGCTGGGCTACGCGCTCGCGCTCGGATTCTGTGCCGCCTTTGGGACGCTTATCCCGCCCATGTTCCAAGGAGAATTCGGCGCGCTGGTGGGTTCCATGTCCGGCCGGACGGTGCTGAGCGGCGTGGCGCTTTGCATGATTGGAATAGCCATATGCGGAATCGCGGGGATGCGGAAGGAGCGAGAACTTTCCGATGAGGCTAAGACGGCGACCATCAAGGAATTCAATTTCGTGAAGGGCGTATGGGTGGCGGTCTTTGCGGGCGTGATGAGCGCCTGTATGGCCTTTGCCATTGCGGCCGGCAAACCCATCGCGGAACTTGCCGTGCAGAAGGGTACGCCGCCTATTTGGCAAAACACGCCGGTTTTCGTCGTCGTGCTTGCGGGCGGGTTCACCACCAATTGTCTCTGGTGCGTGTACCTGAATTGGTCCAATGCCAGCGCACGGGATTACCTCAACTCCGCCACCCCACTACTCGGCAATTACTTGTACTCCGGGCTGGCCGGCGTCACGTGGTACCTGCAGTTCCTGTTTTACGGGATGGGGACGACCCAGATGGGGCGCTTCGACTTTTCGAGTTGGACGCTGCACATGGCGTTCATCATCATCTTCAGCAACCTCTGGGGTCTGTTCTTTCGTGAATGGACCGGTTCGAGCAGGCGCACTCTGCGATGGATGCTCGGTGGCCTGCTCCTGTTGCTCGCGTCAACTGTCGTCGTCGGATACGGCAACAAACTCGCCGCGGCGCCGTAGGGACTTTGGATCAGATGCCCCAAACTGAAAAAGGGCCAGCCCACGGACGTTACTTGTCGCGGGCTGGCTAACCCGAAGTTCTACCTGAATTTCAATTCGT
>JACQVH010000230.1 GCA_016209895.1 Candidatus Hydrogenedentota bacterium | reverse complement strand
GTTCTGCCCCTTCGCTCTCGACGAGCTCAGCCGTCACTGCGCGACGCTTTCCTTCGAGCGGCCATCCGGTCCAGATAAGACTGGAGAATGTGTTGCGCGGCCACCTTGTCAATCACTTTCTTGCGGCGGCGCCGACTCACATCGGCGTCAATGAGGAAGCGCTGCGCCGCAGCCGTCGAGAACCTCTCGTCCATCGTCACTACGTCCACCGCCACTGCGCTGCGTAAGGCCGCCACGAACTGTTCCACTTTCTCCGCCTGCAGTCCCGGTTTGCCATGTTGATCGAGCGGAAGTCCTACCACAATTCGAATCGCCGCCAACTCTTCTACAAGACTTTTGATGGCCTGAAGATCCTCCGCGAGGGTCGTGCGGCGCAGCACCTGTCGGGGCTGGGCGATGATGCCGAGCGGATCGCTGACAGCAATGCCGATCCGCACCTCACCCACGTCGAGCCCCACCGTACGTTCATTGTTCACAGGACGCAATTACCTCGGAAACACGAATTCTATTCACGCCAGCAGCGATTTGACCAACGCCGGCGCTTTGCTGATAACTTCCGGCAGTTTGTCCGGAAACTTGCCGCCGGCCTGCGCCATGTCCGCACGACCCCCGCCTCCGCCGCCCACGACCGGCGCAAGTTGTTTCACGATGTCACCCGCCTTGATCCGAGCCGCCAAGTCTTTCGAGACACCCGCGCATAACGCCACCTTTCCCTCGGATACACTACCTAAAATCAAAACGCCGGACGGGAGCTTTTCGCGCAGCTTATCGAGCACCAGGCGCAGCCCCGGCGCATCCTGGTCCGCCACCTCGGTGGCCAAAAGCTTCACGCCGTCAATGTCCTGCACCTTGGCCATATAGTCCACGGAGGAGCCGGTGGCCACCGCCTGCTTCCATTTAGCTACTTCCTTCGTCAGTCGCTTGTTTTCATCAATCAAAGTCCGAACACGCGCCTCCAAATCGTCCACACCGGAGTTCAGCAACTGCGCCACGCCCGTTAAGCCGCGCTCGCGGCCTTGCAGGGCCTCGACACAGGGCTCGCCGCACAACGCCTCGATACGCCGCACGCCCGCCGAAATACTGGACTCGCTCAGGATTTTGAAGTAGCCGATGACGCCGGTCCGCGATACATGGGTGCCGCCGCACAGCTCTTTGCTGATATCGTCCACCTGCACCACCCGGACCGTATCCGCGTACTTTTCACCGAAGAGGGCCATCGCGCCCGCCGCCCGGGCCTCGGCCAAGGGCATAAATCTTATCGAGACCGGAGCATCGGTGCGTATAAACTGATTCACTTTGCGCTCGATGTCCTGTAAGCGCTGATGGTCTATCGCTTCGAAGTGCGTGAAATCAAAGCGCAGCCGGTCCGGCGCCACGAGCGAGCCGGCCTGGTGCACATGATCGCCCAGGATATCGCGCAACGCCGCTTGTAGCAGGTGAGTCGCGGTATGGTGATTCTGCGTGGCCTCGCGTGCGTCGCGATCCACCTGGGCAGTGACTGCGTCGCCAATCGAGAAGCGCCCGCGCATCACACGCGCGTAGTGTACGGCCATTCTGCCGACCGGAGCCTTTGTGCTGGAAACATGGCCGCTTCCTTCGACGCTTTCCAGTGTCCCAACGTCGCCGACTTGGCCGCCAGCCTCCGCATAGAATGGGGTTCGGTCCAGAATGAGCTCCCCTTCTTCGCCTTCCGACAGGGAATCCTGCCGCCGACCATCGCGGATAAGAGCCAGGATTCGAGCCGAACTTTGCATCGTATCATAGCCCACGAATTCGGTATCGCGCACTTCCTCTCGTACGTGACGATACACCGGCGCCAACGCTTCCTCGCCACTCCCGGCCCAGGCGCTGCGCGCCTGTTCGCGTTGTTGCGCCATGGCCGCGTCGAACCCTTCGCGGTCTACTCGAAAGCCGCGATCCGTGGCAATATCCGTCGCCAAGTCCAAGGGGAACCCGTACGTATCATGGAGTCGGAACAGATCACGGCCCGGCACGACCTTCGTTCCCGATTTCTCGACTCCCGCGAAAATCCCCTCGAGCAAGTCCATGCCCCGCGCCAGCGTGCTTCGGAAGCGTTCTTCTTCCGTCAGGATGATCTTTTCGATCTGGAGCCGTTTCTCCACCAACTCTGGGTACTGATGGCCCATTAAGTCTACCACCGTTTGCGCCACTTGATGCAGGAACGGCCGCTCCAAGCCGAGCTCGCGACCGAATCGCGCCGCCCGCCGCAATAAACGACGTTCGACGTACCCCCGCCCGTCATTCGAGGGCAGAATACCGTCGGCAATCATGAACGCCAACGCGCGCGCGTGGTCCGCGATGACACGGTACGGAGC
>JACQVH010000226.1 GCA_016209895.1 Candidatus Hydrogenedentota bacterium | reverse complement strand
CACCTCCCAATTCACCGTTCAGTGTTCACACAATTTACACGTCGAGTGCAACACCGGGGGCTATATATATAGAGGGACTTTTGATCATGGACCGCTGCCATACTTGCTTCTACCCAGGGGACCGGGGACAACTGTCCCCATGGTTCCGTGTCCGTCCCTGTGCCCTTCTGAGGAAAAACCTACAAAAAAGTAGCACACTTTATGCACAGATCTTGCACGTTTTTGCACGTTTTATGCACATTTTTTCACAAAAAGTGGACGTTTTATACACGTTTTGTGCACACTTTTTCACGCCAAAACCCCATCCTGCGTCCACCTCTACCGTTGCACACCAAGCACTTATGCACCCCGACCCCGATCCTGCCTACCCGGCAAACCCGATCATTCCCATATCGGCAATGTGGAGCGCGATAGCACGGCCCAGATGTCTTTCCGACCACGTGCCGGCAAGGGAAACATCCCGCACACCCAACGTCCTCGATGCAAGATACGCTTTCCCGCGCGGCGCGGGACTCGGCATGAGAAAATGGTCAAGTACTTGCGAGAAGGACGGCCCTTCTGTCATTCTGAGCGCCGGCGAAGAATCTCACACCCCGAAGTCTTCGGTAAAGGGAGTAGCGTTACGCGCTGATATCAGCTCCGGCAAGCGCGACCCGTGGCGGGGCGGGGGAAACCCGACGCTTTCGGGGACACACCACAACGGCTATAATAAGGCAGGGAAATCAAGATGAATCAGGAAGATCGGCTGAAAATTGTACTTCACGAATACCGTCAAGGGGTACATCGAATAATTGGTGACGATCTCGATTCGATCATTCTCTATGGTTCACAGGCGCGGGGGGATGCCGCGGATGATTCCGATATTGACGTCCTGTGCATCATGAAACGACCGTTCGACTACGGAGAGCTAATTCTTAAGACCAGCACGGTATCCGCTGAGATAAGCCTGGAATACGACGTCGTAATCTCGACCACCTTCGTGACCCGTTCGGATTACGAGGTCCGCCACACACCTTTCTTGATGAATGTCCGTCGCGAAGCAGTGTCCGTATGAGCGAGATTGAGGCCCTGCTAACACGAGCGGCCGAGAGTCTGGCCGCTGCGCGAATCCTGTTAAAGGATGGGTTCCCTGATTTTGCAGCTTCACGAGCGTACTACGCCCTTTTCTACGTGGAGGGTTAATGACCAACGAAACCCTCAAACCGGTGTTCACGAATCCGTGGGTGCGGGCGGCATGCGTACTCGTCGCAATAATTCTTGCCGTCCTTTTGGCGTATCTGTTGCGGCCGGTATTGATTGCGCTGTTTCTGGCGTTTCTGGTGGCTTACGTCCTGAATCCAATTGTGGACGCCTTCGAGCGGAAACGGCTGCCGCGCGCGGTAACCATCGTTGGCCTCGGCATTGTGGGCGTGCTTCTGGTCCTCAGCGTGCCGTTCCTCTTCATCCCGAACCTGATTTCGGAAGCCGATACCCTGGGTCCGGCCGCTATTCAAGACGCGAACGTCGGCGCGGCCCCGGCGCAGACCGGTCTGATCGCTCGGGTGGACCATTGGCTGAATCGGCTTCCCCTGGAGCAGATCGTGGAGCGGTTCGGCTGGCGCGACGAGGCGCACGCGGGGCTCAGCGCACGGGCCATCGTCGCGGAGAAGATCAGCGCCTTCGTCAAGCTCCACGCCAACGAATTCCTGAATCGGCTCGCACAATGGCTGCCGGCCGTGGGCCAGTCCGCCGGCACGACCGTAGGCCAGATTGCCGCCTCGGTCGGGCGCGGCACTCTCAACGTCTTGGTGTTCCTAGGAAATCTGGCTATTTTCGCCGTGGTGGCCGGATATCTCTTGAAAGATTTTCACCATTTGATCGCGGGGGGCAAAGATTTGGTGCCGCCACGTCACCGTGCCGCCACCTTCCGCATCGTGGGAGAAGTGGACCTTCAAGTGCGGAGTTTTCTGAGAGGTCAGTTGCTGGTATGCCTGTGTCTGGGGTTAATCTATGCAGTGGGACTGCTCAGCCTGCGCGTGCCGTTCGCCATTCCCATCGCGGTCTTCGGCATGTTCGCGAATCTGATCCCCTACGTAGGTCTGGTCACGACGCTGATCATTGCCGGTCTGATGACGGTGCTCCGGCACGAATTGGATTGGCACCTCGTGGGGGTGGTGCTCTTGTTCGGCGCGGCACAGGCTTGGATGGCATGTTGCT
>JACQVH010000225.1 GCA_016209895.1 Candidatus Hydrogenedentota bacterium | reverse complement strand
TCCGTACACCGTCTCCGTCGGATACGCCACTACGCCGCCGCTTCGCAGGACTCGCGCCGTTTCTGCGATTCCCAAGGTGTCCGTGCCAACAATCTTCATGCTTGGCTGAGGAGATACTCGCGCATTTTGCGGAAGGCTTCGGCCCGGTGGCTGATGCGTTGTTTGACTGCGGGGTCCAATTCTCCAAACGTTTCCTGATATCCGTCCGGAATGAATATCGGGTCGTAGCCGAAACCGTGGCGGCCGCCGCTTCCGAGCGCGATGCGACCTTCCACCGTTCCAATTTCCACGTGGTTATGACCATCGGGCTCGGCCAGCGCCGCGCAACATACAAAACGAGCACTCCGCTCCGCGTCCGGCACCCCGGCGAGCGCGTTCAGCAGCTTTTCGTTGTTCGCCGAATAGTTACCGGCTTCACCGGCATAGCGGGCCGAATGCACGCCGGGTGCGCCGTCGAGTGCGTCCACGACCAGGCCGGAATCGTCGGCCAAACACGGCATCGCGAACTTCCGGCAATAGTGCCGCGCCTTGAGGAGGGCGTTGTCTTCGAAAGTCGCCCCATCTTCGACCGGCGCGGCCATCGTGAGAAAGTCCGCCAAACTTCGAATTTCCCACGGGAGTCCGGACAGAAGGGCAATCCATTCCGCGGCCTTGTCGCGGTTTCCGGTGGCAATCAGCAACGTTCTAGTGTTTTGCATCACAATTGGCGCGATTCAAGACTTCGGCTTGTAAAGCGAACAGTTTGCGCATCCCCTTTTCGCCGAGGTCTATCAGCTCATCTAACATAGACCGGTCGAACGGCTTGCCTTCCGCCGACCCCTGCACTTCGATGATGGTCCGATCGCTCCGCATCACCAGATTCATATCCACTTCCGCAACGGCGTCTTCCTCGTAGCAGAGGTCTAGCCTTGGCTCGCCTTCGATAATGCCCAGACTGACCGCCGCGCATTGGCCCAGCAGTGGCAACGTCTCGATCTTCCCCTGGGTTCGCAAATGCTGGAGGGCGTCGTGCAGTGCAATATACGCCCCCGTGACCGATGCCGTGCGGGTTCCACCATCGGCCTGAATGACGTCGCAATCAACGAGAATCTGACGCTCCCCTAGCGCCGTGCGGTCTACAACGGCACGCAACGAACGACCGATAAAGCGGCTAATCTCGAGAGAACGGCCCTTCTTTACCGCGTCGCGGGGAACGCGTTCCTGCGACGACCGCGGCAGCATGGCATACTCGGCGGTCACCCAGCCCTGGCGCCTGTCTTTGAGGAACGGCGGTATACGCTCATCCACGGTCGCCGTACACAGGACTTTCGTGGCCCCGAACGCGATCAGCGCCGAACCTTCGGCGTGCCGGATGTAGTTCCGCTCGATCGAGACGGACCGTAGCTTATCGTTCCCCCGACCGTCCGGTCGCATTATTGCTCGACTAGCGCCTCGAGTCCCTCGGCGCGCGACTCGTCGCTCGTCTCGCCGGTCGCGGCCACCTGGGTCTCGCGCGGGTCTTTGTGGTACTTCGCGAGTAGGTTTTGGAACACGGCGTTCTCGGTCAGAATCTCGACCGCTTTTTGCAGGGGTTTGTCGTCGATCAATCCTTCGGCCGGAGCGTTGCCAGTAACAGAGCCATGATTCTGTTGATTCAACTTCGACAAATCATCCTTGAACGATTCATACATCTGATTCAGGAGTTCCGCCTGTTCCTTCTTATCCATAGGCACCTCGACATCCGGCTTGATACCCTGATTGTCAATGGTGACCTCGGCGGGGGTGTAGTAGAGCGCGGTCGTCAATCGGAGGGCGCTGCCCTCGGGACGTTGCAACGGAATGATTGTCTGCACGCTACCTTTCCCATACGTCTTTTCGCCGATGATGATGGCGCGCGACCAGTACTGAAGCGCGCCGGTGACAATCTCCGCCGAACTCGCCGTGGAATCGCTTACCAATACGGCGATGGGAAGGTTTTCCGGGATGACCGGCTCCCGCTCAGTGAAGAGTTTCATGTTTTCGGTGGGGCTACCGGTGCCGGCTTTCCGGCCCTTAGTGTAGGTGACCAGTTTGTTCTTGGGAAGGAATAGTTCGCAGGCCTCTTTGGACGCCGTCAACAGACCGCCCGGGTTCCAGCGCAGATCAAGGACCAAAGCCTTCATGCCCTGTTTTTCGAGGTCGTGAATCTTATCCGCGGTCTCTTTGGCAGTAGTTGTCTTGAAGTCGCGGATTCGCAGGTAGGCGATGCCCTTGTCCAACATCCGGGCCTCGCTGATGCTGAACAGCGGCACCTTGTCGCGCTTGATGTCCAACTCCACGATTTCGGCCTGTTGGTCGCCATTGTGGCGGCGCACAAGGGTCAAGTGAACCGTGGTGCCACGCGGCCCTTTGATCCGGTTGGCAGCATCGGCCAGGCTCATACCGGTCGTAGTGGTCCCGTCAATCTTGTAAATCAGATCGCCCTGCTGCACCCCGGCCTTCGCGGCGGGCGAGCCTTCCAAGGGTTGCATGATCACAATATTCTGATCGTCATCGAGCTTGATGGTGACGCCGATCCCATCGAATTCGCCTTGGGTGTCATCCTGCAACTGCCGGTAGTCCAACGCGGAGATATAGGCGCTATGCTTGTCCAGGCGATTCATCATGCCGACCAGCGCGCCCTCGACGACCTTATCCAGATCGGGTTCTTCCACGTAGTTCTTGTTTATCTCCGCTAGGACGTGCCCAATCGGCTCGATCTTGAGGAATGACTCGTCACCCTGGGCAAATATGCGTCCGACGTACGCGTTGCTAAGCAAAAGGAAAGTGAACGTCAGGAATAAAAAGAGTGCGATAAAATCCGACCGACTAGTTCGCATGAGTACCTCCGAAAGTCATTGGACGCGCCATTGTGTAGGTTATTGCCACTGCGCGGAAAACCCAGTACATGTATATTACCAGAACTCGGGTCAAAATTGCGAGTTGGAAATTGTTGGACACTTGCTCCGCCGGCACTTCACCGCTATACTGAGATCACGACCGTTTGAGAGGGTGCACGGCATGGAACACTTCTCGCGCCTCTTTACGCGAATGTACGGCGTGCTCTCCAGCTTGCCCAACGTATCGGGTCTGCCTCCGCTGGATGCCACCCAATGGATGCCGCTCCTGGATATCTACGAACGTGACGACACCTGGGTGGTGGTGGTGGAACTCCCCGGCGTGGAGCGGGATCAAATCTCTGTACGGGTTGAAAATCAAGTACTCCGAATTTCGGGACTGCGGCCCAAACGCATTCCGGAATCAACCGTACATGTTCACCAGATGGAAATCGCCTACGGCCCATTTGTGCGGACCGTTGCGCTCCCCGAACATTGCGACGTCGAGCATATCGGGGCCGAGTTTCGCAACGGCTATCTCACCATCACATTGCCCAAAGGAGAACGCCGATGAGCGAACAATCGTCAACTCCGGCGCCGCCTCCGACGGAGGTAATGACCGAGCTTCCTGACACTCTTCCTCTGATCCTGCTAACCAATCAGGTCGTGTTCCCGATGTCGGTGGTGCCAATCCGTCTCACCAGTCAGACCGAAATGAAACTGGTGGATGATGCCGTCATGGGGAACAAGTTGCTGGCATTGGTCGCGTATCGGGGTCAACCTGCCGAGGGGGACGGCATCGAGAACGCCCACGAGATCGGGTGTATCGGCCGCGTGCTGCAATTGCAACGCAGTCCCGAAGGTAGTCTCTACATTGCGGTTCAGTCTCTGAAGCGATTTCGGATACAGGGTGTCGTGCAGCGAGAACCCTATCCCGTGGTCAAAGTCGAGCCGCTCCAGGACCCACCGTCGAATCCCGCCGAAGTGGCGCCGCTGACCACGACGGTCAAGCTGCAAATGTCCCGTGTCATCGCACTGTCGCCCAATGTGCCGGAAGCGGCGAGCACGATTTTGGAGAACATCGAGGATCCGGGATTCTTGGCCGACTTGGTCGCGGGAAACCTGAACATCTCTACTGAGGAAAAACAGAAGATCTTGGCGACGTTGGACGTCAAGCAGCGGCTGGAACGGCTGATCTTTTTGCTGGCGCGCGAAGTTGAATTGCTGGAAATCTCCACCAAGATCCAGAACGATGTAAAGAGCTCGATTGACAAGGGACAACGGGAATTCTTTCTGCGACAGCAACTCAAAGCCATCCAGGATGAGCTTGGCGAAGGCGATGGCAGCGGTACGCAGATTAAAGAGTATCGCGAAAAGATGGAGTCGCGAGGGCTGCCCGACGAAGTCAAGCAGGAAGCCACACGTGAATTGAACCGACTGGCCCAGATGAACGAGGCCAGCGCCGAATACCACGTTATCACCACTTACCTGGATTGGGTCGTCGAACTTCCGTGGAGCGCCGCGACGGTTGACCAGTTGGACATTGGACGCGCGGAGGAAATTCTCAATGAGGACCACTACGGTTTGGAGAAGGTCAAGCGCCGCATCCTCGAATACCTCGCCGTACGGAAACTGAAGCCGGACGCCCACGGTCCCATACTATGCTTTGTCGGGCCGCCCGGTGTCGGCAAGACCTCCCTCGGAAAATCCATCGCCCGGGCGTTGGGGCGAAAGTTTGTGCGGATGTCGCTCGGCGGAATGCGCGACGAGGCCGAGATACGCGGACACCGCAAAACCTACGTCGGAGCATTGCCGGGGCGGATTCTCCAGAACATCCGCAAAGCACAGTCCAATAACCCGGTGTTCATGCTCGATGAGATTGATAAGGTCGGGACGGATTTTCGCGGCGATCCGTCCTCGGCGTTGTTGGAAGTCCTGGACCCCGCCCAAAACGATACCTTCACGGACCTTTATCTCAACGTGGCGTTCAATCTTTCAAAAGTAATGTTCATTGCCACCGCAAATATCCTGGATACTATCCCTTGGGCGCTACGGGACCGCATGGAAGTAATCGAGATTCCAGGTTACACCCTCGAAGAAAAGCTGAAGATTGCCTATGACTATTTGGTGCCGCGACAAGTGGAAGCCCATGGGCTTACGTTGCATCGCTTGAACTTCACGCCGTCGGCGATCAAGGAAATTATTGCCTCGTACACCCAGGAAGCCGGAGTCCGCAACCTTGAACGCGAGGTCGCCAACGTATGCCGGGCTTGCGCGCGCACCTTTGCCAATGGCCGCAGGGCCGCCATTGCCGTCAACGCCAAAGGAGTGTCCAAGTACCTCGGCAAACCCAAGGTCTTTCATGATGTGGCCGAGCGCACCCGGATGCCCGGGGTCGCCACCGGTTTGGCCTGGACCGTCTCCGGCGGCGATATCCTGTTTGTCGAGGCGACCCGGATGCCGGGCGAAGGGAAGCTGGTGTTGACCGGACAGCTTGGAGATGTGATGCGCGAGTCGGCTCAAGCGGCTTTGAGCTATATCCGCAGCAACGCGGAAAAGTTTGGGATACCGACCGACATCTTCAAGAAGTACGATATTCATATTCACCTCCCGGCGGGAGCGGTGCCGAAAGACGGTCCAAGCGCCGGCGTCGCCCTGCTCACGGCGGTCGCCTCCCTCTTGGTAGGCCGGCGGGTCAAGAACGGGCTGGCCATGACGGGCGAGATCACGTTGCGCGGGCAGGTGTTGCCGGTCGGCGGCATTAAGGAAAAAGTATTGGCCGCCACACGCGCGCGGATCAAAGAAATCATCGTGCCCGATCGAAACCGGAACGACTTGGACGATGTACCGGAAACCGCGCGCCGGAAAGTTCATTTCTTCTTCGTCAAACGCATGGAAGAAGTATTGAGGATCGCGTTGGATCTAACCCTTTAGCGCAACCAAATGACAAAAAAAGAAGTAGCGGCGGTTCTGGAAGAAATTGCAGTCCTGCTCGAACTCGTCGGAGAGAATCCATTCAAAGTGCGCTCGTATACGAATGCCGCGCGGGCCATCGAGCAACTGGAAGAAGACCTCGACACCGTCGTAGAGGAGAAACGATTGCGCGAGGTCAAAGGGGTCGGAGATGCGCTCGAAAAGAAGATTGAGGAACTCGTCGCCACCGGGAAACTGAAATATCACCAGGATTTGCGAGACAAGTTCCCGGAAACGCTCTTCGAATTGTTCCGCATCCCGGGTCTCGGCGCGAAACGCGTCAAGACACTCTACGAAGACCTCAACGTTCGCTCGCTCGGCGAACTCGAATATGCCTGTACTGAGAACCGCCTCACCAAACTCCACGGTTTGGGCGACAAAATCCAAAACAAAATCCTCGACGGCATCGCGTTCGCCCGAAAGCATCAGGGCCTGTTTCTCTTCCCGACCGCCTCTCAGGAAGCTGAATCTTTACGGGGCGGGTTGTCCTCCGATAAGTCGGTGATTCGCATCGAGGTCGCCGGCAGTATCCGACGCCGGAAAGAAGTGGTCAAAGACATAGATATCGTCGCGTCCAGCAATAAGCCGGAAGCACTCATGAAACGCTTGGTGCGCCTCACGAACGTGGAGACCGTGACAGCGGAAGGCGAAACCAAATCCAGTGTCGTGCTGAAATCGGGGATAGCTGCCGACTTGCGCGTGGTCACCGATGAAGAATTCCCCTATGCCCTGCACCACTTTACCGGCAGCAAGGAACACAATGTCGCCATGCGGCAACGGGCCCGCACCCGCGGACTGAAAATGAACGAGTACGGCCTCTTCCGGGACGAGAAGAATGTCCCCTGCCGCGACGAGGCCGCCATCTTCAAGGCGTTGGACCTGCCCTACATCCCACCCGAGCTCCGCGAGGATATGGGAGAACTCGACGCACGGGAACTGCCGACGCTGGTGGAACAGAAAGACCTGCGGGGAATCATCCACTGCCACACCAACTTCAGCGACGGTTCCGCCACCCTCGCCGAAATGGCGAGGGGCGCACAGAAGCGAGGCTATCATTATCTGGGAATCGCCGACCACAGCCAGTCGGCGGGTTATGCCCACGGTATGAAACCGGAAGATGTCTTGCGCCAGCACAAGGAGATTGACCAACTTAACAAAATCCTGGACAGGTTCCGAATTCTGAAGGGTGTCGAGTCGGACATCCGCTCCGACGGCAGCCTCGACTATGAGGAAGCGTTGCTCAGGAAGTTTGATTTCATAATCGCTTCCGTGCACAGCAAGTTGGATATGACCGAAACGCAAGCCACCCGGCGCGTGGTCAAGGCCGTCGAGAATCCCCTAACCACGATCCTGGGACATCCCACCGGGCGATTGCTGTTGTCACGTCAAGGATATCCGCTTAACTTCGACACGGTCTTTGACGCCTGCGCGGCGAATCAGGTCGCGATAGAGATCAACGCCAACACTTACCGGATGGATCTGGACTGGCGCCATATCAAACCTGCCAAGGGAAAAGGCCTCAAATTCTGCATTGGCCCGGATGCCCATAACGTGGAAGGTATGGATGACGTGCAATACGGCCTCGGCATCGCGCGCAAAGGTTGGCTTGAAGCCGGCGATTTATTGAATTGCATGACGGTGGAGGAATTCCTGGCGTGGCGAAAAACAAGATGACCGGCGCCGAAAACCGATCCCGCGCCGCCGAAGTCTACAAGCGTCTGCGAAAAGCTTATCCGAAAGCCCGCTGCACGCTGAATTTCGAGACGCCACTGGAATTACTCGTCGCCACCATCCTGGCCGCGCAGTGCACCGACGAGCGCGTGAACATCGTCACGGAATCGCTTTTCAAGAAATACCGAAAACCGCAAGATTACTTCAACGCCCCCATCCCGCAATTGGAAGAGGAAATTCGGTCTTGCGGTTTCTATCGAATGAAGGCCCGGAGTATCGTCAAGACTTGCCGCACGATGCTCGACCTGTTCGGCGGCCAAGTTCCGAATACGATGGAAGGTTTGCTCAAGCTGAACGGCGTCGGACGAAAGACGGCGAACGTCATCCTCGGGGAATGCTACCACACTGCCGGAATCATCGTAGACACGCACTGCCGCCGCCTCAGCAACCGCCTGGCTTTCAGCAAGCACATCGATCCCGATAAGATTGAACAGGACTTGATGAAGCTCGTGCCCCGCGAGGACTGGACGATGTTCTCGCACTCTCTCGTCTTCCACGGCCGGACTATCTGCGAGGCCCGCGCACCCAAGTGCTCCCAATGCTGCGTCGCCGACCTCTGCCCATTTCCAAAGTCCGCGGAAGGAAAACGCATTGCCCGGTGAACCCGCCGCGACGGACCCTGCAGAAAAGGAGGCGCGCCCTGCCACGTCGCAGCGATTGTGGACAATAGGTCCGGCACTAGTCCTCGCCTACATCGTCCTCGTACATACGGTGGATACGCTCGCAACCCATCGTATCCAATTCGGGATTGATTGGAGCGTCTTCCGCTGGCGAACCGCGATCGGCTTCGACCTACTCAAGTTCCTGGGCTGGTTGATCATCCCGCTAATACTCATCCACCGGCATCTCGACCGGGGTTACTTCACCTTCCAGCGGTGGAAAACCCTGGACTTCGGGATATTGGCCGGGCTGATGGCAGCCGGGGTCGCAGCAATATCGCTAATTGGCTTCGTGCCAACTCTGCGGGAAACCTATCCCAGCCTCGGCGCCGCGCCGTTATCTCTCAAATTGACGGAAGGCCTTCGGCTGCTAATTTGGACCTGTTCCTGGCTTCCAGGCTGGGAATTCCTGCATCGCTACGTGTTAGTGACTAGTGTCCAGGCAAAGTGGCCGCGCTTCGGCTGGCTGCTCGTACCCCTCATCGAGGGCGCCTACCACGTGCAAAAACCTTGGCCCGAAACATTGGGCATGGTCCTGTTCTCCGTAGTTGCGACCCGCTGGACCATGACCCGCCGGAACGTCCTCTTGCCGTTCCTGGCCCACCTCATCATCGAACTCGAATTGATCCTCTTCCTGATCGTGCTATAGTAACGACCGAGGGAAGGAGTTTGAAATGACGCGGCGGGCCGTACATAAGAAGGAGAACTGACGATGCCCCAGGATATTGTGGTCACCAAGAAGCAACGTGTCCTTTGGATCGAACTGAACCGCCCCGAAGCGCGCAATGCCATCCGAATCCCCACCACCACAAATGATCTTTGGGACGCACTAAACGACGCCGTTGCCGATTCCGAAGTACGAGCTATCATATTGACTGGACGCGGCCCAGCCTTCTGCGCGGGCGGCGATGTCAAGGAGATGGCCAAGGCGCTGACTGCGGAACAGCCCGACCCGACTTGGGCGCGGGAAATCGTTCAGACGTTTCATCGCACGGTAGACCGGCTTTACGAAATCGAAAAACCCACGATCGCGGCCGTCAACGGACCCGCCGTGGGCGCAGGTTGCAACATCGCTCTGGCGTGTGACCTCCGGATCGCATCGGATCAAGCGAAGTTCACGTGGGCCTTTGTACATCGCGGACTCAGTTCGGACGCCGGCTCCACTTTTCTGCTGTCCAGGTTGGTCGGTCCGGCCAAGGCATTCGAGTTGCTGGCGTTGGGCGACCCCGTCTCCGCTGATGAAGCGCTTCGCCTGGGTATCGTAGACCAAGTTGTGCCCCACGACCAACTAGTAAGCGCCGCCGAATCCCGCGCGGCACGCTTCGCCGCCGGCCCACCCAAAGCGATCGGCATGATCAAGCGTGGAATACGCAACGCCATGCATTCGACCTTCCGTGACGCCCTCGAACTCGAAGCCGATCTCCAGGCCATAAGCCTCCTCGGCCCCGAACACCGCGAAGGCGTCATGTCCTACCTCGAAAAACGCCACCCGAAATTCTGACGCGACCACGACCTCGTCGCCGAATAGGGAGGGCACGCGAGGACGTGCGCCCTCCCAGGATAGGTTTGCCGTGGGGCTGCGGTGGAAGGGACGCGTGAGGGGGTTACGGTAGTTCGACTTTAATGTCTTCGCCTTCAATCCGGACTTTGTAGCGGCACGCGCCATCGTCACCGGCGTCCGTGCATAAATCGAAGCTCCAGCCGTGCCACGGGCAGGTCAGGGTCGTTCCGTCCAGAAACCCCTCGGAGAGCGGTCCGCCGGCGTGCGGACAGGTGTCCCCGATGGCGTAGTAACTTCCATTGACGCGATACACGGCGATTCGTTCGTACCCGTGCTCAAAGGTAATGCATTTTCCTTCCGGAATATCTCTTATTTCCGCTACTTTGACGACTTGGCCCATCGAAATCTCCTCACTCCATCGTACCAGAGTTCTGTACCTATTTCTCGTAGCGCGCCCCCAAGGCAATAAAACCTGCCGGATCAACGTTTGAGATTTCAGGAATAAACCATCGGCGGGAGCAGCGTTATTTCCTTCCGGTGTGCGTTACTCGGGTTGGAGGTGTCGGAGTTGTCTGGATGCGGCAGGTCTGACGAGGGAGGGTGAGTTCCCTCGACGTGAGGAATCAAATGGGTGGCCATGATGTTATGAAGCAAATGACCGTGTACTGCTAGAGACCATGGGGTCGAGGAATGAGACGAATCAGCCGAAGAGTTTTTCTTACAGGAGTAAGCGTCGGGGCAGCGGGATGGACGTTGATGCCGGTAGCCGCAGTCCAGGGCGCAGAAGCGAAGCCTGAGGAGAAGAAGGAAGGAGTTGGAACCATGCCCTATGAACTGCCGTCGTTACCCTATCCCAATGAGGCTCTGGAACCACATATTGACGTGATGACGATGGAAATCCATCGCACCAAGCATCACCAGGCCTATATCAACAACGCGAACGACGCCCTTAAAGACCTTCCGGACTTGGCCAAGATGAAGGTTGAGGAATTGCTCAAGAATATCAAGGACGTGCCGGAGGCTAAACGGCAAGTGCTCACTAACAATGCCGGCGGCCACGCCAATCATTCTTTGTTCTGGCAGATCATGGGACCGAATAAGGGCGGCGAGCCCAAGGGCGCATTGTCGGAGGCCATTAAATCTACGTTCGGGAGTTTTGCCACGTTCAAAGAGACTTTTACGAAGAACGGTGTGACCCGTTTTGGCAGCGGCTGGTCGTGGCTCTGCGTGGATGGTGGCGGGAAGTTGGTGGCGAAGAGCACGGCAAACCAGGATTCGCCGTATATGGAAGGTTTGACGCCCATTCTTGGTTTAGATGTGTGGGAGCACGCGTATTATCTGAAGTACCAGAACCGCCGGCCGGATTACATCACTGCGTGGTGGAATGTTGTTAACTGGGACAAAGTGGCCGAGTTATACGCGGCCCTGAAGCCTTAATCCCTCCATCCCCTCCCCGTACCGCAGGGGCGCGACACCCCGCGCCCCTGCCTCTTATTTTCAACCGAAATCACCGCACCATATTGCAAATCTCACCGCTAAGTGTCTTAGTCGAGTTTATTCCGAAAATCCCCAACCAATCGAGATTTCGGAATCGTAATCGAGATTCGCAATCGAGGTTCGTAATCGGGCCTAGTGCTCGTAACTTGTACTCGGAGGTCTGCGTCCAGAGCGAAAGTATCCCGATTCGGAGGTGGGGTCTACTTCATGAAAACTCCTAGAGGAAAGCGCGTTTTTCTCGGCGGCTCTTTCGCCCCTGCGGGGCTTGGGCCAGATTGGTTGCCAGTGTCCCAGCGATGAATCGCTGGGTTTCTGGGTGCGAAGGGAACAAGTCCCGGCCGGGACGAAAGAACGGGTTTGGGCGTGCGACTCGGTTTTGTTAGAAACTCTTTACAATTCCTAGCGCGCCATTAATTACCAGTTGTACGTCCACCGCGTTCACCCCGTTCTGGCCGTCTACATTGGCATTGAGTCCCCCGATGTCAATACCCAGAGCGGCGTTGATGACGAGTTGCACGTCCACGGCGTTGACGCCGTCTGCGCCGTCAATGTCGAATGGATTATTGCTCTCCGGCGTCAGGGCAACGTTCAGCACCGTGGTCTGGAAGCCGTTTTGCACCGCCTGAGAGAGGGTCTGGCTAAGGTAACCCAACGCGCTGGAGTGCACCGTGAAGCGACCTTCCGGCAGCGCGGGAAACGTGTAGACCCCGTTCGCATCTGTGATGGAAACAAAGGCACCCGGACCGGAAATGGAAATGCGGGCGCTCTCGATCGTAGTGGCATCAATGGCGTCGCTGACCACGCCCGTCAGGATACCGGGGAAAATCCCGGCCTTTTCCATTCGCGCGTTCGACTCCCCGTTTTGTCCTGGTTCGAGCGGAACCGCGGTCTGCGTGGTCGAATATCCGGGCGCGGTGAAGTCCAAATCTACGGTCGTGGCCTTGCTGCCCTTCGTTACGAGTCCGTTCAAGGAGTAGCGGCCGGTCCCGCAGGAAAACGTAGTGGCCACGAGGGTCTCATTGATCTTGGCATCAATACGCACGCCGACCAACGCGGTCAGCGTGTCCACGTCCCGGACCCCGCCGCGGATGCCCCCCGCGAGAATACGCGGGGCAAGCGCGATATCCTCGACCGTCATCGCGCCGCCGGCCACCGCGGTTTGCAGCACGGCGCCCTCGTGTTCGACGCCATACACCTCGAGTCGGTAATCGCCTTCCGGCAAACCATCGAACCGATACTGTCCGTTGAGGTCGGTCACTGCCGCATGGTAGACCGCATCGGCGGCGGCAAGCGTTTCGAGTCGGAACCAAGTGTTCGAGCCGGAACCCTCCTTGCGGTAGTTGATGTCTGCGAATGCGATGGCCTGTAGGGTCGCGCAATCCACCGGTAGCCCCGTATCAGCATCGGTGATTCGGCCCTGTAACGTACCGGTAAATTCTGTCCGCGCCACGGCGATATCGGAGTCAAAGCCAATCACGCCGCCCAGATTCTCGAGTGTCGGCCACACCGCGAGCCAGGTGCTCGCACCGTCGTTGGCTACCTCGGGGAAACTATCCAGACCGGCTATGTCCGGTTCGTTGATGTTGAGGAGGGTCGGGTCGCTGAAGGTGGTGGCATTGTCGGTAGACCGGACAAAGAAGATATCCTTGTCTCCCCCGATAGTACCGCCCAAGGTATCGTTCGAGTCCCAGACGACTACCCAATTCCGGCGACCATCCGTGGCCACCCGGGGGTGTTCGTCGTTTCCGGTGTCCGACAGAGCGTTACTGTTCAGAATGATCGGGCTGGACCAGATCACACCATTGTTCTGGGAGCGGGCGTAGAGCAAGTCCGTGTCAATTCCGGTGCCGCCGAGGAAAAGTCGCCAGACGGCGACCCATGTCCCCGCGCCATCGGTTGCCAAATGAATCTCCGTGTCGTCTTTGGAATCGCCGAGGGCGTCGTCGTTCAACGGGAATGCACCACTCCAACTGGCCCCTTTGTCGGTGGACGTGGCGCAAAGAATATCAAAATCGGACCCGAAGGTGCCGGACGAACTGCGCCACGCCGCCAGCCAATTTCCGGCCCCGTCCGTAATAATCTCCGGTCGCTCGTCGCCGGCGCTGTCGGTCGTGGCCGTCGAGTTCAAAGCCGCCGGCGCCGTCCACGAAGCGCCATTGTCAGATGACCGCGCATATAGGATATCGAAATCGTTGCCGATGGCGCCGCCGACGTTCTCGGTTGAATCCCAAGCTACTACCCAATTCCCGGCGCGGTCGGTGGTGAGGTGCGGGTGTTGGTCGCCGCCCAATGCGACGTCGGTCGCGGCGTTGGTATTAAGAGGGGCGGGGGCTGACCAGTTCGCGCCGTTGTCGGCTGAGCGCGCAAACAGGATGTCGCTATCGGTGCCGATGGTGCCGCCGAGATTGTCCCCACTCGTCCAAATCACCAACCACACGCCGCTTCCGTCGGTGGCGACACGCGCATCCGTGTCATCGCCCGCGTCACCGGCCGCGTTCGTGTTCAATGGCGCCGGTGAAGACCAGGTGAGTCCATTGTCCATGGAGCGCGCGAAGAGAATATCCAGATCTGATCCGATGGCGCCGCCCAGGGTTTCGGTACTTTGCCAGACCGCGACCCAAGTGCCGGCGCCGTCTGTGGCAAAATGGGAAAGATCATCGAAGCCCGTGTCGGTGTCTGCGTTGCTGTTAAGCGGCGCTGGAATTGACCAGCTTACTTCCGCCCGGACCGGCATCGGCAGAGCCGTCAAATAGAAGGTGGTTGCCAGCAACAGAAAGTTCCCGACAAGGCGGGTGGGCCTCTCAGTACCACCGCCTCGACCCCCAACAATGGTTTTCATGGCTACAATCTCCGTCCAGCCCTCTCTAGACAAACCGTCACAATCGCCGATATCTTCCCGGCTCGTGGCCCGAACGGGCGGCTCACTCGACCTTGAATCCCGTGGGTCGGATGCTTTAGATCGTCTGGAAGCCCAAGACCCGAGTCCATGAACGTCCTCTTTATAATCGCCGATCAATATCGCTGGGATTGCGTTGGTGCCGCCGGGAATCCAATCATTCGAACGCCGAATCTGGACGCGCTGGCGCAAACGGGCGTGTTGTTCACGAATTGTTTTGTGCAGGCGTGCCCGTGCGGTCCGAGCCGGATGTGCATATATACGAGCCGTTACCAATGCTCGACCCGGACCGTGGACAACATGACGCCGCTCATGGACGCGGAGGAGAATGTGGCCAAGGTGCTTCGGGATGTGGGATATGCGCCGGCCATCATCGGCTACAACGATTATGCCGTGGACCCGCGGATGCTCCCGGTCGGCGACCGACGAACGACGGGTCTGTCTTATGCTAATTTCCTCCCGGGGTTGGACGCGCGGCTGTATCATGAGTACGACTCGCCGGAGTATTTCGATTGGCTGCGCAGGAAGGGCTATCCCGAATGGTTGTTGACTCACGATACCATCCATAAACCAGATATCCCCGCGGAAGGTCCCGGAGAACATTTGCCATTGCGGTATCCGGCCTATTACCGCGCCGAGGATAGCGAGTCGCAATTTGTCACGTCGGTTGCGATTGATTACTTAACAAAGCGCAGGGGAAAAAGTTGGGTGCTCAGCCTGAACTACATCAAACCGCATCCGCCCCGCATCGCGCCAGCGCCATACAACGACATGTACGATCCCGCCGCGATGCCGGCGCCGAACCGTTGTCCGGAGGAATTGGAAACCGATCATCCCTATCTCCGGCACATGCGGCGAGAACCGGCATTGGTTTCGGAGCGCGACTTGCGGGAGACGCAAGCTAATTACTATGCGATGATCACGGAGCTCGACACATGCCTGGGAAGACTCTTTACGGCACTACATGAGACGGCGCAGTGGGACGACACCCTCATCATCTTTACTTCAGACCATGGCGAGTATCTGGGCGATCATTTCTTTTCCGACAAGGCCCACTTTTACGATGAGACGATGCGCGTGCCGCTCATTATTCGGGAGCCGACTCGCGCCGCGGACGCAATGCGCGGTCGCAGCCTTGATTATCTCTGCGAATCCATTGACTTCGCCCCGACCATGCTCGACTTTCTCGGTGTTCCGATTCCGGACCGGTTTCAAGGGCAAAGCCTGTTGGGCCTTGTCCGCGACACACCCGACGCCGCTCCCAAGAAGCGAATTCACTTCGAGTTCGATTTCCGAAACCGGATGCGCGACGTGCCTGCCGCGGCCCCCGATTCGTGTGTGCTATGGGTCGTTCGCGACACTTCGTATAAGTATGTCCAATTCGGGTTGGAGAACATGCCGCCACTCCTCTTCGACCTCAAGCATGATCCCGAAGAGCGAAAAGACCTCGCCGATCAGCCAGAGTATGCTGCGGTTGTTGCCGACTACTGCCAAACACTCCTCCGTTGGCGCATGAAACACGAAGACCAGCGGATGGAACACTGGGCCTCGCAATTTCGCTGAAGCCGCGAAGACCTCTCGGTTCATCGCGTGGCCAGAAGCGATGCTTCGGGTTTGAGTGTTGCCGAGGTTGAACGTATAATTTCAGTGGAGCCTAATACACTCATGAACCCGCCCGAAACAGCGGTGGAAGTCACCCGTGAACTGCTTCTTCGGTACGATCGGCCGGCCCCGCGTTATACCAGCTATCCGACCGCGCCAGAATGGCGGGAGGACTTTACCGACCAGGAATACCGGACGGCATTGGCCGACGCGGCAGCCCGTCCGGACGAGCCCCTGTCTCTGTACATACACGTCCCATTCTGTCACGAGCGTTGCGCGTTTTGCGGTTGCAACGTGGTCATTTCCCGCAAGGAAGGAGTCGCCGACAAGTACCTGGGTTACGTGGACCGGGAACTGGCCATGGCGGCGCAGGCGCTGGCTGGCCGTAGTTGGATCAAACAGTTGCACTGGGGTGGTGGCACCCCGACGTACTTGTCTCCGGAACAGATTCGTCAGTTGTTCGGTTCGGTCGCGCGGCATTTTACTGTGGATGCCCAGGCGGAGACCGCCCTCGAGGTGGACCCCCGAGTGACGACCCGGGAACAAGTCGAGACGTTGCGCGAGTTGGGGTTCAATCGAGTAAGCATGGGGGTACAAGACCTCGACCCGCAAGTTCAGTGCGAGATTCACCGTAACCAGTCTGAAGAAGAGACCCGGCGACTGTTCACGTGGTGTCGCGAGGTGGGCTTCCAGGGAATCAACATTGACCTTATCTATGGTCTTCCGGGTCAGCGACTCGACACCTGGACCGAGACTATCCACAAGATCATTGATATTCATCCGGACCGCCTGGCCATCTATAGTTATGCCTACCTACCCGCGAAATTGCACAATCAGCGCCACATTGACGTCGGGAAACTACCCACCGGTCCCGAAAAATACGACCTGATTGCTACGGCTCGGAAACTTTTGCTGGCTGCAGGGTACGAAGCAATCGGGATGGATCACTTTGCCGTGTCCTACGACGAGTTGGCGGTCGCGATGCACGAACGCCGATTGCATCGCAATTTCATGGGCTACACCGTGGTCCCGGCCGCCGAAATGGTTTCGTTCGGAACTTCCGCCATCAGCGAGGTCGGCGGCGTCTACGCGCAGAACGAAAAAAAGCTGTCGCGCTATTACGCCGCCATTGACGAAGGACGTTTCCCGACGGCTTCCGGCTGCCATCTTTCGGCGGACGACCGCGTTCGAGCGTGGGTCATTCGGCAACTGATGTGCAATTTCTATCTGGATACCCAGGAGCTAGGTAAGCGATTCGGCGTAGCCTATGAAACGTACTTCGCAAGCGAGGAACACGCCCTGCGCGAGTACTACGAGCAAGGATTTCTCGCGCGTGAAAATGGTAACCTGAAAGTCCTCGCGCTCGGCCAAGTCTTCATCCGCAACGTCGCCACCGTCTTCGATGCCTACCTCCAAAAAACCGCCGTCCATCACGCCTTCTCCCGCTCGGTATAGCGTCCCTATATTGTAAGGCAAAGGCAATTGTTCGTCATTTGCCTGGACCGTATTTCCCATTGCGTGGTAGCTGCGAAGGCGCTTGCCAAACCTGCGCGCCGGCATCGTCACATCGTCGTCTACGTCGTCGAACACACGCACCTCGCGCTTGCCTTCGTGAAGCCGGTGCAGGCGGACCTCCGGGACATTCTCGGCGGCCGGCCAGGAACTGGCGGAAAAGGCCAAGAAGGCAGATGGGAGAGTGTAACGTAGCGATGAGCCGCGGGGGCGCCCCTACACGCGGACCGGCGCCCGCCTCTTGACGATAGCCACCGTCGGCTCCATTGCCGGGTTAGCCACCTATGATTTCATTTAGGCCTTCTATGACGAGGTCGAGTTCTTCCGGCGAGATCCTAGTGATGCGCTTTCCGAGACGCTCACGCGAGAGAGTACGAATCTGGCTGATCTTAACCCACGATTGCTTCGGAAGGGAAGAACTGGATAGCGGAAGAGTGAGCGGGAATCCCGCCTTCTGTGGTTGGCTGGTAAGAGCAACGGCAATGACGACACCCGACCGCTCGTTGAAGACATCTTGGCTGAGGACAAGCACTGGCCTCTGGCCGGATTGTTCGTGCCCTTTTGCCGGATCGAGATTTGCCCAGTAGACTTCGCCCCTCAGTATTCTGGCCATTCTTCGATTTCCCGCGAAAACCCTTCCTCAGCAATAGCCTTTTCAACAGTTGGATCTAGTTTCGCGCACTCTCGTGCCAAACGGCTCCTATTGACCCGAGAGAGCTTTTCTTTGATCGCTTCTTGAATGGCCTTACTTCTGTTCGGGAATACCTTGGACGAAACAAGCCTGTCGAGCTTGCCCAGAACTTCTTCTTCAATGGAAATTGCGATTTTTGCCGTGCTCATCTTTCACCTCCGGTATTACAATACGTCATACCGTCGGATCTTTCAAGTCTTTCTTGTGGCTAACAATAATTAGATTGATCCGCATAAGATGCGGGATTCTGGTTTCTTGTCCGTATAAGACGCCGTCGGTTTTCTTGGGAAATACACGATAATCCCTGCAATATCAGCCATTCTTGGTTCGTGTGGCCATTTATCATGGCGTGTTATGCGGATCGGCATATAATGTCCATCTTCGCTGGCCTCAAAGCTCGTCCACGGGACTGCGAACTCCGGCGGGTCCCCGATTGAGGACGTGGGTATAGACCATCGTCGTCTTGACGTCGCTATGACCCAAAAGCTCCTGGACGGTTCGAATGTCGTAACCACCAGCGTGATTTCGCTTTCGACGGCCGGGCTGACATCCGACCAAACGCCGTCGGGGCGCAGGCCGTGTTAAAGCTTGTAAGCCGCGTCCGCGCCACCGTCCACGTATTCTGACAATCGCACGCTCGATGGCATAGTATAGCACAAGTTCGTCGAAGGGACGCTGTCCGCCGCGGCGGATTCTTCTTGGGTTCGGGTATCAGGGGAAGTGGGGGACGTTACCCGGATTTCGATGCTCATTTCTTGTGCGACACCACACAATTCGCCTCCTCTATGGCCGCAATCCGCACCGGCCCAGTAATACGGCAGAATCCTGCCGCTCATTCCGATTGAAGGCGGTCGGAAAGGCCGGGGCAGCGTAGTCGTCGCGGGGTAGCCGCTATCTCGACCGGTGGACTGACTTGGGTTTAGTCCCCTGCTGGTCCTTGTACCCTGTCCCTAAACTCTATTCCCCGACCTCCCCCGCGTTTCGCAAAATGTTCCATTTCGTAATTCGCCGTCCAGTGTTCACATAATTCACACGTCCAGTGCAACGCCCGGGGCTATATATATAGAGGGATATTTGCAACGCGGGCATGCCTGCCTCGGTGCGGCCTGCCCAGGAAAGGAGGAATATGTGCCTACACGTCATCTGCCACCCCGCTCCAGCCTTCACCGTTCACAATCCGCAACCCGCAATCGGTTCAATCCGCAATCAGTTCAATCCGCAATCCGCAATCGAATAGTTCCTACAAAAATGTTTCACAGATTTTACACGCTTTTTCACGAATCTTGCACGCTTTTTCACAGGTTTTCACCAAAAATGTACGGTTTTTCACAGATTTTGCACGGTTTTTCACCAGGATCACAACCCTTTCATTCCTGTAAGTCCTTATATGTCAATCGCCTACGCCAATCCAGCCCCTTTTCGCTGGCCCCACGAGTCACCTACACGCCCGCGACGAGTTTACCGACTTGCGATGACCGGTCGCGAAGTTCTATTGTCAAGATAGAATGTCTTCCGGATGAGACGACAGAGATGTCTGACGACGTAAATGTAGCTGTTTTGGGCGGAGGCGTGACTGGCCTGTGCGCCGCGTACTATCTCGCGCGCCATCTCGGTCGCGACCCAGTCCTACTGTTGGAAGCCGCAAATGCGGTTGGCGGCCATACCCGCACCGACCACGTGAACGGGTTTACATTGGACTGGGGACCGAACGGATTCCTGAATCGGGAACCGACGATGCTGGAGTGGATTCGAGACCTCGGTATCAGCGAGCAATGCGTCAGCGCGAACGCCGCGGCGGAACACCGATTTATTCTAAAGAACGGTCGCTTAATGGAAGTCGTCCAGCCGCCGCGATTTCTGCTGACATCGTTACTCTCTCTGCGTGGACGGGCGCGACTACTCTGCGAACCTCTGATCGCCGGAAAACGGGACGAGACCCCCGAGTCCATCTGGGACTTTGCCGCTCGCCGAATCGGACGCGAGGCGGCCGACACGCTCGTGTCGCCGATGGTCTCCGGTATTTTTGCGGGCGATGCGCATCAACTTTCATTGGCGCATTGCTTTCCGCGCATGGCCGCGATGGAGCGTGAATACGGGAGTCTATTCAAAGCCCTGATGGCCAAGAAGCGCGAGGACAAAGGCGCGAGCCCCATCGGACCGCGCGGTGTGTTGACGACTTTCGATAAGGGCATAGGCGTGCTGCCCCAAGCCGCCTATCAAGTGCTGCAAGAACGAATTCGCCTCAATGCTTCCGTACAGCGCCTGCGGAGGCGAAATGGCGGCTACGAGATTCAATTGAAGGATGGTACCGTGGTCCACACGAAATCGCTTGTACTGGCGCTGCCGGCGTATGCCTCGGCCCCGATCGTCAGCGAGTTGGACCAAGACCTCGCGGCGGCGCTGTCCGAGATTGAATACGCCCATGTCGTGGTGCTGTGTACAGCGTACTCCGAAGAGCAGGTCGGTCACAACCTGGACGGTTTTGGCTTCCTGGTGCCGCGGAACCAGGGGAAACGGACCCTCGGGTGTCTCTGGACGTCATCACTGTTTCCCCGGCAGGCAGCGCCCGGCTATATACTGCTTCGTACGATGTTCGGCGGGGCAACGGACCCGGAGGCCATTCAACTCTCCGACGCGGAATTAGTCTCGTGCTTGGAACGCGAAGTGCATCCTTTGCTCAAGATTGGCACGGCGGCGGAAGCGAACTGGGTGTTCCGTCATGGGAGGGGGATTGCACAATATTCCTTGCGCCACGGGGCGATACTGGATGCCATCGAGGCCGCGCAGAAACGCAACCCGGGGCTGTTTTTCGCCGGAAGCGCGTTTCGTGGGGTGGGTCTCAACGATTGCGTGGTATCCGCCCACGATGCGGTGGCAAGGCTCACTGCCTAGAAGAGGTCTCCTGAATCCTCTCGGTCCTTTGCTAACCAAGGAAGAAAGCGCAGGTTCTACGTGTCTTCCGCTGTCCTTGAACCCCACTACTACCGCCGATGAACGATGCCGGTCATCGCTCTCGGAACGTGGGAAAGGACTCTCATCGTGGGCTACTTCTGGTGGTGTAGGAATCTCTGCGCTTTCACCTCAGTTTGGACGCGTATCCGAAAGAGCTTACCTCATTAGTCAGGGGCGGCCGTCGGCCGGGCCGAGGTAGGTGCGGAACGCGACACCCCGATATGATGCGCCCATTCTTCCGGCCTTGAAACAGTCCCAGGGCAAACCCCTTCCGTCCATCCCCGGAGTGTTTCAATCTCGATTCCCAAGGCCTTGGCCGCCAAACTCACATTTCCGCCAAAATCGTCCAGTACACGCCCAAACGCGTCCTCCTGCGTGCGTTGGTCAGTATGTGACCTTTGTTGCGTATCCTGTTTAATGTCGTAGCGGGTCATCGTTTGCCGTTCTTGTGTTCCAACACCCATACGCTCTCGTAACGTATTCTGCCAAAGCTTCCCAATTTCGGAGTGTGGATGGCCGACTTTACCACGTAGTGTTTGAATGTGGTGAGCCACCACATACGCATCCGCGACCGTGTAACTTCAGGTACGCCATCCTCTGAGATGTGCTCGGCGGACTTCATAAGGAGTCTCGACCGATCACTCAGATTCAATCCATTACTAAGGTCTGCTCTAGCCATTGCTCAAATTCTCAACAGTTCTATGGTTTCACTATGCCCAAACGACTTATCCAACCTTCAAGTTCCGTGACCGATATTTCCAGTAGTTGTGCCGCTTGTTCCATATCAAAATCTGTCATTGCCAGCACTTCCTCAATGTGACGTTTCCGCTTGTCGCGTAAAGACTTAGATTCGGGTGGTTCCTGCCTCTTGCGAACCGGGCCGCGAACTTTCTTCCTCACGTTCAAACTCCGAATGATTCAACTGAATCGAGTTGGCTTCCGGCTCAACCGATGGTTCTTTGGAAGCACTTCTTGTGCCAATTTTTGGAGCAGTATCGCAAGTCGGCGTAGGAATAAGACTTACAACTTCAGTAGGAAGGCGTTTGTCAGGAATTGGCCGAAACGCGGGGCCGCAACTGGCACGGTTGTTCAATTTATGGACGGTACTGCCATGCAGTTTGATGGCAGCTTGCGCGGCCCGTTTCGTCTATACTCGATGGAATAGCGGATATCATAGACTTCCCAGGAGACCCACACGATTCGGCCAAACGGGGGTGGGATTTCAGACTTCGATGCCGTATTCACTGATCTTGTTGTACAGCGTATTGCGACTGATTTCGAGGACGCGCGCGGCTTGGCTGATGTTTCGGCCGCATTCGCCTAGCACTTTTGTTATGTGTTGCCGTTCGACGGCGGCCAAACTCAAGATCTCCCCACGGATTTCTTCGGCTTTTCCCGACCCGGTGGCAAAATCTTCTTTCACGAGCATCCCACTGCGCGCCAGTGCAATGGCACGATTCACGGAACTGCGCAGTTCTCGGACATTCCCCGACCACGGCCGGGAAGCGAGATATTCGAGAGTCTCCGGGTCAATCCCGGTGAGCGGGCGTTTAGCGCGATTCAGTCCCAGTTGAAAGAAATGGTCCGCCAACACCGGGACATCCGAGGGTCGTTCGCGCAAGGGCGGGATGTGAATTTCGAAACCGTTCAAGCGATGGTAGAGGTCTTGCCGAAAGGTTCCGTCGCTCACCCCAATGCCTAGATCGCGGTTCGTCGCCGCGACAACCCGGATGTCCACATGGCTTTCGGTCTCGGCGCCAACGCGGTGGAAGGTGCCGAGTTCAATGACTCGCAGGATGCGGGCTTGGTTGTCCAGGCTCAGGTCCCCGACCTCGTCCAGGAAGAGTGTCCCTCCGTGGGCCTGCTCGACCCAACCGATCCGGCGCTGCGTCGCTCCCGTAAAAGCGCCTTTTTCGTACCCGAAGAGCTCGCTTTCGAACAGTTCTTTCGGAATGGCCGCGCAATTGACAATGATGAACGGACCGTCGCCCCGCGACGATTGCTCATGGATCATTCTTGCCGCCAATTCTTTTCCGGTACCCGTCTCGCCTAGTATCAGCACGTTCAGATCGGATCGCGCGGCCTTTTGAATCAGGCCGCGCACGTGGCCGATAGACTTGCTGACGCCCACCATCGTCGTACTTTCCCCGGCACGTTGGCGCAGGCGCTCGTTATCCCTACGGAGTCGCTCCACCTGCTCGACGGTGTGGAAGAATGGGGCCGCCTGATACGCGACCGCGATGAGGAATTCGAGGTCCGTGTCATCGTAGACGCTCTGGGGCGTCTGGGTCTGTAATGTGACCACGGCGACCATCTCACCACCGACGCTCATCGGCGCGACGAGCGTCGTCACCAACGACTTTCGCGAGCCGGAAGTGCTCTTGGTGGGAGTTAGCATGGCACGCTGATCACGCAAGGTACGTATCATGGTGCTGGTCGGAGCATTCGTTGAACTGCAGGCTGGGAACTGACGCAGGGAGTAGAAGACCAAGTCGTCGTCCTCCTGATGATAGCGCGCCATCCAGGCGCACATCGGATGAAACCGTTCAATCAGCCGCTCCGTCAATGTATCCACCAATTCGGTGACGGTCGTAGTGCGGCTCAGGGAACGGGCGATGGCGAACAGCGTGCTCATGTCCTGCACGGTCTTGGGCCGACCTTGCAGCATCGCCTCTTCCACCTTATTGGTCAGGTACAGGGCCTCTCCTTCGGAGAGCGACAACGTGCGCGCCTCGGTCGTATCGGCGACGGACTGGGCACTGGCCGGATTGACGCCGGTAACCATGAACACCACGCGTCCCAGCGCGATCTCGTCGCCGATGTTAAGCACGCATTCCTTGATCGGGGCGCCGTTGACAAGGGTCGTATTGCTGCTGCCGAGGTCGGTAAGATGTACTTCACTACCAACTTGATAGATTTCGCAATGGCGTCGGGACACCATGGGGTCGGCGATCACAACGTCGCAAATGGTACCGCGTCCGAGGACCAGAGCTTTCGCAGTGATCGCCCAACTCGCGCCCTTGTTCGGGCCGGTCTTTGCCGTCAATTGAACCATCCGCGCCCCAATGATATCAGGTCGTACCCGCAATTCCCCGGCTTTTGTACCTACCCCGCACTAACCGTGCTGGATGAAGACATAACTTAATAGCATATATACTAATTTCGCTGCAAGAAAATCCGAGGCCTTGTGTTCCGAGGGACAAAGCTCTACGACGTCGAACCCAACGACTCTTCGCTGCGCGGCTACGGCTCGCAGCAGCGCCAGGACCGCATACCAATCCAGGCCACCCGGCTCAGGTGTTCCAGTGGAAGGGACATACGCCGGATCGAATACGTCCAGATCAATCGTGATGTAGACTCGTTCCGGCAGCCGGGCGACGACTTCCGGGACCCAATCGCCACGACGACAGATGTCGGAAGCGAAGAAGACGTTTTCCTGTTGTAATTGTGGTAATTCGGAGCGGTCCATGCTGCGGATGCCCACCGAGACCAGGTTGGGCAAATACTCTCGGGCCCGTGCCATGGCACAGGCATGGCTGAGCGCGTCGCCGAGATAAGAATCACGCAGATCGGTATGTGCATCCAGTTGGAGCAAGCCTACGTCATTGCCGAACACCTCGGCAACCGCCTTTACCGCCCCGACCGTGACCGTGTGCTCGCCGCCCAGGACGACTACGAACTTCTGTCGTTCGAGATGTCCGCGCACCCGGGACGAGACCTTCTCGACCATCTCCGTGGTACTGCTCGCCAGGATCGCTGCGTCGGTGAAAATCCCGTGGCGGAAGACTTCCGTCCCCGTTTCAATTTCGTAGAACTCCAAATTGGGCGAAGCCTCGAGGATCGCGGCCGGCCCACGATCGGATCCCTTTAACCAGGAACTGGTCCGATCAAAGGGCACAGGCAAAATTATGATTCGGGCTCGCTCGGGCCGAGAAAATTCGGCGGGGAAGTCTCCGAACGCGAGTGTAGTCCGGGACATGACTCGACGCTACTCGACGATAAAAACGGCGGCGGCCAGGACCGTAGTCCAAAGTCCGTACTTATGGCCTTCGGCAGACTGGCAGATGTTCATCGTCTTGAAAATATGGCCGCTGGCCTTATACACCTTCTTGCGCGCGTCCCACGCCAGATCGGAGTCAAAGGCGATACCCAGCGTAGTGGCCAGCATCGTTGCCGCGAGGTCTTCCGCGTAATCTCCAGACTTCTCTTTCTTTTCCCCGAAAGCATGATGCTCGGAAATGTAGCCGTATCGGTCTTTCCGATTGGGCACGGCCAGGCCAATCGCGGCCGAAACCAGCCGGTTGGGCTCGTTTGTTTCGTTCTTGGACATGACACAAAACGTGACTTGCCCCGGACTGAGTTGGTCCAACCCTTCTGACTTGCTGATGATCTTGCAGTTGGGAGGATAAATGCTGGACACGTACACGAGGTTGAATTTCTCAATCCCGGCGTTCCGCAACGCACTTTCGAAAGAGGCCAGTCGGTCCTTGTGCATACCCACCCCCTTCACGAAGAATACTTGCCTCGGGATGATGCCGTTACCCATTCGATTCCCCAACTCCTTCCACGTACTCGCCGTGTCCCTTGACGCCTCAGATTATAATCAAGCTACTGCCTTTCATCAAGACCCAGCGGGCTTGCTTTCCTCGGAGGCGACGTCCGTGCTCAAATTCCCTCGTTTGTGCTCGATCCCTGATCGATCGAGAATATTGTGTTCCACGATGATCGCCCCCTTCGAATCGGTCCGATCGTTGATTTCCAGAATGACGTTCTCGAACACGTTGCCTGTCACCGTGGTGTGCCCGCCGCCGATCGTTACGCGGAGACGTTCCTGAAGGCTGCCATTCTGGATGCAGTTTCCCATGATAGTGCTATGGGTCCCGCGGGCGTCAATGGCCTGTCGGCATTTGCCCTCCGGGTCCACGGTCAGCACATTGTTCGCGATGATGTGCCGCTTTGATCCCGCCCAGGACCGAAAACCGATGTCCAGGTCGCCGCCTCTTCTCACGTGCACGATATTGTTGCTCATGATCATCGAATCTGCGCGGTCACTCCCGACGGCGACGTGCGTTTGGCCGGTGATTTCAACATAATTTCCCCGGATTTCGCCGGGCCCGGTCAGGATTTCCACCGCGTCGGAGCCGGCGTTGCCCAGGAAACTATTGATGACCTTCACGTTCCAGCCTTCGAGCATAATGCCCAGCCGATGGGCGTCACGGACGTGGACTCGCTCGATCATGATATCATGATTCGGAGCGCCACCCGGTCCGCCCGGCGCCTGGTAATAAGCCTTGATACCGCAAAACTCGAATCGATCGTGCGAGATATTCGGGTCGCCTTTGCCGGCCCCGTTTTGGTCCCGGTTGGCGTCCACGTACAAATCCCGAATCGTGACGTGTCCGACATCCGAGCCGATGATGCGAATCACATTCGTATTCTGATCGGGTGCAAGGACCAGTTTCGTGGCCGCGCCTTGCCCCGCGAGAACCACGTTGCTCCGACCAATGAGGACGCCGCCCAGCGTGCCCTCGGTTTTCCGAATGTCGTACGTGCCCTCCATCAAAAATACGGTGCCGCCCACAGGCGGCAGGGACCGAATGGCCGCATTGATCTCCGACTCGTCTCCCCGGCCATCGCCCGTGAATTGTGCTGTTGCTTTGGATTGCTCCGAGGAATCGGCGGTTGCGACGATGACTGTGGCGCCATCCGGACGGACGCTAACGTCGCCGGATATCAGCAACAGATTCGCTACGAGAAATGTGGTTAGCATGACGTTTACTCCATGGGTAGTCATACGCGGCGTGGCGGGCAACGCCGCACGTTTTGTTCACAGAGCGTATTCTACCTGTCATTCTCAGTCCGGCGCGACGGGGGAAAAATCTCGCATACCCTAAACCCGCCCCGCTTGGGCTTTCCGTCTGCTGCGGCAACGTATGCCCGCTTACATCCACGGAATCGAATGCGATTCCTCCGGGAAGTAGAATAGGCACTCTGGAGGAGAAACCGTGATGTTTCCAATCGTAATTACGTGCGTCTTCGCTCAGCTTCCCAGCCAACCGCCCAAGATTGGCGTCGTTGCCGATGAATTGGTGGATTATTCACAGTGGGCCGCCCCCCACAAGGAATTATGGAGCGGCGTGGAACTGGTCCGATTGCTTACGGAGAATGGCGCCGCAACGACTCTCTTGAAACGGAACGAACTATCGCTGGAGGGCTTTTCGCGGTTCGACGCCATGTTCATCGCCACCGATAACAGCTATCCCGAATTCGGCCCTTGGGGAGGATCTGTGGCCGGCGCCTTGAAGGAGTATGTGCAACGGGGCGGAATCTATCTGATGCCGTTGGGGGTGCCGCACTACGCCAGTTACGACCTTGATTCCGGGAAGCTAGACCGGGACCACTGGGAAGATTTCTTTCATGTGCGCGCGGCCACGGTCGCCGGGCGCGGACCGTTGCTCCTTACGAAGCAGGGGAAAGAGTTGGGGCTGCGCAATCCCGACGAGGTCCATGCAACGGCCGCGCGCTCATTGAACTTCGAGAAGAGCGTGGTGCTGGTATGGGATGCGTCTTATACGCCGGCGCTCTCGGTGGCGCCTTACGGCAACGGCTGGCTCGTACATTGGGGCGCCGGTCCGGAGAACGGGATGGATGCGACGGTACGAGACTTCTTGCTGGCAACGTATGTGAAACTGGTTCCCGCTCTCAAGAGCGGCGCGTTGCGCGTCCAAACTTATCAAGAACTCTTGGCCGACGAGGGATTGGTTGGAAAGTCGCTCGACGACCGCGACCGCGAGGTCTTTCAACCGGGTCCGGCACCATTCGAGAGCGAACCCATGGTAATCTCGCTGCGTCCTGCGAGTTCGGAGGCTTCGGTCGCGCCGGAACGTCTTGGTCTATCCTTGGACGGAGACTGGCAAATGCTCGGCCTGCCGAACGGGCGTGGAGACGCGCGAAGTTTGGCGATGGGCGAGGGCTGGCACGAAGCGGTGTCAGCGCGCGTCCCGTGCAGCGTGCAGACGGCCCTGTTTGCCGCCGGCAAGATTCCCGATCCCGTGGTCGGATTCAATGATCAGATTGCCCGGAAGGAAGTAGCCGAGAAGGAATGGTGGTTCCGCAAGGATTTCGAATGGCAACCGGGTAAGCGCGCGGGGCTCGTTTTTGATGGCGTGGATTACAGTGCAACCTTCTTTCTAAATGGCGTTCGGCTCGGCGAGCATGAAGGCCCATTCGGCGGCCCGGTCTACGACGTAACAGGCCTGTTGCGGTCGCACAACACGCTCGTCGTGCGCGTGGACCCTTTGCCGCCGGACTGGAAACTCGTGTTCAAAACCAATTGCGTGTACGGATGGCACTACGTGAATTGTCCGCCCATCGGCATCTGGCAGTCGGTGCGTGTGGAACCGATTCCGAATGTCGAGATCGCCGAAACGTTCGTAGCCGCTACCGACGTGTCCAAGGGTACCGTGGATCTACACGTCGTTCTTAACGGCCCCGAGGGAGGATTTAGCGGGACCTTGTCCGGCCGCATCGCACCGGCAAATTTTGAGGGCAAAGCTCACACCTTCGATTTGACAGTGCAGTCTGGAGGAGCGGCGAAAACCTTGCACCTGCGCTTCGATGTGCCGGAGCCCCGGCTCTGGTGGCCCGTGGACTTGGGCGAGCCAAATCTTTATTCGTTAGACGCGTCATTCACTCAAGCCGACGTACTTCTCGACCAAACGACGACGCGATTCGGCATTCGCACCATTGAAATGAAACCGTTGCCGGGCGGGCCACGTCCCGATTATTACAACTGGACGTTTGTGATCAACAGTCGTCCCTCCTTCATGAAGGGCTGCAATTGGGCGACCATTGACGCTTTTCTGCGCTTGGATGCATCGCGATATCGTCGGTTCCTCACCATGGCGCGGGACGAGCATATCCAGATCATGCGGAGTTGGGGCGGAGGGCTCCTCGAGACGGACACCTTCTACGACCTCTGCAATGAACTCGGCATCATGGTTTGGCAGGAATTCCCGCTCACGTGGCAGAACTTCGAAGTGATTCGTCCGTCGGTGGCCGACGAAATCGCCACGCTGAACATCAAACGCATTCGCAACCATCCGTCGCTGGCGCTATGGTGCGGCGGCAACGAGCATTCGGGTCAGGGCGCGTTAATCGAGCTACTAGGGCGTCGCTGTCTGGAACTCGACGGTACACGGCCGTATCACCGGACCGATCCCTACGGCGGCAGCGTCCACGATTACGGCGTCTACTGGGGCAAGGGACCTTACGAACACAATCTGAAACTCGTGCCGCTTGAAGGAGGACCGCCGGTCATCGGCGAAACCGGCCTGGCGTCGGCCTGCGCGCTGGAAAGCACGCTCCGGTTCTTGCCGGAAGAGGAACGCGGCATCTGGCCGCCGCCGGAACATGGAGCGTTCATCCATCACACGCCGACGTTCCGGACCGTAGACATGGAGCACCTGAATCGGCATGCGAAGGAACTCGACCCTTGTGACGACCTGGCCGGATTCACGCGCGCGACGCAGCTCGCACAATCCATCGGGCTACGCGCCGTGATCGAACGAATGCGCGTGAAGTGGCCCGAGTCCACGGCCATGGTCTTTTACAAACTGACCGACGTGTTCCCGGGTTGTTCCTGGTCCACCGTGGATTATTTCGGCGTTCCCAAGATTGCTCATTATTTTGTGCAGGACGCTCTCGCGCCACTTCATGTTTGCGCCTTGTACGACAGTTTTGACGTCACGCCTGGCAAGACATTCCCGGTCCAGATTCGTGTAGCCGATGACCTTGAGATGCTAGAGGGTCTGGCACAACTGCACGCGCAGTGGCTGGACGGGGGTTTGCGATCGCTATACGAGACACTGCTCGAACGGAAATGCGAGAAGAACCGTGTTCACGATTTCGGCACGGTCTCCTTCGACGTACCGGTGCAGGTTTCTTCCCCGCTGTTCCTGAAAGTTGATCTACGGAACGGGGAAGAAATCCTGGACCGAACTTTTCACTGGTTCAATTTCCGCCGAGCGCCCGGCTGCCTCTGGCGGCTGCCGCAGACCACCCTCGAAATCATGCGCGACGCGAACTCACTGACGATACGAAACGGCGGCGCATTCCCGGCCGTAGCGGTTCATTTCAACACCCCGGACGCTTCGGATTCACTGCGTTACGAGGATAGCTACTTTTGGTTAGAGCCGGGCGAGGTGCGACGTGTCGCGGTCACGGTCGAGCCAAACATCGAAGGCCAACCTCGCACGCCGAATGCGATCGAAGTCCTCGCCTGGAACTCAGTCGCCGAGGTCGCAACGTGGAATGAATGATCGCGGGCGTGAATTCCCCGCGTTGGATCTTGGCCGATAGTGAATTGAATCATTCCGCTGGCATTTTCCCTGCTATTTGGTCAGCGCCGCGAGGACCTCGAATCCGGCCGGGTCACAGTTCGTTGAGGAATTGGTTAGAATGACCACGCCAACGCGTCGGTCTTCCGTAAATCCGAGAAAGCTATGATAGCCGCCGGTGCCGCCGTTGTGCCAAATAACGACCTGGCCAACGTCGTCGCGCCACGTTCGTTGCCAACCCATGCCGGCAGCGTGCTGATCATTGACGCGAAACTGCTCCTGCTGCGCAAGTTTCAACGCGGGCGCCAATTCGCTAGTACGAAGGCCCATGTTCGCCGCCAGAAATTTCTGCATGTCCTTCGCCGACGAGCGCAGTGCGCCGGCCCCGGCGAAAGCCCGGGGCGCCTCCCAGTTTTCGGCCCGCAGGCCAAGCAGCAGTGGCCATAGGCTGAGGCGTGCGCGGTAGCCGGTCGCAAGTCGGGCGGACTGGTCCTGGTTCAATGTGACGACCGTGTCTCCCATGTCCAATGGTTCACAAATCCGGGTGTGTACCAAGTCGGCGTAATCGGTATTTGCACGCCGCGACAATGCCTCACCGAGAAGACCGGCCCCGAAATTCGAGTAGCTATGTTGAGTCCCGGGCGCTGCTTCCAATTCGACGGTGCGAAGGGCTTTGGCCCAATCATCCATCGAGTAATTTCGATAGGGGTCGCGTCCGAAGAGCGGACGCCAAAGTCGGCCCACGCTGAAGAATCCCGGCGGCAAACGCGGAAGACCGGACGTGTGTGTTGTGAGGTGTTTCAGCGTAATGGATTGTCCTTGCTGAATCGCCGGTATGGCGGACGCCTCCGAGACTAACCCCGCGACCGGACGATCGATCTCCAACTCCCCGCGCTCTATCGCTTCCGCGAGAAGAATACCCGTAAACGCTTTCGTGATGGAACCGATCTCAAATATCGTATTACCGTCTGGCAACTGGCTCTGACTAAGCCGTATCCGGTCAAAGCCGGAAACTCCCCGCTGATCACCTGCGATTATCACCACGGTAGCGCCAACGCTGTCGGACCGGACCAGCGGTCCCACATACTGTGAAGCAATGGCGTGAAGCGCCGCAGAAGAACCGTCGCTCCACCCCTGAGATTTTGCGCTCGCGCCGCTAGCCCAGCCCAATTCGATTCCCATTTGCGTCAGTCCGATTGCTCCCACGACACCGAGAACCAGAGTTACCAAGAGCCGCCTCCGAAGTTGCCTTAACATCTTCGCAGTGTCTTCGGGCTTGGCGCCCGGTTGTTCCGCTCGTGCTCGCGCCTTCCGAACCGTGCGCGGGTAGAAGGGCACTGATATCGCGGCCGTGAGCAACCACAAAAAGAAAATGAGTGGTAGGATAAATGGTTCCATCTCAGTAGCCTCCGCCGAGCTGATATCCTGAAATGCCTCACTTCCGTTCGCGTGAAGAGAAATTGTAGGCGAGGACCCAAGCGAACGAGATTAACAAGAGCGTGAAGATGTATATTCCTTTGTATTCCTCGCGAACCCGCTGGCCTTGAGAGGTCATGCCAAGAAGTGACCGCTTCGAGATAAGACTGTTATACGGAGCCGACAGGGTCATAACTTTGTTATATAAAGTACTTGACATAATGTAGAACTTCGGGTACGATACGACCATGAACCTAAGTCCCAAGCCGATTCCGGACGCGGAAGAGCCGACCCCTTTACATCGGCACGCCATGGACAATCTGCGTTTCATCCGGCAGACCATGGAACGGTCAACCTCGTTTACGGCGGTCCCGGGCTGGGGCACGGTCGGCATGGGTGTGCTCGCTGTAGGCGGGGCGGTCATGGCGCATCGTATGGTGGCGCCCGCGGCCTGGTTGACCGCGTGGCTGGCGACGGCCGTGTTAGCTTCGGTCCTGGGCGTTGCCGCGATGCTGGTGAAGGCCCGGCGCGTCAACGAGTCAGTGTTGCACGGTTCCGGACGACGTTTCGCGCTCGGGTTATTTCCACCGCTCGTCGCCGGTCTGCTGTTGACCGCCGTCTTCCATCGGTTGAATCTGCACGCCCTGATGCCCGCCACCTGGCTGCTGCTTTACGGGACGGCGGTGGTCACCGGCGGCGCGTTCTCGGTGAAGGTCGTGCCGGTAATGGGATCGTCTTTCATGGCCCTCAGCGTGGTCGCGTTCCTCGTGCCGTGGGGCCGTGGCGACGCGTGGATGGCCCTCGGCTTCGGGCTGTTGAATATCGTATTCGGATGCATCATTGCGAGGAAACATGGTGGCTAAGACTAACACCGCCAGACAAGCGCCGCATCTGAGCCCGCGTGCCGACGCGGCTCCGGCCGGTCGTGTCGAAGTCCCTCCACTCGACCGCATCATCTACGAGCGGTTGCGGCTGGCTATCGTAAGCGCGCTCGCGGTCAATGGGTCGCTCAGCTTCAACGAACTCAAGCGTATTCTCAAGACCACGGACGGAAACCTGAGTGTGCATACCCGGAAACTCGAGGAAGCCGGATATATCGCGTGCCGGAAACACTTCGAAGGCCGCGTGCCCAAGACTGAATTTCGGTTGACGGACAAGGGTCGCAAGGCCCTGGAACGGTATCTGGACCACATGGAAGCACTCATCCGCCGCGTGCGCGAAGGCTGACGGATATTTTTTTGGATATATACTTTATAATACAAAGTACTTCACACGTGTTATGAGAAGGAGACTTCCGATGGGAAACTTTCCGGGAAACGACAACCATAACGGTATCCACGTGGCCATCATCATGGACGGAAGCGGTCGTTGGGCCCAGCGACGCGGGCTGCCCCGCTCCGCCGGACATCGCGCCGGCGTGGACGCCGTACGGCGCGTGGTCGAGTCCACGCCCGACCTCGGTATCGAGGCGCTCACCCTGTACGCCTTTTCCTCGGACAACTGGCGTCGGCCGTCCGAGGAAGTCGCCAATCTGATGCAGTTGTTGGAAGAATATCTTCGCACCCAGGTCTCGACCTGCGTCGAAAAAGGGGTACGCCTGCGGGTCCTGGGCTCGCGCACGCGCTTGAGCGGGCCCTTGCGGTGCGCAATCGAGGTTGCCGAATCTGCCACCTCGAACGGCACGACATTGGTCCTGCAGATCGCATTGGACTACTCGTCGCGCGACGCGATCCTGCAAGCGGCGGTTCACCTTGCCCGGCCGCGAAGGACCACGCCGGAACAATTCGCGCGTCGTTTGGGCGGAGACGGGTGCGCCGCCTCCGACTACCGTGACGTCGATCTGCTGATTCGAACCGGCGGAGAGCTGCGGCTCAGCGATTTCATGCTCTGGGAATGCGCTTACGCCGAACTGTACTTCACCCCAACCATGTGGCCCGATTTCAGTCCCGATGACTTGGCCGAGGCCGTCCAGGAGTACCACCGCCGCGACCGCCGCTACGGACGAATCCCGGACCTGCAAGTGGCAGCAAGCCACTGACCACCGCGTCCGGGTGACGTCATGTGAATATCGAAGGCGAGGAGCCTTTGTAGTCTTGGGCGGATTACACGTGACTTCGTTGCCCGAGGAAGGGCTCCAACACGCGGGTACCGTCGTGGCTGGTCCGGCGGAGGAAGCCTGGCCGCGATTTCTGGCCGATTTCCGCGCGGGACGACCGATGCGACTTTACCGCTCGCTGACCCGCGATCTAACGGACCTCCCGCCGATTCGCCGAGACTTGATCAAACGGCGGAATTACCTGGTGCCGAACTCGATGGTAGTTTCGCGTGGGTGCCCGCACGGTTGCGATTTTTGCTATGTCCGTTCCTTTCCGGACACGCCTAGACACCGACGTAGAGATCGGCAGCCGTCAATCTTGAAATCTTCGTGTTCTGTTTCCAGCAATTCCGAGCGTTAACTCCCCGGTAGGGTGGAATTCCCGCGAGTTGAAACGCATAATACAGCCCGCATTCGTCAAAAGATGGAGCGTCAGGTAATTCTTGAGAGAATACCTCTGGTACATAGTTTGCGCAGTGGCATGTCTGGTCGTGCTGGTAGTCCTGTGGCCGTCGGAGGCTGGTTCGCCCGAAGAGAAAGCGGCGCTGGCGGAGGGTCGCGTCGTCATCACCTATTGGGACCGGCATACGGGGCACGAGTATGAGGCTCGGGTTAAACTTATCGAGGAATTTAATCGGAGCCAAAATCAGGTCTATGTGCGAACGCTTCCTATCGGCTCGCGCATCGAGAAGTTGTTGACGGCGATTGCCGGGGGCGCGCCACCGGAGATTTGCAGTCTGGAGACCGCGGTCCTCGCGGCACTGGCCTCGCAAGGATGTTTCACGCCGCTCGAAGACTTCATGGCTGCCGAGCCGTATCTGAACGAGGAGAAGTTCTTTCCTCACGTCTGGGCCATGGTCCGGTTTGACGGCCACGTCTGGGCCGTTCCCACCACTACAGACTCGACGTGCCTCCTCTGGAACAAGGGCGCGTTCCGGCGCGCGGGACTCGATCCGGACCGTCCGCCGCGCACACTGAACGAACTCGAAGAATATGCCGCGAAATTGACCGTACGGTCGCCGAACGGCATGGTGGAGCAGATCGGGTTTCTGCCGTGGCTGCCGTGGGACGTGACGCACATGTGGGGATGTTTGTTCGGCGGGAAATGGTATGACCCGGCGACCAAGCGTGTAGTCTGCGGAAATGACCCGGGCATCATCGCGTCCCTGGCCTGGCAACAGACGTTCGCTGTCAATCCGGCCTCACGGGAGAATCCTCCTCACGCTATTGACCCCACCATGGTATCCGCGATCCCCGGTGGCGGCTTCGGCGAGTATCAGAGCGCCAGCAACCCGTTCTATACCGGCAAGGTGGCGATGATTACCGAGGGCGAGTGGCAAGTCGAATTTACTCGCAAATACGCCCCGGACCTCGACTGGGGCGTCGCGCCGATTCCTCAGCCGGAAGGCGCTCCGCCGGTGGCTTACTCGCCGAATGCGGTCGTGGATGCGATCCCCGTAGGGAGCAAGAACGAGGAAGCGGCGAAAGTGTTCCTGCGATGGTTCTATTCGCCCCGGCCCAACGGCGGCGCGTCTCCGGCGAGCGACTACAATTATGACATTCAAAACATACCGCCCCGGCGCGAAGAGGCCATGCAGGAGCGGTTTACGGGTCATCCCAAGTTTCGGGTGTTCGTCGAGCAGTTATTGACAAAACCGGCCGAACCGTATCCGGCGATCCCGGCGATGCAACTCATGTCCGACGACATGGAGCGGCAGCGCGGCTACGTCACGCTGTACAAAATTACTCCGGAAGACGCCGCGCACAACATCGAAGCGGACACCAACACGGAACTCGAACGCGTCGCCAAAGTCCGCGGGAGGGCGGCGCGATGACCCGCCGGGAACGACGCAATCTGCGCAACGGCCTGCTGTTTGCGTCACCGTATCTGCTGGGGTTTGTAGCCTTCACACTCTACCCGATTGTGATGAGCCTGTACTACAGTCTCTGCCACTACAACGTGATCAATCCGCCGGTCTGGTGCGGTTTGGACAATTTCCGCACGCTCATAACCGAGGACAAGGTCTTTGGGAAGTCGCTCTGGAATACGCTGTATTTCACGGTATTCAGCGTACCCATGGGTCTGGCCATCGCCGTTGGACTGGCGCTGTTGCTTCACCAGAAAGTCTGGGGGTTGGCGGGCTACCGAACCGTGTTTTTCCTGCCGTCCATCGTGCCGATTGTGGCTTCGGGCGTGCTTTGGCTGTGGGTGCTGAATCCGCAGAACGGATTAATCAACAGCACGCTGGCGATGATGAACATCGAGGGTCCCGGCTGGATTGCCGACGAGTATTGGTCCAAACCGTCGCTCATCCTGATGAGCTTCTGGAGCGTCGGGAGCGCCATGGTGATTTTCCTCGCGGGACTCGCCGAGGTCCCGCAGTCCTTGTACGAGGTCGCCGATATTGACGGGGCGGGACGCTTACGGAAGTTCTGGAACGTCACGCTACCCATGATCACGCCGACGATCCTGTTCAACTTGGTCATGGGCCTGATTGCGGCCTTCCAGTATTTCACGCAGGTGTACGTGATGACCGCCGGCAAAGGCACGCCCGCCGACACCACCATGTTCTACGCGCTTTACATGTACAAGAACGCTTTCAACTATCTCCGCATGGGCTACGCCTCGGCCATGGCCTGGCTGCTGTTTATCCTGGTCCTGACCGCGACCATCGGCGTCTTGATCTCCTCCAAGCGTTGGGTGCACTACCATGGCGAATAGTTTCCTCAGTCCTACGACACAGATTGCCGTAGCGGTTCTCCTTGTGGTTGCGGCAATGGTCCCTATGTTGCTGAAACGTCGCGTCCGCTGGACGGCCCACTTCTTCTTGGTCCTCTCCTCTGCGCTCTTCATCCTCCCCTTTGTATGGATGCTGTCCACCTCACTGAAGCCGGAATCGCGCATCTTCACGTTTCCGCCGCAGTGGATTCCGTCTACCGACGTTCTGGACGCGCAGGGACGCCGCGTCGTGATCTATCGCGGCACGGAAGAGGGTCTGCAGGGTCGGCAGGGGGTCGAACTTTCGGTTCTCGAGAATGGACAGTATTTGCTGAACATCGCCGGAAAAGAAATGAAGGTCTGGCCGGAAACCTTCGAGATCAAACAGCGGCTTGGGTTCCATTGGCAGAACTACACCAAAGCCTTCAAGCAGATGGACTTTTTCCAGAACCTGCGCAACACGCTCTTCGTTTGCTTTCTGACCGTGGTGGGGACGGTCATCTCGTCCGCGCTAGTCGCTTATAGCTTCTCGCGTATCGAGTGGCCTGGCCGCAACGCGTTATTCGTGCTCGTGCTGGCCACCATGATGCTACCCTATCAAGTCACGCTGATACCCTTATTCGTGGCCTATCGCCACATCGGCTGGGCGGGAACCTTCAAGCCGCTCATCGTGCCCACGTTTTTCGGCGTGCCCTTCTACATCTTTTTGCTGCGGCAGTTCTTCATGGGCGTCCCGCAGGACCTCTCGGCGGCGGCGCGCATTGACGGCTGCAACGAGTTCGGCATTTTTTCACGGATCATTCTGCCGCTTTCCAAGCCCTCCCTCGCGACCACGGCCCTGTTCATGTTCCTCTGGGAATGGGGCGACTTCCTGAATCCGCTGATTTATCTCCAAGACGACCGGCAATACACGCTCGCCATCGCCCTCCAACAATTCCAAAGCCAACACGAGAGCGCCTGGGGGCCCCTCATGGCGATGGCTACCGTCATCACCATCCCCATCATCATCCTCTTCTTCTTTACCCAAAAGACCTTCATCCAAGGCATCACCATGACGGGCCTGAAGGGGTGAAAACAAATTACGAGGGGACGTTATTGGATCTTCTGGACAGCGTTCCGCCGCTCCATCGAAAGCCGTGGACGCTTAATCACTCAGCTTTCGCAATATGTGCCGGGCAAGCTGTTCATTGATTTCACGGTGACTAGGGACCGGCTGGCAGACACGCGTACGCGGATTCTGATACCAATCGTGTCTTGCTCCATGACGAATGATGATGCAACGGTTATCTTCGATTTGACGCAGAAGATCGACACGTTTCATCCGATGGTTAATTCGGCGACTCGGCGGACCGCCGGGACGCGCGCCCTCCCAATTGGGTCGTCTGGTGAGTAGCGCCCGCCCTCTGCGGCGGGCGTGTCGCTCGTGTAATTCAGTAAGTGGCTGGGGGATTCGGGTTGCTGTTGGAATCCTTGTCCCTTCTTGCGGCATAGTGCGAGCCGATTTATACGACTGGAGAACAGAGGGGAGGGTGTTTATGGGCAATTCCATGGTTTCGGGCGCTCAGGACAGACTGGCAGCTTTGAGACGTAATCTGAGTGGCGTCATTCAGGGCAAGCAGGAGTGTATCGAGATACTTACGATCGCTCTCCTGGCGAATGGTTCCGTGCTGATGGAGGACGTGCCGGGCGTGGGCAAGACTACGTTCGCCAAGACCTTGGCTCGGTCCATTGATGCCCAGTTGAATCGAATCCAGTTCACGCCGGACCTGCTGCCGGCCGATATTTTGGGATCGTCCATCTACAATCCGGCCGATGGGTCCTTTCATTTCCGCCCAGGGCCGATCTTCTGCAATGTGTTGTTGGCTGACGAGATTAACCGTGCCTCGCCGCGTACCCAGTCGGCCTTGCTGGAGGCCATGAACGAGTCACAAGCCACCATCGAAGGCGAGCGTCACCCGTTGCCGGAACCGTTCATCGTTCTGGCTACGCAGAATCCCATTGATTTTCATGGAACGTATCCGCTGCCGGAGGCGCAATTGGACCGGTTTCTGGTTCAGATGAATCTCGGGTATCCCGCGCCGGACGTCGAGGTCAGCATCCTCTACGCGCAGGCCGAGTCTCACCCGGTGGACGCGTTGAAGCCCGTCGTAAGCCGCAGTGAGGTCCTGGCTATGCAAAAGGAGGTGCGACGGGTCGCGGTCAGTGAACCGGTGGCGCGGTACCTGGTGGACATTGTCAGTGCGACGCGGTCCGACGCGCGGCTGAAGCTGGGAGTCAGTCCGCGCGGCTCGCTGATGCTGTTTCGCGCCGCGCAGGCCAGCGCGTTCTGCCAGGGGCGCGCTTACGTATTGCCGGACGACGTCCAGCGCCTGTCTCGTTACGTATTGGCGCACCGAGTGCTGCTCACGCCGAAGGCGAAGTACAAAGGCGGCGGCGCTATCGAGGTCATTACCGATATTGTTGAGTCGGTAAAAGTGCGGACATGAAGAAGGGATTTCCGGATCGCCTCGCGGACCTTGTCCGCGACCTCTGGACGTTTAAGCTCACGGCGTCGGGGAAGGCGCTTGTTGGGATCGGCGTGGTTTCGGGCATTTTGGGTCATCCGCTTCAGTTGCCCATCCTTTACACGTTCTCCGCCTTGTTTGCATTGGGTTTCGTCGCTTGGGTGGTCAATTGGCTGATACGGCCTCGCCTCGAGATCATCGGGACATTTCCGCAGACGGCCTCGGTCGGACAATCCACAACGGGATTCTTTACCATCGTGAACGTTTCACGGCGGCCCGCGTACGATGTTTCAATTGGTTACTTCGGACTCGATCGCGCGCTGGAATCGAAGGATTCGGAGAAGCTTCACCGGCATCTCGCGACGGGCGAACGCGCATCGTTACCCGTTACACTTCAACCGCGTCGGCGGGGATATTACTCGCTGCCGCCACTGCGCGCTTACACGACGTTTCCGTTCTCGATTTGCCGATCGGGGCGGAGATCTGCGAACGGCGGGTCGCTGCTCGTGATACCGAGCTTTCATCCCCTTGCCGGGATGAACATTGTGGCGGGACGACGCTATCAACCGGGCGGCGTGGCCCTTACGTCGGGCGTGGGCGAGTCCGTCGAATACATTGGGAATCGCGAATATCGTCCCGGCGATCCTCAGGGTCGCATTGATTTTCGCTCATGGGCGAGGCTGGCGAAGCCGGTCGTGCGAGAGTATCAGGAAGAGTTCTATTGCCGCATCGCTTTGGTGCTTGACACCTACGTAACCGGACGGCGTCGCCGGCCGCGCGCGGGTTTTCCGGAATTGGAGGCGGCGGTCAGCCTGACGGCTTCGGCAGCAGACGCGCTTTCACATGGCGAGTATCTGATTGACCTTTTCGCGGCGGGTCCCGAGTTGTATGTATTCCGCGCCGGACGCCACACGGCCCACTTTGAAAACATCCTCGAGATTCTCGCGTGTATTGATGAATGCCGTATCGATCCGTTTGCCGTGGTGGCGCCCGCGCTGGCCGAGGAACTTACGCGAGTCTCCACCATCGTCGGCATCTTTTTGGACTGGGACGATTCTCGTGAGACGTTGGTACAGACCGCGCTCGAAGCCGGGTGCGCGGCCAAAATCGTCGTCGTGCGCGACGGGTCTACTTCTAAGCCCATGGACAATATCGAAGCGCTGACGGGGATGCCTGCCACGCAACTGTCGTGTGAAGAGGTGCGCAAGGGGGCATTCGATCAGTTATGATCTGCGTGCGGGTACTGGCGTTTCTTTTATTGTTGATTCCGGCGGGAACGCTGGCGATCGTGTCGCAGCAATACATGTTTCCGGCGATAGTTGCCACGTTCGGAATGGTGGGTGTTTGGGGACGTTTTCAGCAGGACCTCGAGCGGTCTCGCCGTATCTGGCTCTTTGGCGGAATCGCGATGGTTTTTGCTGCCAAATGGTTGGTCACGCCCCCGCTCCTGCTCGGTGGCTCGTCCTTACCTTTATTCCCCATCGGCTTCATTGATTACGTGTTCGGCTACTACGTCGCACAGTACTTAATCTTCTGCCAAGCTGCAAATCTCTTCCTTAAGAACACCAAGGGCCCGCCTCGCTTCGTTCCCATTTCCGCGGCGATGGCCATGGTGATGGTGGGCACCCTTCCGGTATCGCAATTCGGCACCTCGCGTGGCGCAGCATTTCAAACCGCATCGCTGCTTCTGGCCGTAGTGACGGGGCTGTATTTTTCCGCGGTGGGTCTGAACCGTATGCCGCAAAAGCTTCCAGCGCGCGTTCCCCAAAGGGGAAGGTTCCTTATCGTGGGAGGTGTGCTGTTGGTCGTAGTTGTATTCGGTTGGGTGGTCGGTCAGGGCATCTATCGCTACGGCGAAAGAGTGGACCAAGTTATCGGTATTCTGGCCGCACCGCCGGACTCGGCCGGCACATTTGGATTTCCCACGATAGGTCGCTTTGGCACGATTGACCAGACCAAGGTGCGCGGTGGGAATGCCACGGCGCTCCGGATTTTCTCAGAGTCTGCGCCGGGATATTTGCGCGGCCGGATTTACGATACGTACGAGCCGCCGATGTGGCTGCATTCGGCTTCAACCGAATTCCACGGTCCGGTCGCGGTTCGCGGCTTGCCGGCGGCGAGTCTTGGCGCGCAATGGTTCACACTACATGAGACCACTACTGCCATGGAAACGGCGAAGCAAACGATGGAAGTACATCCGGTCGCCGAATTGAATCATACGGTGTTTGCGCCAATGGTGGCTGCTTATCTCTCGTTACCGGTCCCGAGGTTGGAGGTGGATGCGCATGGCGTCCCGCAGTTCGAGACGCTCTTGGGGCCGGCCACGTCATATCAACTCGCTGGAATCGCGACCCCTGAAACCGCGCTTGGCAACGAGTTACGCATAGGCTTGGTCGCGCTGCCTGACAACCTGGACCCGCGCGTCAAGGAACTCGCACAGCAACTCACGGAGGGCTGCCGGACCGACCAGGAAAAGGCCGCGGCCATCGAGCGGTATCTGATCCAGAATTATGAATACAACTTGAGTGCGGGGCCTGCGCGGGCTCCTGATCCTGTGTCCGCCTTTCTGTTTGACGTGCGCAAAGGCCAATGCGAGTTTTTTGCGGCGGCGGCGGCGATTCTGCTTCGCTCGGTGAACATACCCAGCCGCTATGTGAATGGCTTCGTGGCCTATGAACGGAATCCGTTCGGTGGCTATTGGTTTGCGAGAAACCGAGACGCGCACGCCTGGGTCGAGGCCTACCTCGAGGGCCGAGGCTGGACATTAGTGGAAGCGACGCCAGGTTCGGGCGTCCCTTCCGGTCAGGCCAGTCAATGGGCGCAACTGTGGGACTACGTAAAGTATCTGCCACGCGCTGCACTCGAGTTATTCAAGACGCAAGGCATTAGCGCAGTGGCAACGTGGATCACCGGACGGCTGTGGAAAGGCGTAATTTACATCGGCACGAGTCTCCCGGGTCTGCTCGTGATTTCAATCGTGGCCCTCTTCGCTACGCACCGGATCCTCCGACATCTCCGACGGAGCCCAAAGGCTTCGGATCTGCATTTCGCTCCGTTGAGGCGCCTGCTGGCCAAGCTGGACCATCATCTCGCCAAGCAAGGCCTGGTGCGCGCTGGCAGTGAGACGCTCCATCATTTTGCCGGCCGAATCGAAGTGGAAGGACATTCCGACGAGGCCGCCTGGTACCGCACCTACGCCAAGGCACGCTACGATCCAGAACACAATGTCACCGACCTGCGAAAGACAATGCCGTTACCTGCTCATCGTCGAAAAGGCTAGGAAATATACAGGCTCGCTTTTACTGGGATTGACTGTACGGAGTTCTTGACGCGGGAATGCTGTAGCGCCTATAAGTGGGGTATGGAAGGTGAGGGGAAGAGATGATTGCCGATTTTGAGGCGCATAATTCGGAAGTTCAACGGGTGTGGGAGGCGTATCGGAAGCGAAAACCGATTCGGGTGCCTGTGATTTTTGGGATCAATCCGCGGTTCACCATGTTTGATCACGAGGCGAATCCTCGGCGGATTTCGTTCCGGCAGTATCTCAACGATCCGCAGCGTATGATGGAGCGGCAGTTGGAGCACCAGGAATGGATTCGGCTGAATTTGCCGGGGGACCAGGAAATGGGTTATCCGAAGGAGGGCTGGGGCGTCTACGTGGATTTTCAGAACTGTTATGAGGCCGCGTGGTTCGGTTGCGAATTTCGGTTCTACGATCATCAGGTACCGGACACCGCGCCAATGCTCATGCATGATAGTCGCAAGGCGATACTGTTTGACCGGGGTATCCCCGATCCCTTTACCGGCGGGATGATGCAGCGAAACTGGGAGTACCACGACTATTTTGTTCAAAAACGGCAGGCCGGATACGCATACAAGGGTTTGCCGATCAAAGATGTCTCGCCGACGGGGCTGGGCACGGATGGACCGTTGACCGTGGCCTGCAATTTGCGTGGGGCGACGGAATTCTTTACGGACTTGCTCGAAGACCCGGAATATGCGCGCGAGCTGCTGGATTTCGTGACCGAAGCTACCATTCAGCGGATTCAAGCCTATCGAAAACGTCTCGGCCAGCCGCTAAAGACCGAGACGTGGGGTTTCGCTGACGACTCGATTCAACTTCTTTCCGTCGAGATGTACAAAGAATTCGTGTATCCATTTCACAAACGATTGGTGGACACGTTCTCGGAAGTCGGTCCCAACGGCATCCATTTGTGTGGTGATGCTACGCGTCATTTCCCATTCCTGAGAGAACATCTCAACATCCAGTCTTTTGACACCGGCTTTCCTGTGGATTTCCGATGGTTGAGAGAGACACTCGGCCCAGAGGTGGAATTCCAGGGCGGTCCGTCGGTGCCGTTTCTGCTGGAAGCTCGACCGCCGGAAGTGCAGCAAGAAGTAAGGCGTATTCTCGAATCCGGGATCATGAATGGTGGACGTTTCATCTTGCGGGAAGGGAATAATCTGGCACCGGGCATTCCGCTGGAGAACGTGCGGGCGCTGTACGAGGCGGGCAAAGAGTTCGGAAAGTACAACTGAGCGGCCGTCACATTTGAAAGAGGTCTTTGCGTGAAGCGGGCGGTACAGTTTGGGGCTGGGAACATCGGGCGTGGCTTTCTTGGTCAGCTTTATTTTGAGTCCGGTTACGAGACTACTTTCGTAGACGTGGCGGAGGAGATCGTCGCGGCGTTGAAAGCCCGGCGCGAATATCCCCTGCGTATTGTGGACGAACGAACGTATACACTTGCCATCCGCAATGTTTCCGCGATCCACGCACGAGATACGGAAGTGGTGGCGACGGCCTTGGCGCAGGCCGATCTGGCGGCCACGGCGGTTGGAGTGAATGCCCTTCCCAAACTTGCGCCGGCCATCGCCGCGGGGATCGAGAAACGCTTTCGGTTTCCCAGTGCGACGCCGCTGAACATCATCGTGTGCGAAAACATGCTCGACGCAGGCAACTTTCTTCGCGAGGAGGTGCGGACCCATCTGGCCGCGAAGTTTTATTGCGATCTGGACACAAACGTGGGGTTCGTGGAAGCAAGCATCGGGCGCATGGTGCCGGTGATGACGGACGCCATGAAAACCGAGGACCCGCTGCTGGTGTGCGTAGAAGCGTATTGTGAACTGCCAGTAGACGCCGAAGCCTTTCGGGGTCCGATTCCCGTTTTGAAGAATCTTCAGCCCCGAGCAAATTTCGGCGTCTATGTCGAGCGAAAGCTGTTTGTGCATAATGCCTCACACGCCGGAGCCGCATACTTGGGATATCTTCGCGGCCATGAATATATCTGGCAAGCGATACAGGATCCGAAAATCCGCGTGGAAGTGGATGGCATTGTGGGGGAGTCGTGCGCGGCGCTCGCTACCAAGCATGGTCTGCATTCCGCCGAACTGCGGGCGCACGCCGATGATCTCATACGCCGGTTCCAGAACCGCGGATTGGGCGACCAGGTGACGCGTGTCGCGAAGGACCCGTTGCGAAAGCTGGGACCCAACGACCGGCTGATTGGTGCGGCGAATCTGTGTCTGAACCACGGGGTCGAGCCGGAGCATGTCGCGTTTGCAGCCGCCGCCGCGTTTCGCTACGATCACCCGGCCGACCCGGCCGCAAAAACACTTCAGACGACCCTTCAACAGCAGGGCCTGGGAGGGGTATTCAAGTATGTCTGTCAGATTGAAGAAACTTCCCGTTTGGCTCAACTTATTCGGGAGGGCTGGGAACGGCTGGCGCGGGAAGGCTGGATACGATAATGCACGAGATCAAGATACCTCAATTGGGTCAGTCGGTGGAGGAAGCGTCCATCGTAATGTGGCACAAAAAGGAAGGTGAGTCAGTTCAAACTGGCGAACCCTTATTCACAGTTCAGACCGATAAGGCCGAAATCGAGTGCGAATCCTCGGCAACCGGCGTCCTGCGCAAGGTGCTCGTAGGTACGGACGTAGTAGTACCCGTACTCAAGGTGGTGGCGCTCGTCGGTGACAGGGACGAACCGCTACCGGACTTGAGTCAGTATTGGGGTGAAGCCAAGACCGCGACGCCCAGCCCGCATTCGGTAACTGTGAGCGCCAACGCTAAAGCGGACCTGCCATCCAAGCCAACGACTGAATCCGGCGGTGTCAAGTTTGTCTCACCCCGTGCACGGGCCAAGGCGCGCGCCGAACACGTAAACGCCGAGGTGATCGAAGGCAGCGGCGCGCAGGGCCGCGTGATGGAGGCGGATGTAGTCGCGTTTGCCGAGACGCTGCAAGACGTTCCGAGTACGCCTACAGCCCGGCGAATTGCGGGTCAGGAAGGAATTGACTTGTCACAAGTTTCCGGGACGGGCCCGCGCGGCCGGGTGACCAAAGAAGATATTCTTCGTGCGCGGCAGGCAGCGACCGTTTCGCCCAGCCCCGCAGGCGTACGCCGCGTTCCGCTTACCCCCATGCGCAAGACTATTGCACGTCGCATGTCTGAGAGCTTCTTTACGGCGCCGCATTATTACGTCACGGTCGAAGTGGACATGTCCGCGGTACGGCGCTTTCGTGACGTGTTTACCTCGTTCAAGCCGTCCTTTAACGACATCATCATTTTGGCCACCGCCCAGGCAATCAAAGCGTTCCCGCAGGTGAACGTCCGCTGGGCGGGGGACGCCATTGAGGAGCGGGAGGACATCAATATCGGCATCGCCGTGGCGTTGCCCGACGGACTGATCGTGCCGGTGCTACGTCAGGTGCAGGATAAGAGTCTGGAGGCGATTAGTTTCGAGAGTCGAGACTTGGTCGAAAAGGCCCGTAACGGCAAGCTGCTTCCTGACGAGTACTCGGGAAACACGTTCACTATTTCGAACCTTGGCGCGTACGGGGTAGACCATTTCACGGCTATTGTCAATCCCCCGGACAGCGCGATCCTGGCCATCGGTCAGATCAAAGACCAGCCCGTAGTTATCGAGGGCGGTATCCACGTTCGTCCCGTAATGAAGCTCACCCTTTCGAGCGACCACCGCGTAATTGACGGCGCCGTCGCCGCGCAATTCTTGGGGCAGCTGAAGCGGATACTGGAGGCGGCGGAGTTTTAGAGAAGTGACCAGTGGTCACTGACCACTAATCGAAAGTTCAAGCTTGCTTTATTCGTTGCGCAGACTTACTGAGAATGGCGCCTACTACGGTGCTCTCGCCGCGCTCGCGCTGCTGGCACTCTATCCCATGACTTTCTTGGGCAAGGTGCCCGTGGCGTGCGATGGCCTGTTGTTTTTGCCGCCGTGGGAAGAGGCGCGGTCGCCCGAATTGCAGGCGCCGGCTCATCCCGCCATGGCGGAGCAGACGCAGCGCATTCTTCCTTGGTATTTGTTTCTGAGCCATAGTGCGCAAAACCGTCTCTCGCCGCTGTGGAATCCGTACGAAGGCGCCGGTCAACCGTTTCTCGCACTCTGGCGCACGCGTATGCTGTCGCCGTTTTCGTCGCCATTCTACTTCTTGCCGCCAGTCTACGCTTTGCAACTTTCCATTCTCTTGAAGTTGGTCCTGGCCGGATGGTGCGCATTCTGGGTGGCGCGCAAGTTTGGGCTGGCGCCGCCGGCCGCATTCTTCGTTGCCGTCGCTTACGAACTCAGCGGACCCGTGTTCTTGTGGTCTGGGTTTCCGATGTCCGACGTGGTCCCGTGGTTGCCGTTGCTAATCTTCTTTGCGGATCGACTGGCGCTCGGCCGCACGCGTCATTGGCCTTACGGGGCCATCGTAGTGGGCTTAGCATTGTTCGGCGGCGACCCGGAGACCGCTCTTGGTGCCTGTGGCTTCGCGGTACTGTTCTTCTTAGTTCGGATAGTGGTCCAGCGTACCCCGCTGAGACCGGCGGCCACGCGACTTGTTGCGTTTGTTACGGCGTTCGTACTAGGCGCAGCTCTCGTCGCGATTCAAATTCTGCCCTTCATCGAGTTCTATCAGCAGGCCGCATCCCTTGCCTGGGACAAGGGTGCCGCGCCGGTACTGACGGTCAAGGAGTTGGCTTTGAGCGTCCTTCCACCTTTCTTTTCGGTTCCAAGTCACTCCGCGAACGCCGCCGGTCCTGGTTCCGGTTTATACGTGGACGCGCTCCTGCATCTGGGTGTGATCCAGTTCCTGTGTTTGCCACTCTGGTTTTCGTTGCGACGATTTGTGGACGACCTGCAAAGGCGCCGGGTTGATGGTCTCGTAGTTAGTTCGCTGTTCGCGGTAGCTCTCGCGCTCACCGACGGTTGGACTTGGGTCCGAATCACGATGTTTCCACAGTTCGGACCGCAGCACTGCCTCCTCGGGGCGGTATTCGCCTTCGCGTGTACGGCCGCAGTGGCAGCGTCCACCTGGGTCGAGATGGATGCCGATGAATGCAAGAGTACCTTGGTGCGGATGCTCGTGTATTTTCCCTTGGCGATCATCCTTTCCGCGCTTGCGATTATCCTCTATTGGCGGAATTCTGAAGGGGTTTTGCCCGGCGTCTTGCCGATCGTGTTCTTCGCCGGCTTCGCTGTTTTGTATCTGGCAGTCCTTGGTCTTACGCTAGTGCGTCCGTCGCAGCGACTCATCGCCCACAGCTTGTGCGTACTTACGGCCGTGGACTTGTTCTTGGCATTCTCGCCGGGCATCACCTTTGTCCGTTCCGCAGAGGTCTTTCCGGAGACGGACTTCATCCGGGTATTGAAGAAGGCGGGGGCCCGCGTTGGAGGCAATTCTACGCTGCAACAATGGCCGCTTTCCGGCAATCTCGTGCCGCAACTCTACGTGTCGAGCGGGATGACGACGCGGCGATACCGCGAGTTTGTTGCCAAGTTGGCGCAGGATCCGCTTCTGCTTCGGCGGAGCGGCGCAACGGCCCTCGTGCTTACTAAGGACGACATCCAGGGGCAGTTTGCGGCCATCCGATCGCGACTGCGAGTGAAGGAAGTTTTCTCGCCAGGCGCAGTATTGGTCGAAGACCTGGCGATGAAGCCGCGTGCCTGGGTTTCGTACCAGGCCAAAACCGTCGAAACCTTTGACCCGGCGCTCTTGGATGCCGACTTGCCGCCGTTAGTCGAAGGTCCGGTCAGCCTGACTTCACAGGCCGACACTTCGGCGAAGGTCACCATCGGGCCACTTGAAACCAACACTCGCGTTGTAATCGAAGTGGATCATACGGCCCCGGGGTTGCTCATTCTCGCTGATGCGTGGTATCCGGGCTGGAAAGCTGCGGTGGATGGCGTCGAGATGGAAGTGTTACCCGTGGACCGTCTTTTCCGTGGCGTTCCCGTCGGACCAGGCAGGCACGAGGTCGTCTTCTACTACGATCCAACACTGGTCAAGATTGGTCTTGGCGTTTCTGCCGGGACCGCGCTTATCGTTTTCGGGGGCATGCTCATGTTACTCCTGCGACGGGGGACGTGAAATGGAGCAATGAGTAATGAGCAATGAGTACCGACTTCCGAGCGTAACTTTGGGCAAGTAACTGACAACTAGCAACTGACCACTGGTCACTAGTGACTGGTCACTCATTTCTTCAATGCTTTCTCGATCTTTTCGTCTTGTGCCATTCCTAAGGCACGGGCACGCTCATAGTAAGGCTTGGCTGCGTTTGGGTCTTTCTTTTCGGTGGCATGCCACCAAGCCAGGTTGTACCAGGCGGGGGCGTAATCGGGTGACCGTTCGGTGAGAGCTATGGTCATGGCGATCGCTTCGTCTAGCTTGTCCGCGTGGGCCAGGGTCACCGCCAAGCCGTTGTGCGCGTGCGCGAGAGCGTTGTCAAGTGCGATGGCCTTACGGAAATGGCTCGCGGCTTCCGCGAAGTGCTTGGCATTCAACTCGCGTTTGCCGAGGTTATACTCACCCAAGGCCTCCTCAGCTAGTCCGAGGTCGCAGAGCAACGCCGAGATGGCTCCGTCTACGGCCGCTTCGAAGTCCTGACGCAGAAGAGCGCCGCCATCCGACGTCCACCGCCCCACTGCCTCATCTTCCACGGACAGTCTGGCTCCCGACATCGCGGGACTCAGCCGGTTGGTGGGGTCACCGAGCCGTGCGCTGGCGAGGATGGGTCCGGGCGATGCCACCACCGTCTCGTCCCATTGGCGGCTTCCTTTGGGGATGCTGCGCAGCTTTCCTTCCAGTTTGGCCACCATCGTGCCCTCGTAGCCGTAGACGCCGTAGGTCATGGTCAGGTCCAACAGCAGGTCCACGCCGTCCGCGCCCAATTTCTGGTACCGCATCTGCTCTGCCTCGCGATCGCTGTTGAACCCGGCGGTCGAGCCCATAGGCGCAACGCGCTTGATTCCTCCGGAAAGTGCCTGATTGAGGCGAGCCTCGATGCGTTCTTCGAATACTTTGCCGGTGTCGTAGCCTTGCAGTGCTTCCCGGATGGCCTTCCGATACTTGTCGTTAACCACGGCGTCAATACTGCCGCCGAGCACTAATCCGGTGGTTCCCGCGATCCGCAGCGACTTGCCCGCCGGCGATACCGCGACGACCATCTCGGCGTCGGTTG
>JACQVH010000229.1 GCA_016209895.1 Candidatus Hydrogenedentota bacterium | reverse complement strand
GCGCTCGGGGTTGCTCCGGGACAGAAAGAATCGCCCCTGCGCGACCCAACCTTCGGGGTCGGCTTCATGCTTCGTGGTATAGGTCTTGTACAAGTCCTCGGCTTCCGACTCGCGCTTCAGCGCCACCAAGGTTCTGGCGAGACGCTGCACCGCGTCCAGATTATCAGGATTGGCCTCGTACTGAGCGCGGAATACGGGTTCGGCTTCCCCGACCGTGCCTTTCCGCAACATCATTTCCCCGCGCAGGGCGCCCGCTATCTCCCGATAGGCAGAATCGTTCTGAGCCAGGGTTTCGAGCCGGCCCAAGGTGGTCTCGGCCTCGTCCATCTCGTTGTTGGCCAGATAGCTTCGAATCAACATTTCCAACACCCTGGCCCGGCGCGCCGCGTCCATGCGTAAGCGGGATGCCGTCTCTTCGGCGGCCAGTATCTGCTCGAACGCGGTCTGCGCTTCGTCGTGGCGCCCCAGGTCGTAGAGCAACTCCGCGCGGCGCAACTGGACCTCGAGCGAGGACGGGTCGGCTTTGGCGGCTTGCTCGATACGTTCGAAGGCTTCGCCCAATTGACCCTGCCGGCGGGCGAGCGCGCCCAACGCCAGGAGCGCCGTAACGTTCGAGGGTTCGACGCTGATGACCTTCTCGAGCAGCGCCCGGGACTTTTCGGTTTCCGGCGGCGTGGCCTGCAAACGCAGTTGCGCTTCGAGGACGAGACCGCTCGTATTCTCGGGGTCAGCTTGCAACACTTCGGTGACCAGCCGCTGCGCGGTGTCAACCGAATTCGTGGCCGCGGGATCTGCGGCAGGGTTCTCCTGCAACAACCGGCTCGCGATTTGCAGTTTGACTCGAGCCAGGGCCTTCCGAGGTTCTGCTCGGGACTCCACTCGCGGCTCGAGGTCGGCGAGTTGAGTCAGTGTCCGCGGCAGGTCGCCACTCCGGGCGAGCAGGCCCAGCCGCTCGATTTCCAAGTTCAGCCGCGAGGCCTCGTCCGAACCGGCGATACGCTGAGCCAAGACTTCCTCGGCCAAGTCGAGCCGGTTTCGACTCGCCAGGAGGTTGGCCCAGCCCACGACTTGGTCCGGAGTGGTCTCCGGTCGCGCGAGGTCACTGGCGATTATGGTCCGCGCCGCGCCGTCGTTCTTTTCGGCCAGCGCGATGCCGACGCGGGTTCCGGACAACCGTTGTTCAGAAACTCCGGCGGCCACCGCGTTGTCGAGCGCCTTGCGGGCTTCCGCGAGGTCGCCTAGCGCCAGGCACGTTTCCGCCCAACCTTGATATCCGACCTGCGACTTCGGGTCACGGGCCACCGCCGCTTGGTAAAGTTGTCGGATGGTGTCGGCCTGACCGCTCAATTTGCCTTCGGCCCGCGCCATATCCGACAACACGCGCGCCTGGTAGGCGAGACTGTTGGCGTCCGCGAACTGGTCCGCGAGCGTCTGGGCAGCCCAATCAGCGGCTTCTTCCACGGAACGGGGTCTTCGCAGTTGCCGGGCGTACAGTAACTGGGCGGTCTCGTCATGCGGATACTTGAGCAAATAGGCTTCCAGGGTGCTTCGCGCGAAAGCTTCTTTGCCGTCCTGGAAATATGCCACGGCGAGGAAGTACTGTGCGGGCGCAAAATTCGGCAGCCGTTCGACTACCGCCGCGAGTTTTTGAATTGCTCCGGCGGCGTCGTTCTGCAAGAGCCGTTCTCGGCCCTGGAAATAGCCTAGGACGGCGCCGTTTTCCGGGAAGATTTTCGCGTACGTTTCCTGGGTGGCGCGGGCGGCTTCCAATTGTCGTCGGGATAACTGGAGGTCGGCGAGTACCAGGAGCAACGGGGGATGATCGGCGCAAACCAGAGGGTCCGCCGATTGCAGCAGCGCAATGGCCCGGTCGGCGTCGCCTCGCCGCTGATAGGCATGGGCAACCGCCAGATAGGCTTCGCCCTTCTCCGGCGCGATCTTCAACAGCTTCTCACCGGCCTCGACGGTCTGGTTCCAGTCCTGTTTAGACGCGGCGAGCCGAACTTGGGCCGCCAACACGTCGGGGTCGTCGGGGGCCAGGCGCGCGGCCCCGGCAAGTTCCGCCTCGGCGGAGGCATGGTCGCCGCTTTCCCATGAGTACTTTACCCGCTCCAAGCGGAGCGGCACGCTGTCCGGAAATTGCTGCCGGGTGCGGTCCATAACACCGGCGGCTTCGCTTGCCAAACCCTGCTCCCGGAGCAGTCGCGCCAGATTGCCGTACACCGCAGCCCGCTGGGTTTTCTGTTCGACCAGTTCCTGGTACACGGGAATCGCTTCTTTACGGCGGCCGGAACGGTCCAACGCGAGGGCGCGATAATAGAGGGCCAGTTCGAAGTCCGGGCGCGACGAGAGCATTTGGTTCGCATAGTATTCGAGGTCGCCCCACGACTCCATCTTCTCCAGCAACGCGAGTAGTTCTTCGTCCACGTCGCGCTGGTCGGGGGCATAGCGCCGGATTTGTTGGTAGGCGGTCACGGCGTCGCGGAGCGCTTGCTGCCGAATCTCGACGATCTTCACACTTGCTTCCGCATACTTGCGCAACGTCGGAACATCGTCCGGGTGTTTCGACAGATAAAGGGCGTAGTTGCGCTTCGCGCCGTTCCACTCGCCCTTGGCATACAGTTCTTCCGCGTGCGTGTACCAGTCGCGAACACGCTTGGCTTGATAAAAGAGAACTCCCCCCGCGCCCACCGCGCCCAAGACGAGAAGTCCCAGCAGCGCGACCGCTAGGCCGACCCACGCTCTTCTTGACATTCTGTGAACTGCCCGCCTCTTCCTTTACCGCCCGGCCGGCTTTTTGGTCAGGCGTTGGCTCCATTCCCGAAACAGCAAGACAAAAAACAGGCTGTCATCCACCAGATAGCGCCGCCAGAGCCGGCGCGGTTCGAGGGCCAGCCGCCAAAACCATTCCAGGCCCATACGCTGCACCCAAATTGGGGCGCGCCGTAGCCGCCCGGCGGCAAAATCGAGACCGGCACCCACACCGATGATCACGGGCACGCCGAGTTCCTGGGTGTATTGATGCAACCACAATTCCTGTTTCGGGGAACCCAGAGCCACGAAGCAAATATCCGGCGCGGACGCGCGAATACGATGTAGGGCCCGGGCCAGTTCCGCGGGGTCGAGCTCGAACCCGAGCGGCGGACTGTACACACCCGCCACACGAAGACCGGGCCAACGCCGCCGGAGCCGGTCGGCGCAGTCCTCGGCGACGCCCTCGGCCGCGCCAAAAAAGAATACGGAATAGCCCTTGGCCGCGGCAAACTCCGACAGCCAAGGCACCAAGTCGGAACCGCTGAGCTTTTGCCGCAACGGCACTCCCAGCCATCGGGCCACCCAAATCAGGGGCACGCCGTCCGGCAAGACCAACCACGCGTTGCGATAGGCTTCGCGGAAGGAAGGGTCCCGCTGAAAGCGACAGATGTGGTCCACATTGGGAGTGACGACGAATCCCGGCTGGCGATCCCGGATTTGCCGGGCAATCAGGCGACACACGTCTTGGAAAGTCACACAGGACATGGGAATTCCGAACAGCATCCTGCGCTCGTCGGGCTCCGGAGGGAGCGCCGAGACGGCTTCGACGTAAGGCTCAGTTCGCCGACATTCCTCGTTGGGGAGTCCCAGCGGTATGGTTTTTGCCACGATTCTCTCCTTACTCCAATGGCTGCGGTCGGTCGCCCAAGGGGCGCGCGGGCGCGCCCGCTACGATGGCTCCGGCCGCTACGTTTTTCGTTACCACACTGTTGGCGCCGACGATGGCGCCGTCGCCGATTTCGACACCCTTCAGCACGCACACGCCGCGGCCGAGCCAAACATCGGAACCAATCCGCACGAGCGTTGCGACGTGCGGCTGGCGTCGAATGGGAATGCCGTTCATGGCGATGCCGTGGTTGGCATCGCGAATACTCGAGTACTCTCCGACCAGACTCCAGTCGCCGATGGTAACGCGATCATAAGCTACGATCGTGACGCCGTCGTTGATGGTTACGTTGCTTCCAATCTCGATTTGGCCGTCGCCTTGGGTCTCGAGGTACGTCCGGCGCCCGAGCCGCGTTCCTTCCTTCACGAAGATGCGGCCCGTGCCCTCGACGGTAATGGGTCCGATGAACTGAACGCCGGGCGCGACCTGCCCGCGAATCTGGGCTCGACCCCGAACCTCGAACCAAAACCGTTCGAATCTTCGGAGAACCGGCCGAAATTTGCGAAGCGGCCACGCCAGACTCTGGGCTACCACCGACCGCATTTCAACAGCCCACGGGGGCAGACGCCGCATCGCAGGTTCTTTGGCCGGCGCGGACGCGCTACGAATCTCCGCGGGGTTATGGGACGTCCGATTCTCGCCGGGAGTATAGGAGCAGGCCTGGCTCACGCCTTCTCCTCCTTTTCGACCTCGGCGAAGTCTCGGTCCTCGACCAGCAAGACTGCCGGCGCGGTCTCCTCGGAAGCCGGATAGACTTTCACCGGCGCGAAATCCCGGGAACTTGCTCCGTTGCCCCGTCCGTGCGAGTAGGTGTAGTAGAGTTTCTGGTTCTGCCGCAGGTATCCGCCGCGCGTCGGGCGGAGACCGTTCAAGACGATGCCGGTCACGTTGGCGCCGATCTGCTGCAAGTCTTGAAGGCAGCGACGGAGCATGCCGATGGTCGAGACCCCGACGCCGGCGACCACGATCACGCCATCCACAATGGGGCCGAGCAACTTGGTATCCGACATCAAGAGGGCGGGCGGCGTATCTATGATAATGTGCTCGAAGCTTTCCTCGGCGCGTTCGAGGAACGCGACGATTTCCCGCGAAGCCAACTTGCCGATCATGTCATCGCTTTGCAGACCCGGCCCCAAGATGGCGAGGTTCGGGAACTCAGTGGCGCGTATCAGATTATTGCTGTCATACTGTCCCGAGAGGGCCTCGCTGAGCCCGGGCCCCGGTTCCAGGCCGAAAGTTCCCTCGATGCTGGGGTGCCGCGCGCTGATGTCCAGCAGGAGGACGCGCCGGTTGGCGCGGGCGAGCGCGACGGCGAGGTTACAGGCTACGGAGGTTTTCCCGTCGCCGCGGTTCGGGCTGACCACCAGACAGGTGTTGAGTTCGGAAGCGCCTTCCGGGGGATAGATAATGCGACTCAGGATGCGGCGGAATTCATCGGCGGTGGTTGTTTCCGGATGGTCTGCGGTCAGCCGGTCGGCGCGTACGTCGGCGGGAAGGTTGTCGGCGCTGGCGTGCGGGATGGTGGCCAGGATGGGCAAGGGAGTGACACCGGCGACATCCTGGGCCGAGCGGAGTTCCTGGTCGGTCATTTCGCGAAGGAGCCCCGCGCCGACCCCGAAGCAGCCCGAAAACAACAGCGACAGCAGCATGAATTGCAGGTGTCTTCCATAGTCCGGGTGTGCCGGCGAGTTGGCCGCGGAAGCCAATGTGACGCGCCCCGGGGCGGTACTTTCGACCCGCAACTCATAGAGTTGCTGCTCGATGGTCCGCAGCCGGGCGCGGTCATCCTCGGCCTTCCGTTCGAGTTCCTGGATGGCCGCGAGTTTTTGGGACACTTCGATCTCATTGTTTTCGAACTGTTGGATGAGTTGCGAGAACTTTTCCTGGCGTTGGCGGGCGTCGTCGGTGAGCTTTTGGGCGGCCGTCAGCTCCATGCGCATTTGCGCGGACACGGAGTTCAACGCCTCGCCGCGGATTTTCCGTTCGGCACGCGCCAACTGGTCGGCCACGGCCTTCCGCCGTTCCTGTTCCACTTTAAGTTGGGGCGAACTTTCGACGTAGCGGTCCGAAAGTACGGCGATCTCGGTATCAAGCCGCGCCAGGTCTTGGCGCGACTGGGCAACAGCGGGGCTGTTGGACACGCGGTCCTCGATGTTGAATTCGAAAATTGGCTTGTCGGGCGCCGACTTTAGCTCACTCTCCAACTCCTGGATTCGGGTCATATTCTCGGTGGCCTGTTTCACCTTAGTTTCCGCGGTGGTCAGGTCCGCTTCGGCCTGGGCTCGATTCCTTTGGTATTCCTCGGTCGCGGTGGGACGCAGTCCCGAATCTACCATGAACGGCGCGCCCAGAGCTTTGCGCTTTTCGGTGATCTGCAGTTGCTGCTCACTCAGCTTCTGCTTGAGACTCTCCCTTTCTTCCACGAGCTTACTTTCGAGTTGGACGCCCATGCTGTTTTCCAGGCCGTGCGTATACTCCATGTACTTGTTCACGGCCGTGTCCACGATCAGCAACGCGGCGCTGCGTTCGCCGGCCTTGCAACTCACGGTGACCGTTTGGCTCCCCGGCTGAATCCGCGCGTGTACCTTGCTCATGAGGACATGGAGCGCATCACCGGACTTCGCCAACCACGGCAAATTCCGAACTGCGGGCTCGTCCAACACCCGCTGTAGAATGGCCGGGCTCATGATCAAGTTGACTTGGGTGTTCACGTAGCGCTCGTACGATGCGGAGGTGGGAACCTTATTCCCTTCTTCAAACACGATACGCGGCCGCGTTTCCAGGAAGCCCAAGTCGGCGGAGGCCTCAAATTCTTGCGGTACGACCAGCCATACGGCGATTACGGCCGGTATCGCCAGCGCCGCCGAGACCCCGAGGATCAGGGGAAGCCGCAGACGCAGCATCCGTTTCAGGTTCAAGCTGTGCTCGTGGCCGCGATGGCCCGAACTTTCCGGGAACAGTACCGACAGCTCCGATGAGTATTCCGAAGGCATAGATTTTCCTATTCGTTACCTGAGTTCAATTAACATTCGGCATTCCTACGGTGTGGCGGGCAGACCCGTAAGCAGACCGCCAAAAGCCGTCAAGTCTTGGAGGACGCCCAGAATGCCGCCGTCGCCGTTGGTATTCTCAAATATCTTCTCGAACCGAGCCTTGGTGTAGTAGGCATCGTAGGCCTGCCGGTACAGGTTGAGGATCGGAGAAATGGTCCCGGTGAAACGCTGGACGAACTCCTGGAGCCGCACCAGATTCTTTCTGGGGAGGTAGATGATATCTCCCGGTTGCAACACGAAGTCTTGCCCGGTACGCAGCATTTGACGCACGTCCAGCAGCATGAGTTTGGTGGTGTCGGCGTCCACCTCGCGCATCAGCACGACGCGGTCCAGTTTTGCGGTCGTGAACGCCGGCCCGCCGGCCCGCGCGAGTAGCTGCAACAAGGTCATGCCTTCCGCGAGGGGAAAGACATCCGACCGGCGGACCTCGCCGATGAGGTAAACCAGGTTTACGCCCTCGGGGACGTACACGATATCGCCCGGAAGCACCGGGGTGTCCGAGGCATGTTCGCCGGGAAGGCTCAGGCCGCGCAGGTCGAGTTCCATGACGTTGCGCGCCCCGTCTTCGTGGCGAATAATGAGCGCCTTCGTCAATTGGCCTTGGGCGCCGACGTAGGTATCGCCGCCCCGTTGATTCACCCGCATCCCGCCGGCGAGGTTGATCGCGCCCAAAACGGAAATCGGGCGCCGATAGGGATATTCCATGGGACGCATCACGTCGCCCATCATGTAGTACACCTTGCTCGCCGCATCGCGGATGGTTAGCGTGACTTGCGGGTCTTTGAAGACCGTCGAGTACGCGGTACGAATGGCGGTGGTCGCTTCCTCGCGGGTGGCGTTTTCCACGTTCAAGTCCGGGACCAGCGGCAGTGAAATCTGACCGTCATACCGGACCATGACTTGCCGCGTCAACGACGCGTCGTCAAACGATTGAAAATCCAGCAGGTCGCCGGGCTGAATTCGATATTCCGCGGTCAGGTCCGTTTCGCCCGACGACTCCGGGGCGACCGGCTCGGGCGTGGGGGCGACGCTCGTTTCCGGAGCTTTCGCGCCGGCCGGGGATACCGGGAGTTGGTGCAACTCTTTGGTCTTAACACTCAGGACTTCCTTGATAACGATGTTTCTTGACTTGGTGTCGGCCGTTGCCTTTGCATCCGCGGCCGCGCCGGCCGGGTGCGTCGCACACCCTGCCAAATACGCCCAGCAGAGCATCGTCAAGACTTTGGCGCCGGCCACGCGCCGAATTCCGTTCCGCTCATCGCGCCACATCCCAATGCACCTCATTCCGCTTCCATTTTGCCTATACTGTAGGCTTCAATTCGCCGCAAGAGCGAACTGTAGCTGATATCCAATAATTGCGCCGCTTTCTTCCGGTTCCACAAGGTGTGCCGCAGCGCCTCCTCGATCAAGGCCCGTTCGGTGGATTCCACGGCCCGGCGTGTCGCCTCCTTCAGGGAGAGGAATTTCGCCCGGATGACCGATTCCTTCTGCGAAGACTCGACCGCCGCCGGTTCGCGTAGCGGTTCCGGCACTTGCACATGGCTTGCCAACTCTCTTAGCGGGGATTCATCCTCTTCAAATAGTGTATCCGATTCCCCGGTCATCACGTATTTCTTGATGCGCGAAGCTAATTCCCGGACGTTGCCTGGCCAACGAAGTTCTTGCAATTGGGCAACCAAGTCCGGTGAAAGCGACTGATAGTCCTTGCCCAGGCGTTTACACAAGTTATAATTGAAATGCTCGGCCAAGAGCGGGATGTCTTCCGGTCGCTCGCGGAGCGGAGGCATCTCGACGATGACTTCGCTCAAACGATAGAAGATGTCCTCGCGCATCCTTCCCTCGCGGACCGCATCCGCCAGAGGGACGTTCGTGGCCGCAATTATTCGCAGGTCGGTCTGCACCGGGGTAACCCCGCCGATCCGCATAAATGGCTCTCCATCAAAGACTTGCAACAGTTTACTCTGCACGCTCACGGAAGTCTCCGCAATTTCATCGAGAAACAACGTTCCGTGATTAGCTAATTCGAACCGGCCCGGCTTCGAGGATCGCGCATCGGTAAAGGCACCCTTTTCGTAGCCAAACAACTCGCTTTCGAGAATGCTCTCCGGGATCGCCGCGCAGTTCACCTTGATGAACGGTTTGCCGTACCGTGGCGACAGTTTGTGCAACAAGCGCGCTACGATATCCTTACCGGTGCCGCTTTCTCCGGTGATCAACGCGGTTAGATTCGTCCCCGCCAGCCGCTGAATAAGCTGGTTTACCTCTTTGATGGCCGTACTCACTCCGAGTAGGTTCTCATTCATGGGGAAGCGAACCAATTCCACCGGAATCTGTTGCAAGACCGACGCGTTAGCCACCGCTTATTTCCTTTCGCTTGCCTAATTGTGCCGCCTCGAAGGCAGCGCTACGGTCAAACTTTATCTTGGACTGAATAAGCAATTGTCATTCCAAGGTACTTGTATTGGTAGAATACGTATTTTACGCTATTTGTGGCCACAATCTGTTCGGCGCTAGAGGTTCAAGGTACCACCTGTTGGGGCAGGCTGCTTGATCACTGGAGCCAAATCTATAGTCATTTTTTGTAATAAATTGCTCAAATTTGACAACTTCGTGGTCAACATAGCCATTATCGGCACAGAATAGGGATCGAGCTTCAATCAAGGTGGGAGAAGGTCTCTCGCGGCGGAACGGTCTTTATCCCCGATGAGGGTTGGTCCGCGCGGTTATTTTCGGGAAGGGAGGGATTCACCGGTGATGCTACCGGTGACGGTGAGGGATTTGGCCTCCAACGTTGAGGCCGTGATGTCGCTCAAGTAGAGGAGACTCTCTTGCTGGGTGGTCCGCGAGATGGCGAAGAGATTACATGTGCACAGCACGCCGGGCTGCATGATCTTGCTTCCACCTGAGACGGAAACGGACAACTGGCCGGGACGGAGGAGTTTGGCGCTCACTTGCTTGGAGGCGGACGTCGCGGCGGCGCCAGCTACGGCGGCATCGAGATTCTGGGCGGAAGTCGGCAGTGCGAATGCCGTCGGGTCGTAGCGGAGCGTAAAATTGACGGAAGAGGGTTGGCCTCCACCGGGTAATTCGAGCATTATCGGTAGACTGAGAGTGCTGCCTGCCGAGACCGAGGCTTGGGGGTCCAAGTCTAGCGTGAGATACACTGCGGGCGTAAAATAAGTGTACGAATCGAAGAAATCCTCGCCCAACGCGGAGAAGACCTGTACTTGAACCGGGCCGGTACCGGGCGGGGTGACGGCCGTGATCGTGGAGGCGCTGGGGTCGGCCTGGAACCACGGGGCGGGCGTGTTCCCAAAGGTGACGTCGGTTACATCCGCCAAATTCGAGCCGCGGATGATCACCACGGTTCCGCCGTCGGTTGCGCCGCTGTCGGGCGTGATACCGGCGATGATCGGCGCGCCTTTCGCCTGAGTAATCTGTGCCGGAATAAGGCCGTCGTCGAGTTCACACAGTTCGAGATTGAGGGTGGCGTTTTGAGTGGCTCCGGGTGCGCCGAGACCTCGGAAGGTGACCACGGCCAATGAGCCGCCACCGGCCAGCGATTGTGCCCCGGCAGATGCGACGGACACGCGGCTCGGCTGACTGTTTACGGTCGGCTCCGCCCACATCTGGGTTAAGGTGCCCTTTTCGACTTTCACCAGCTCGAGCGCCGAGCTATCGAAGGCGAGATCGAAGTAATAGCCGTAGACGGAGGCTCCATTGTCCAGGAAGATCGGCACCTGCGCCAAGGTGCCGGAAGACGCGGTCAGTCCACCCAAGGTGGTAATGGAGCGCGTAACGGACTGGTCACTTTCGGCGACTAATGATTCGGCCGGCGAATTCCCGGTTGATACTTCGGGCCCCATTCCGTCGGCGTTCAGGTCGGCCGGGAATTGCGTGATTAATCCCTCCTGCTTGGACAAGATCAAGGCGGCGTCGAAGGTACCGATTACGGGAGGGTCATCACCGCTCACGTCAGCACCACCGACGAAATTCGGGTCCGACGCTCCTTCGAGGGCGGGCAGTTGTTCGAGTTTACCCACGCGATATTGAAGAATAAGGCCGCTGTCCACGCTCCCGGCGGTCCCGTCGTTGTCTACGTCGCCCCACATGAATTCTCCGACTTGGATATTGAGATGCCCATCTTGGGTCCCCGCCTGAAGCGACCCGTTGTTGAGCGAAGCCGAAGCCAGCAGAAGGTCCGTTGGGGTGTTCTCTTGGACCGTATCCTTAACTTTCAGCTTCAGCACCGCCAAGGCGCCGTCGTTTGCCACCGCATTTGTACCCGAGGCGCTTAACTGCACCGAGTCGGCGCCGGGGGCCTTGCTGATCGGGCTCCATGACGAGGTTAAGCCGGCGGCGGTGGCGTCGCTGAATTCCAGAATGGCGCCGTCAAAGTTGACTTGGACAGAATAGGCCGTAATGCCTTGGGTGACACCGCTAACATTGATAGGGGCTTCCACGACCGCGCCGGGTTTTCCCTGTAGGTCGGCCGGGATGGCGAGCACCACGGTACCCGTTGCCGTTAACGCGGCCTTGAAACTTACGGTCGCGCCTTTTGCCAACGTGGCGTTTTGGGAAGCCGGCGGGGTATATCCCGTCAGCGCTTTGAAGACAATTGCCACGGCACCGGTGGGAATATTGTCGAGGGAGGAAGTACCGGCGCCGTCGTGGGTTTCGCCATCGCCGTCGGTGATGGTCCAGGCCGCGGTTGTCGGAGTCACTTCCACGGCAACAATACCCATCTGGCGTTCCAACTCGGCCGTGACGGTCACACTCGTATTCATGGTGACGCGGGCTACGTTCGGATTTTGGGCATCCTGGGTTGCGCCGGTCCAGCCGGTCAAGTCATACCCGGAAGCCGCTTCCGGCACATAGGTCAGGGTAACTTCGGCGCCGGCAGCGTATCCGCCATCGGAACTTGGCGCGGGGTTGGATTGGATGGTACCCTTGGGCGGTTGCGTGAGGGTCAGGATATAGCTGGACTGAACGATGACGGTACGCTTCACTTCCGTGGCGGCATTGCCGGCCTTGTCTTTGACATTAAACGCGACGGTATACGAGCCGGGCGTTTGGGTATTGACCGCATTGGCGATGGCCAATTGCGTGGTCAGGTCGCCGTCCAACGTGTCAACGGCCTTTGCGCCGGCGTCGGTGTAGGTGGCACCCTTACCGACCGTGACGGTGGGATTTCCAACCAGGGTAATCGTCGGTGCGGTAGCGTCAAATGCCACATGGGCGCTGCCGGCGCCACTGGGGTCCGGGGTCAGATTCCCCGCGTTGTCATCCGCCTTTAGTGCGAAGTAATAGTGGCCGTCGCCGCTGAATCCGCTGAATGACCAGGAACCCGCGCCGACGCTGAAGGGCGTGAGTCCGGAGTCGCCCCAGGGGCCGGTGTCGCCTTTTTTCATCCAGAGTCTTACGGTCTTGAGGCCGCTTCCGGTTCCGTCAGTCACTCCGCTGAAGGAGACCGCGACTGGGGCGCTTTTCGCCGTTTGGGTGACGTTCATGGTACCGACAGCGGGAGGGTTACTATCGAACACGGTGCTGCTTGCCTGGCTCACGGCGAGGCTCTTGAGGAACTGCACCGAAGACGGCTGTAGCGCGGGATTGGAAGTATCGGAGAACGAGAGTGGGGTGGTGGGGTCTGCGCCGAGTGCGACAGCCATCGGCCACGACGTTGCGATTGCAATCAATAAGAGCGTCCGAATAGACATGACAAGAAAGTATCCGTTTCCAGGAACTGCCATCGTTTCACCCATGGTGCAACCTTCCTCACCCAGAACAGAAGATGCACAATCCGCGCTCCCTTTAACGATACCATGAAAGAGGCGTACTTACAAACTACGCTAGTTCCGAGTGACGAGTGACGAGTACCGAGTACCGAGTGGCGAGTGCTGAGTCCACCGTGTAAGTGATTAGAATAGAGGGGTTTGATGGGGCGGGAATCCGGATTTTTTTACGGGACGAGCAAGGCGGCATTTATGACGGTCTGGATGTCGAGTGAGTCTACGTTGCCGGTGCCGTCTAAATCGGTAGGGACGGCAACTTTTTGACCCAGGGCAGCGTTTATGACGGATTGGATATCCGCAGCCGTCACTTGGCCGTCACAGTCTACATCGCCGAGTACTTCCGAGGAGGGGTAGGAATCGGGAGAAGTGGGGTCAGTACCACGAGTTACCTCGAAACCATCCCAGAAGCCATCTTCGTCAGAATCGGCGACAAATGGGTGGGTTCCGGCGAGGAACTCCTGGTAGTGGTCCAGGCCATCCTGGTCGAGGTCCTCGTCCCATTCAACGGCTTTCGGGGCTCCGAAAGCGGTATCTTGTACCCAGCCATCGGCGGGATTGCCGGCCGATTCCTCCTGAGCTGTCGCACCTACCAGGCAGGCGCACGCGAGGGCAATGATGGCAGCGGGCAAGACCGAGGGTCTCATAATCGTTCCGGATACGTGTCGAGTCGTCATAGGCGCGGTCTCCTGGGCGCTGAGGCGCAATGGAAGCACGGATTATCGAGAGAGCATCTCCTGTGCCAGCGGGATGGTATGCTGAAAGGAGGTTTGGCGCATGGTGTCTAATCTATTGGAGAATCTATAGTTAGGGTGAGTGCTTGTGCGCAACAGTGAGGCTAAGGTGCGGCGATCAGGGTTTTCTATTGACAAAACTGTGCTATTTTCTTGAAGTTATGTACGTAAATGTACGCCGGCGAACTGTGAGAAGGACTGGGGACTACGGATTTCGGATTGCGGACTGGTGAATCGGGGGGCAGAAGGACCAAAGGGACCCATGAAGAGGACACCAAGGACACCCAGGACAGCGTGGACGATATGGATCTGTGGGCTGAGTGCGTGAGGTGAGACGGTTTCCCGCGCGGCGCGGGATTCAGCATGATAGCGGGGGGGTATTTGGTACGGTTATCTTGGGATTGGGGGTACGGTTGCGCAAAACGCCGGGGTTTTGTGATACAGTTATACAGCGGGATTTGTTCATTCCAGGAGAATGGGGCGTGTAGAGGTTAAGGAAGCTCTCTTGTAGCGCATGCGGGTGCAGGCGTGGATGACATTGCGGCGGATCACCCGGGACGATAGGGCAGAAGAGACCGGGTCTTTGATGTTCAGATTCGGCAAGGGTTCCCTGTTGTTTGGCACGAGTGTTGACTAGCCGCGTTGGTACATTCCGACCGAAAGCGAGGAAGGCATGAAGAATCTGCGTGTACGGGTAGTGCTTATCGGAAGTCTTTTGGCGCTGGGATGGGTCGCGCCCGAGGCGGCGGGTTTGACGGCCGTGATCGAGGTGGGTGAGGACCCCTTCTATACGACCAACAAAGCCACGAAATTCGGCGGCACCGAGTTGACGAACTCGTTCGCCCCGTTGCCGGTGTTCTTCGAGGGCTGGAAATCGTCGCCGCGCGAAGAAATCGTGGACTACACGTGGGATTTTGGGGACGGGTCGCCGGTCTTTGAGCATGGTTTCAATGGGGTGCACGTCTACGAAACGCCCGGGACCTATACCTGCACGCTGACGGTGAAGGATGCGGCCAATAACACCCATTCGACGACCAAGACGGTGACCGTCCAGCCACGCACGGGCCCGACATACTATGTAGACTCTCAAGTCGGGAACGACATCTACTACGACGGGACGGCGCAATCCGGAGCACCTTTCGATGATATCGTCATGAACACGTCAGTGGATGCCAGTTCGTTTACGACGGGCTACCGCCTGCAGAAATTCACGGTCACGGACGAGAATGCGGCCGTCGTGGGCGGGATGCGCGACACTAACTTCTTGGACAAAGCAATTGACCAAAACGTCTACCAACTGAACCCCGACGGCACTCTAGCGAAGGACGCCGCCGGCAAACTGATCGCCGTCGGGAAAATCCAACAGACGCTAACGGTATATGATGTGAACGGGGCGAACCTATCGGACCAGCCGAAAGTCATTACCGGGCTCACCATGGTGGACCCCGTCAACACCGCCACGGTGCTATTGAGCAACGTGACGTTCACCGGCGAGAACCCGCTGGCCCTGCCCTCGACCATCACGAACTCGGTCATTATCAATTCCAAAGTGATTGGCTCGACGATCATCAACTGCCGTATCGAGAACTCGACCGTTGTAGATTCGAAACTCGTCTGCGTCAATAACATTAGTACGGCCCGCACCTCGAAAGACGTGTATGGCGGATTCAATACCAAGCCGGGACCGTGGAAGACCGCCACCATGGCCTTCGAAGGTATCGAGCAAAGCCGCTACTTGCCCGGCAGCCAGATACTCTTTAAGCGGGGACAGATCTTCGCGATGGAAGGGGGCGAGGTCCAACCACGGAGCGCGGGCGTGAGCAAGTACGGCTACCTGTTCGGAGCCTACGGGGATGGACCCAAGCCTATTATCCAACATACCGGGACCAGCACCGCGGTATGGCTACTGCAGCAAGTCAACGGGATGGCGCACGTGGGCTTTTCCGATCTGGAATGCCGGATGACCTCGGTGGACGGAGTGAAGGCCGGCGAATTCTATAAGGGTACCCAGGAAACTACGAACATCTTGTTTCTGCGCATGGATTTCAAGAACATTTCGCGGGCAGTTACGATCGCGCGCAACGAGAGCGGGCCGGCGGACGCGGATAACCACAGCGGGGTTTTTATCGTCAACTGCACCACCCAGAATGATATCGCCAATTACCAACCCGGCGCGGCCAGCGACACGCATGTATTCGCAGCGGCGACCCGATACGTTTTGCTGAACAACAATTTTGATTTGTCCGGCAACCACATTGCGTATCTGGAATTCCTCAACAAAGTTCTGATCGTGGGTAATACGTTCAGCCGTCCGGCGTTTGGTCGCACGGCGATGCGTATCGCGGGCCGCGGCGGCAGCACGCTCAATTTCACGAATCCGACCAACAACGTTTACGTTGCCGACAACCAGTACATCGGCTGGGTGGACCCGCTGAACGAGTCCTCGACCTCGAGTCCGCACCATGGCGGTGGCACCCGCTACAACTACGAGTTGGTTTACCTGGCGCCGAACGAGACGGATAATCAGGCGATGACCGACGTGGTGTTCGAGCGAAACACGCTGCAAGATGCGGAGACTCTGATGCTGATCGGGAGCTATGAGAATCTGACGGTCCGGAATAATACGTTTACTACTGCGGACTCGTACATTGGTGCCCCGCGCGTTCTGATTGGCGCACCGTTCGATCGGCGGCCGGTGAAGAACGTGAAGATCGTGGACAACAACATCGTCTCGAATGAGGGGCGGTCGGGAAAAGCCGGTTTGTTCACCATCGAGCGTTATGGCGGTCCTGCCTATCCGGGTCGCGCCATTCATGAAGAGGTGGTTATTCAGAACAATACGGTTTCCTTCCAAAACGGCGAGGCCCGGCTTATCGCCTACGTCAAAGACAAGGACCCCGACGTCACCGATGCTGCGCAAGTCGCGCAAGTAACCAGCAACAACAACAAGATTTACTCGACCAGCGATACCGGGCTGTTCCAGATCGGCGGCACGGCCACTGTCGCCGGCACGGTACTAAGTCTTGCGCAATGGCGAACTTTGACCAGCAACGATCTGGCTTCGATAGTATTGCCGCCCGGTTCCCAGGCGCCGTTCCCGGGATTGGCTCAGTCTCCGGCGAGCGTGATGGGCGAGCCCACCATTTCGGTGGATTATTCGGGCGCACAGGAAGTCAGCGGCTCGGGGCTGAAATTCGTGCACCTATGGGCAAGGAAAGGGTCCGGAGCTTGGCAAGATACTACCTTGACGAAGACTGCTTCCGGCGATACGTTCACTTTCACGCCTTCCGGCGACGACACTTACTACTTTGCAACTCAGGCCGAGGACAATGCCGGTAACTTCTCGCCGGAACCGACCGGTGACGGCCATACGCAGACGGTATTTGCGGCGGGAGCGCCGCCGCCTGCCGATACGACTCCGCCCAGTCCGGGGCTGGCAATAGCGCCGGCCAACGCGTCGGCGAGCCCGATCAACGTCACGTATTCCGGCGCGGCCGACGAGACCAACGGCAGCGGTCTTAAGGAAGTGCACTTGTATTTCAAGAAGGGCGCGGGTGGCACTTGGCAGGATTCGAACCTACCGGTGCAGACTGCCGCCTCGGGTGGGTTTAATTTCAGTGGCGTGTCGGGAGACGACACCTATTTCTTTGCCACTCGCGCCGCCGACAACGCGGGCAATTTGTCGCCGGAGCCCTCGGGCAGCGGCCAGGCGAACACGATATTTGCGGCACCGCCGTCGGACACGACGGCGCCGATTCCGGGAACGCTTACGGTGCAGCAATTCGCGAAGAGCAGTCCCATTCTCGTCAGCTACTCCGGGGCTTCGGACGCGGCGAGCGGCTTGAGTGAAGTCCGGCTTTGGTACCGCTTTGGCGTGGCGGGGAACTGGTTGGAGACCGGTCTGGCGAGTCCTTTGGCAGGCGACACATTCAGCTTCGTACCGAGTCAGGGGGACGGAACGTATTTCTACCACTTGATTGCAGAAGACAATGCCGGAAACTTTAGCGCCGGTCCGACGGCAAATGGTATGGGCAGCGTTGCATACGACACGATAGCCCCTACGCCAGCGTCCGTAGCCGTGGACGATTTCAGCGGCGCCAGCCCGATCGCTACGACCTATTCCGGCGCTTCGGACAACGGCAGCGGGATTAAGACCGTGCGCCTTTGGTACCGCAAGGGCACCGGTGGTTGGGTGGCCTCGGCCGCGTCGAGCTCCGCCGCTTCCGGTCCGTTCAGTTTTGCGGAAACGACCGGGGACGCGACGTATTTCTTCGCCACGCAGGTGGAAGATCAGGCGGGGAATCTCTCCCCGGAACCCAGCGGGTCGGGAAGCGACAGCACCATTCTCGATACGGTGCCGCCGACTACGGGCACGGTGACCTCGCCGCAGTATCGAAACACCGGTTCCATTACGGTGACGTACTCCGGGGTGTCGGATGCGGGCAGCGGTCTCCAGCAAGTCAAGCTCTGGTTTAAGAAAGACACGGGGGCATGGACGGAGACCGCGCTCGGCGACACTTTGAGCAGTAGCTCGTTCAGCTTTACGCCGCAGAGCGGGAACGGCACGTATTTCTTCGCCATCAAGACGCTCGACAATGCCGGGAAGAGTTCGCCCGACCCCACGGGTTCCGGCCAAGCTAATACGAAATTCGACGCGGCGGCCCCGAGCGGCGGCGCGATCACCGCACCCGCTTCGGATGACGGCGCGCCCATCTCGTTGACATACAGCGGGGTGACCGATAGCGGCGGCAGCGGCCTCAAGACCGTGTACCTATGGGCGAAGAAAGGAACGGGTGGAACGTGGGCCAATACGAATCAGACGGCCACGGGCGGAAGCGGGTCGTTCGGTTACAGCGGCGTGACCGGAAACGACACGTATTTCTTCGCGTTGCAGTCGGAAGATAATGCTGGGAATTTTTCTTCCGAACCCAGCGGCAGCGGGCTGGCGAGCACCGTGTTCAGCACGATATTCACGGCGGGTGTGGCGTCATCGCCCCAAAGTACCAAGAGCGGGCCGATCACGGTATCGTTCTCCGGGGCGAACGAGTCCGGCGGCAGTGGGATCAAACAAGTGCATCTCTGGTCCAAGAAGGGCACGGGCGGCACGTGGGCGAACACGGGCAGCGCATTTGTAAATTCAGGGGGCGCTTTGCCGCTTTCCGGAACTATCTCGTTCAATGGGTTTAGCGTAGACGCCACTTATTATTTTGCGGTCCAAGCGGAGACGAACGCCGGCGCACTCACGGCGGAACCCTTCGGCAACGGTGACACGAACACCGTTTTCGATACGACGCGGCCCACGCCGGGAACCTGGAGCGCTCCGGCCTTTGAGAAGAAGAATACGATCAGTATTGCGTATTCGGGGGCCGGCGACACCGGCAGCGGTCTGAATGAGGTCCGGCTATGGTACAAGAAAGGCACGGGCGGATCTTGGACTGCTACGGATCAATTCAGTGCTACGCCGGAAGGCACGCTTAAATTCAGCGGTATGAGCGGCAACGCGACATACTTTTTCTATCTAGTCGCGAAAGATAACGTTGGTAACACGTCGGCAGCGGCTGGGACGGAAGTCCTGGTGAGCACGGTGTATGACAATGCGCCGCCCACGGCGGCAAAAGTCACTGCGCCGAGCTTTAGTTCTTCCAGTTCCATTTCCCTGGACTATGCGGGTGGCGCCGATAACGGTGACAGCGGCCTTAAAGCCATACATCTGTGGGCGCGCAAGGACAACGGAGGCTGGGCCGACACCGGCTTGGTACAGACTACAACACCCGGAAAGTTTACGTACCCGGTTACGGCCGGCGACGGCACGTACAACTTCGCCACGGTTTCGGAAGATAACGCCGGCAATACTTCGTCGGACCCGTCCGGCAACGGTGACGGCAGCACGCTGGTGGACCGCGCGGGCCCGAATGCGGGCACGGTTACGGCGCCGCCATACCGGAAAGCGTCCCCGATCCAGGTGGACTATTCGGGCGTCACGGATGCCGGTAGCGGCCTGAGTACGGTCACGCTCTGGGTACGTAAGGATAATAATCCATGGGCGGCGACCACCTCATCACTGACGACCGAGGTGGGTTCATTCAGCTACACGCAGATGTCGGGTAGCGGCACGTACTTCTTCGCGCTCCAGGCCGTGGATAAAGGGGGAGCGAAGTCTCCGACGCCCACCGATAACGGCCAGGCCAGTACCGTCTTTGATACGCTCGCGCCGACTACCGGCACGCTGGTCGCGCCGCCCAACGATGATAGTTCGCCGATCACGATCAGCTACTCCGGGGCGGGCGATTCCGGCGGCAGCGGTCTCAAGGCGGTGTATCTTTGGGCGCGGAAAGGCGCGGGCGGCGCCTGGGGCAAGACGACGCTGTCCGATACGGCTCCGTCCGGCACGTTCGCGTATACGGGGATGAGCGGCAATGACACGTATTTCTTCGCGCTGCAGACGGAAGACAATGCCGGGAACCTCAGCGCCGACCCGTTCAGCAACGGCATGGGCAGCACGGTCTACAACGTGCAGTTCAGTCCGGGCACGGCGGTCGCGCCGGCCTTTGCCAAGAGCGGGCCGATCACGATTACTTTCTCGGGCGCGGTGGATCTCGCGGGCGGAGGCATTAAGCAAGTGCAACTATGGTTCAGGAAAGGCCAGGGTGGCAGTTGGGGACCGACCGGCACGCCGGTTCAGAGCACTTCCGGCTCGTTCTCGTTTAATGATTTCACCGGGAACGATAACTATTACTTCGCCACCCGGGCGGAGAGCGTCAACGGCGCCTTCACCAGCGCCCCGTTTGGCAACGGCGATACGGGCACGGTCTTTGACAATGTCGCGCCGAGTGCGGGTTCGTTGTCGTCGCCCACATACGCGAAACAGAGTCCGATTGTAATCCAGTATTCCGGTGCCAGCGATGGCGGCAGCGGTCTCAAGGAAGTGCGACTGTGGACCAAGAAGGGCCTGGGCGGCGCTTGGCAAAACACGGGCGAAGTGCGCGACACGGCCACCGGCCAGTTCCAGTTCACGCCGTCCACCACCGGCGACGATGTCTATCATTTCTACGTGCAGGCGGTGGACAAGGCGGGAAATACCACGCCGGACCCGACGGATAGTCTGGTGTTCGGCGGGAGTCCGTGATTGATTATTAAATAGGGACAGTCACCGTTTATTTGAAGCAAATAAACGGTGACTGTCCCTATTTAATCTATTTAATCAATCGGACACATCTGACGCGTCCGACAGGTCCGATCAGACGTTTCTGCGCGCCTTATTTGCTGAGTTGATAGACCACGTCCCCGTCGCAGACGGAGGCTTGGACTAAGCCGCGGAGGCGGTGTCCAGCGAACGGCGTGTTGCGGCTGAGGGAGGCGAATTGTTCGGGGTCTACGGTCCATTCGGTTTTGGGGTTGAAGACCGTGACATCGGCGGGCCCCCCTTCATAGAGTCTGCCCGCCGGGAGCCCGAGAATTTGAGCGGGGGCGGAGGTGATGAGCGCAAGGGCGCGTTCCAATGGGATTGTACCGGGTTCCACCAGGCCGGTGAGGATCAGGCCGAGCGCGGTCTCGAGACCGACGATGCCGAAGGGGGCGAGGGCGAATTCGACGTCTTTTTCGGAAAACGTGTGCGGGGCGTGATCGGTGGCAATGCAGTCTATCGTGCCGTCGGCAAGGCCTTGTTTAATCGCGGCCACGTCTTCGGCCTCGCGTAAGGGCGGATTCATTTTGGCGTTGGTGCCGTAATCGGTGACGGCGTCGTCGGTAAGCGTCCAGTAATGGGGCGCAGTCTCACACGTGACGCGGACGCCGCGCTCCTTGGCGCGTCGGATAATATCGAGGCCCTCGGTAGTGCTGACGTGTTGGATATGGATTTTCGCGCCGGTCATGGCGGCTAGGCGCACGTTGCGATCAATTCGGATTTCCTCCATCGCTTTCGGAAGGCCGGGCAGACCGAGCTTGGTCGAGTTGTAGCCCTCGTTCATCACGCCGCCTTCCATGAGGGTCGCGTCCTCACAGTGGGCGAGGTAGGTGAGGCCGCACATGTTCGCGTATTCGAGGACGCGCCGGAGCACCCAACTGCTGGCGATATCGCTGCCGTCATCGGTCACGGCCACGGCGCCGACGGCCTTCAATTCGGCCATCTCCGTCATCTCCTGCCCGGCGCGGCCTTTGGTCGCACAGGCCGCCGGCCAGATTTTGATGCAGGCAATTTCGCGGGCGCGGCGATGGACGAACTCGATCATGCCGCCGTTGTCAATCGGGGGCTGCGTGTTGGCCATGGTTACGACGGAGGTAAATCCGCCGCGGGCCGCCGCGCGGCTGCCGGTTGCGATGGTCTCTTTGGATTCCTGGCCGGGTTCGCGAAAATGGACGTGGAGGTCTACGAAACCGGGACAGACGATGCAATCGCGGGCGTCAATCACCTCGGTACCGGTCAGTTTCGTGCCGATTTTTGCGATGGTGGTTCCATCGATCAGAACGTTGGCGATTTCCGAAAGACCCGAGGCGGGGTCCATCACATGACCGTTCACAATGGCAAGACTCATGATAGGAGACTCCGTTCCGCACCCGGGAGCTCGTTACGGCGGCTGTTAACCAAGAGATGCATGACGGCCATGCGGATGGCTACGCCGTTGGTAACCTGTTCGAGGATGACGCTGCGCGCGCCGTCGGCGACGTCCGCCGTGATTTCGAGGTCGCGATTGATGGGTCCGGGATGCATGATGAGGGCATGTTTCGGCGCCGCCTGGAGCGATTCTTTGTCCACACGGAACAGCCGGATGTATTCGCGAATGCTTGGGAACAGGCAGCGTTGCTGCCGTTCGAGTTGGATGCGCAAGACGTAGATTACTTCGGCGTCATGGATGGCTTCACGCAAATTCGTTGTCACGTCCACGCCCATTCGATTGATGTGGGGCGGCAGCAACGTGCTGGGGCCGCATACCACGACGCTCGCGCCAAGTTTAGTGAGACCCCAGATGTCGCTGCGGGCGACGCGGCTGTGGGCGATGTCGCCGATAATGGCGACTCGGACGCCGTCGAGGTCGGCGTTGGGGTCGTGTCGCGTCTTTCGAATATGGTCGCGGATGGTATAGGCGTCGAGCAGGCCTTGTGTGGGATGTTCGTGGGCTCCGTCGCCGGCATTGACGATCTGCGAGCGATGGCGTTTCGCCAGAATATAGGCCGCGCCGGCCTGGCTATGTCGGATTACGACGATGTCGCTGTGCATGGCTTCGATGTTGGCCAGTGTGTCGTGCAGAGTCTCGCCTTTCACCGTGCTGGAAGTCGAGGCGCTGATGGTCAGGGTATCGGCGGTGAGTCGCTTGGCGGCCAGTTCGAAGGAGGTTCGTGTACGCGTGCTGGGTTCGAAGAACCAGTTGACCACCAGGCGGCCCTGGAGGAGCGGGACTTTCTTAATGCCGCTCTCGCGCTTGGAGACGGCGAGGAACTGGGGCGCCGTATCTAGAATCAACTCGATTTCGTCGCGCGACAAGTCTTCGAGCGCGATGAGGTCTTTGCGGGTCCAGACGGCGGTGCTGGTCTCAGACATGACCCGGTCCTTCTTTCGGCGGTGGCGGCGGTCGGTGTTCGAGCAATACCACGTCTTCGCCGTCGGTCTCTTTAAGCCGCACCGAGATGTGGTCGTGATTTCCGGTGGCCACCGACTTGCCGAGATAATCCGGTTGGATGGGCAATTCGCGGCCGCCTCGGTCGGTCAGGCACGCCAGTTGAATACGCCGGGGCCGGCCATAGTCCATGACTTCGTCGAGCGCGGCGCGGACCGTGCGGCCGGCGGCGAGCACGTCGTCCACCAGAATCACTGTTACGCCATCCACGCTGAAATCGAAATGCGTGGCGCCGCCGCCGGGTGTCACGGCACGTACGCCACTGCGCACGTCGTCGCGATAGAGCGTAGTCGCCAGCGAGCCGACCTTGGGCGCGACGCCGGTCAGTTGCGCAATTTCCCCAGCCAAGCGGTCGGCCAGAGGACGTCCCCGGCTGAGGATGCCCAGTAGTACGACGGAGCGCATATCGGGATTGGCCGCCACCATTTCCCGCGCGAGGCGCTGAATGGCCTCATTCACGGCGTGCGCATCCATCACCACGTCCCGTTCGCCGGGGTTTGGTTTTGCAGGACTCATCGGTCGAGGCAAAAAAAAGCCTTCCCACACGCGTGAGAAGGACACCTTGAGCACATGTTTTCACCCTTGTTTAAGCGACAGGGGAAGTTGGAGAGATGGTAGCAGGTAGGAGGGGGAGAGTCAAATAGAAGTGGCTAGTGGTCGGTGGACAGTGGTCAGTGGTCAGTGGCAAGCGTGCGGGTTGCGCGGGGCACATTAATGGGGTGATTTGCCTGCGCAACCGTTCATGGTTCAGGTTTCAGCGTGAGGCTACCTGGCACCACGCTCGCCCTTCTGTCGTACTGAATCCCGCCCGGCGCGGGAGAGCATCTCTTGAACCGGGGATTTTGGTATGCGAGATTCTTCGCAGACGCTCAGAATGACAGATAGGTCATGCTTTGCGCGCGAAACTTACTGGGTCACGCACGACGCCCGTGTCCAGACGGAAAGGAGGGAAAGGACTTGGTCTTAATTGTTGTTGCAATGCTGGGGATGGCGGCACTTTCGGGTGCGCCGCCGGAGGAGGAGTGGACGTTCGAGTGCCGGAGTCAGATTTATACGTCGCCGGTTGTGGCGGAGTTGGATGAGAGTCCTGGGCTGGAAATTCTCATCGCATCGAGCAGCGAGCGGAAGCTGTTTTGCCTGAGCGCGAAGCATGAAGTTCTTTGGACGTATGACCAGTTTACGCTGCGGGTGACGAGCACGCCCACGGTGGCGGCCTTGGATGGCACGGGGTTCCCGGAAATCCTGGTCGCCACACGGGACGATGGTGTGTTGTGTCTTGGCGCAGACGGAAAACTGCGCTGGCAATGTCCCGTCCCGTCGGGGATACCTTGGGGGAACGTAGTGGCCGCCAAATCGAAGAATGACGAGCACCCGAGATTGTACTGGGTCTCGCTCGCGGGTCTGGTGGAATGTCATGAGGCTCAGGGCGAATCGGTGTGGATGTTTCAGATACCGGGGCGAGGTCCGGAAGGTCCGCTGGCCGTGGGGGACGTGAATGGCGACGGCAACGTGGAAGTCGTTACGGGCGGTGGAGCGCGGTCGGTCTATTGCCTGGACCGCGCGGGGAACGTGGTCTGGGTATTCGAGGGGATGGCGGAATTCAACAACGGTCCCGTGTTGGCGGACATTACGGGCGACGGTCTGCCCGAGGTATTCATCGCTTCCCGCGATTGTCTTCTCTATTGTCTCGATGGCCGCAGCGGCCAACCCAAGTGGAACCATCGCACGTTTCGAAGTCGGGTGGACACGTCCATCGCGGTGGGAGACCTCACGGGTGACGGCGCGCCGGAGGTGGTTTACGGGGACGGGATGGGTTATCTCTATTGTCTGGACGCGCACGGGGAGGAAGTCTGGTGTTTCAAAGCCGACGACTGGATTGAGAGCGCGCCGGCGCTGGGCGACGTGGACGGCGGCGGGAAGGTCGAGGTCGTCTTCGGAGCAGCGGACGGGGACTTGACGTGCTTGTCGTCGGGCGGGGAGTTGAAATGGAGTTTCCCGACCGGGAGGCGGATTGCGGCGTCGCCGACGCTGAGCGATTTTGACCGGGACGGCACGCTGGAAATCCTCGCCGCGTCGCATAACGGCACGCTCTATTGCCTGAACACCGGCTCAAAATGGGAACCGGAGAAGATACTCTGGCCATGTAAACGATATGACCTCGCGCAGACCGGTACGCTACCAACAGGACGGACATCAAAATGAATCAAACTAGCGGTTCGATTGACCGGGTGCCTGTAAGGGGAGCGGTGACGTTTGCGCTCACCATATGCTTCTTAGCCGTGGGCACTTACGCGCGGAGTGAGAGTCTCTTCGAACTTTCGCCAGATTCGTTCGAAAAACCGCACATGATAGTTGGCGGCACGACGGAATGGGTGCAGGGAGCTGGGCGGTATGGCGGTCCGGCGCTGCAGATTGCGCCCATGAACGGTGAATCACGCGTATCGTGTCAATTCTTTTCCAAGCCGCAGCTAATTCCCGTATTTGATCGGTTCCGCGTAGAAGCATGGGTCAAGGCGCCCAATGCCGGCGGCGAAATCGAGTTGGAGTTTTGCGACGCGCGGACTACCATCGGCACTCCGTTCGCAAGTCCTTTTGCCCTGACGCGGGACTGGCGCTACTTGGCGTACGATATTGGGTGGCCCAGCGAATTCCGGGCTGAAGCATTTAACGTTCGCGTTACAACCCGAGGCAGCGGCGAAATCCTTATCTCGGATTTCCGTTTTGTTCAGGCGGACACCCTTCTTCGTCTGGCCGACTTGCTCGAACCTGTGGAGACTTTGGCGCAGCTCTTAATAACGCGAGACGGTGTCGAGATAACACAAATCCCGCGTGCGCTGCTACGGAAATTCTCTGACGAGCCGTCGTCGCCCGAAGCCGAGGGATTTTTCGGAATCGAGAAGCGAGAGAACCGAAGGATCCTGGTGGTGGACAAGTCGGAAGGGCGCTTCGTGCTCACGGCGGAACCGATGCGGATTCCGGTGGGGCTGGAGAGTTTCTTCGGGACCGCCAGGTTCTCAGGACCGCTGGATTCGGCGCCGACACTCGTTTTCCGACAGTACGGGGGAAAGGGACCGATCAACGAGACGCAGTCCCCACCGTTGCCAACGCCGCAACCGAAGAGTGCCTACCACGAATCACACGAACCACACGAACGAACTCAGCGCGGGCAGGGTCGAGATCGAAACCGAGGAAACCCGGATACTAACAAGGAAGAATCTGGCAGTGCCGCGCAGCATTTCGTGGCGATGGGTGGGGATGGACGTGAGTCGAGCGCTGATCGGTTGGTCCTTATGTTCAGTTTTCCAAGTGCGGCGGGGACGTACCGGATGGAGTCGTTGAGCGTCACTCCGAGTTTTGCGACGACGGCGATGCCGAGTGTGACATTCTTCGTTGATCAAGTGGGTTACGAGGCGGGTGAGCCGCTCCGATTTATCGTTGCCACCAAGGAGTTTCCTGACGGTGCGGATGCTGCCTACCGACTTGTGGACGCGCGGGGAAATGCTCGGGGTGGACGGCTGACTTCGTTGGGTCGCGCCATTGGCCAACGGGAGAGTGACTGGGGCTCCTACTATTTCGAGGGAGTCGTTCCTGCGCCCGCGCCCGGTACCTACACGCTGGACGTGACGACTAAAGGGCAGACGGCTTCGGTTGATCCGATCCGAGTCGCGCCGCAGTTGCGGCTGAAAGAGACCGGCGAGCTGGCCTACCGCTTTTATTACTACCAGCGTTGCGGCTGCGAGATTCCGGGCTGGCACGGGCCGTGTCATATGGACGATGGGCGGCTGCCGGATGGCGGCCACGCCGATGTCACGGGCGGTTATCACAATGCGGGCGACTTCCATAAACACCTGGGAGACAACACGCCGGTTTCGGTGTATGCGATGGTGCGCGCATATCGCGACCAGCAGAAATTCTTCGACCAACGTGACACGGATGGCAATGGCCGGGCAGACTTGCTCGATGAGGCGGTCTGGGGCGCGGACTGGCTGAAGAAGATGGTCAATCCCAAGACGGGCGGGCTCTGGACGAACGTGACGAACGACATTGACTACCATGGAATCCCGGAGCGCGATACGGACGGCAAACCGGGCACCAATGACGACCGCGTGATCAACACGGACGATCCGGGGGACCTGGGTGCGCTCGTGATTGCGGCGTGGGCGGCGCTGGCGCAGTTTGTGCCGGAGAAAGGTTATCTCGAAGCCGCGCATCAGGCGTGGGACGCGTACGAGGAACGTATGCTGGAGGGCTACGAACCGCGCCAAATCGTCGCCGCGCTGGAACTGTATAAGGCGACGCAAGACGAGAAGTATCTGCGGGCGGCGGAGAAGGTTGTGGCCAACGCGCTTCGGCTCCAGGACGCGCAGGGTTGGTTCGCCGCGCAACCGGACGGTCCGCCGGTATTTCGGATTGTGGATGAAGGGACGATCCCGGCGGCGCTGGCGCTGTACGCGTTGGAGCAGCGTAAAGGTAGCGTCCCGCCCTCTACGGCGGGCGCTCGTCCGGCGCAGAGGCCGGGCGCTCGTCCGGCGCAGAGGCCGGACGCTACTGACGCAGAGGCCGGGCGCGACACGGAGGTCAAGGAGAGTCTGCGGCGGTATTTTGCGTGGAGTTTTCGGATGGCGGACAATCCGTTCGGGCTGGTGCGGGGCTATACCGGCGGCGAGCCGTTTTACTTCAAGAGCCGCGAGGATTGGTTTGGCGGGTCGAACAGCCAGTACTGCTCGGTGGCGTGGGCGGCGTATCTGGCCGCGCGGGTGTTCAAAGACGACGCCGAGTTCAGCGCGCAACTTCGGGCGCACGCCGCTAATCAGATTCATTGGATTCTGGGAATGAACCCGCTGCGGCTCTGCATGTTCGAAGGCAAAGGGAATTTGGAGCGCATTTACTTTCATCATCTGTATGCCGAAATCCCGGGGCATCCGCGCGGGGCCGTGCCGGGCGCCATACCCAACGGGATCATCCGCGAACCCGGCAACGCTGACCGGCCCTGGTTCGACCTGCGGGAAAAACCGGGCAGTCCGCCCGGCGCCGAGTCTGCCGAACCTTGGCTGCCACACAATGCGTATTATCTGCTGGCGCTCGCCGCACAGGATACGGATTAGATTTCCGGCGGAAGATCATCTTTGCGGGATGCACGCCGGGGATGGGGTGGACTCCCTTTTTCTCCGTTTTTGCGGGCGGGCTCGAATTGCGAATCGTGGGGTTGCTCTGGTAGCATACTGGCGAGTTTCGGATGGCAGGGACGGAGGATGATCGCTGCCCACGGACTCGGATTCGGAGGCGTGTCCAATGCTTCCGCAGAGTGGTTTTTTCAAGTCAATTCAATAAGACCTCCTTGCCAAAGACGCACATCGGATGATCGGATCTCAGAAAAAACGCGTTCTCGTCGCGATGAGCGGCGGGGTGGATAGCAG
>JACQVH010000224.1 GCA_016209895.1 Candidatus Hydrogenedentota bacterium | reverse complement strand
GTCCTGGATCCGTTCGCGGGAACGGGCACTACGCTGGTCGAGTGCAAAAAGATGGGTATTCCCTCGTTGGGCGTGGAAGCGAACCCCGTGGCGCATTTTGCCAGTCGTACCAAAGTAGACTGGAATTCTGACCCTGGTGAGTTGGCGAAGTACACGGCCCGAATTTCGCGTGCCGCAACCCGGCTGCTGGAAGAGTCCGGCATTTCCGACGAAGTCTTTTTCCATAACGTGGCCGCGGAATCGTGCCTGCGTCGGCTTCAATCCGAACAAGAAGAGCTGTTATTGGCGAATTCGATCAGTCCGCTGCCGCTCCATAAAGTACTCATCCTATTGGAAGCGATCGAGCGGCAACCGGATTGTGGATTTCGCGATCATGCCCGGTTGGCCCTGGCCAAGGTGCTCGTTGCCGCCGCGAGCAATCTTCAATTTGGCCCGGAAGTAGGCGTGGGCAAAGCCAAAGACGATGCGGCCGTAATCGCTCCATGGCGAGAAGGTATGCGGGTCGTAGGTGAAGATCTGAAGACGCTCGGTGATGGGATGCAGATTTCCGCCGAGGTGTTTCTGGCAGATTCCAGGAACATCGCAGCCACCGTTCCGCCGGCCAGCGTGGATTTCGTGTTTACGTCTCCGCCCTATCCCAACGAAAAGGACTACACGCGCACCACGCGCTTGGAATCGGTGGTGTTGGGTTTCATCAAGAACAAGACCGAATTGCGCCGGATGAAACAGAACCTGATTCGATCCAATACGCGCAATGTGTACAAGCTGGATGACGATCAACTCCGGATTGGGAAGTGCCCGAACGTATGGAAGGTCGCAGCAGAAATAGAGCAACGACGCCAAGATCTCGGTAAGACTTCCGGGTTTGAGCGTCTCTATAGCCGCGTTACACAACTTTACTTTGGCGGCATGGCGCGGCATCTGGAACAATTGAAGTTGATTTTGAAACCGGGCGCCTATCTGGCGTATGTGGTGGGAGATCAAGCATCCTATTTTCGGGTGCTCATTCGCACGGGTCAATTATTGGCGGAGGTCGCGGAATCCCTGGGATTTGAAGTGCTGGGAATTGACCTGTTTCGGACGCGTCTCGCCACGGCGACCCGGGAGCAGTTACGCGAGGAAGTGGTCTTATTGCAGTGGAAGGGAACGTAAGACATGGGGGCGAAGAATCGTTACGTCCAACTGATCGAAGCGGTGTTTTTCGCCAGTTATCGGCCGGGGATGACCAAGGTCGAGTTTCGCCGGACAGATTTGGAACGTCACGCGCGCAAACTAAAGATTCCGCTTCCCAAGAACCTGGGCGATATTATCTACAGCTTTCGCTATCGCAGCGACTTCCCAAAACGAATCCGGGAAGCGGCGCCGCCCGGAAAAGAATGGACGATCCTTCCTGCCGGCCGCGGTCAGTATGTGTTTGTGGCCGAAACGCTGACTGACCTGGGACCGAATCCGTCGCTTCTGCAGATAAAGGTCCCGGATGCCACGCCTGGGATTATTACACTCTATGCGCTGACGGATGAACAAAGCCTGCTGGCCAAGATTCGTTACAACCGCCTGCTGGACCTTTTCACCAGGCTCGTCTGCTACTCACTTCAAAGCCATCTCCGCACGGCCGTTCCAGACCTCGGGCAATTGGAAACCGACGAGGTATACATCGGTGTAGACCGGGAAGGCGGTCATTATGTGATCCCGGTCCAAGCCAAGGGCCCACGGGACAGGCTGGGGGTCGTGCAAGTGCAGCAGGATATGGCGATGTGCGCTCGGAAGTTTCCGGCCCTGACGTGTAGATCCGTGGGCGCACAATTTCTGGCCGAAGACGTCATTGCTCTGTTGGAATTCTGTGCCACGCCCGAAGGCTTGCGAATCGCGGCCGAAAGGCATTATTACCTCGTCCCTCCCGACAAGTTCACGGACGAGGACCTTCAACGGTACCGTTCACTTGCGCAGTCAACGGACGGCTGACGTGTCCACGCGGTATTCACCTGCAGTCTGCCTCTTGGGCTGATTCAGAGCCCAGCGTTCCAGATAATCTTCGGCGCGTAGGCTGGGTACGGCAGGCTCTCGAAGCCGGGCGGCGAGGAGGGCGCGGAAGTCTTCGGGCAATTGGTCGTGCGGTCCTTCGCGGTAGTGGATGGCGCTGTTTTCCTTTGCGCTCAGGAAATCGTAGACGGGCTGGGCGGCGAGATAACTGACCATGTTCTTATCTGAGGCGATAAGTATTCAGCAATGCGGTGGAGCCACAATATGACATTCTCACGCATTACGATAGCTACCGAACAAATGGGCGGTGTTCCGTGTATTCGCGGACTACGAATCCCAGTGGCAACCGTGGTTGGTATGGTGGCCGAGGGGATGAGCACCGACGAAATCCTTGAGGCGTTCCCGGATTTGGAGAAAGAGGATATTCGCGAAGCCCTCCTGTATGCGGCGGAAGCGGTTCGCGAGCACGCGCTACCGATTCTGGCGGCTCCTTGAGATTCTTAGCTACGCTCGGAATGATAGGAAGGGAAGGTTTTGGGTGTGCGAGATTCTTCGCTACGCTCAGAATGACAGGAAGGCCGGCGCTCGGATTGGCAGGGAACCGAGCTTCGTGCGGCGATGGACCGGTAGGATACGAACGACACCCGTCTTACCGTTCGGTTGTCCGGTAGGCGAGGAGGTCGTATAGTTCCTGGCGGGTCTGCATTTTTTCGAGGAGGGAGCGCTGGGCGCCTTCTCGTTTGAGCGTGTGCAAGGCGTCTTCCATGGCTTTCATTGCGATGCGCTGCAGAGTCACGGGGAAAATGACGATGTTGTAGCCCATGGCCGAGAACTCGTCCACGGTCAGATAGGGGGTCTTGCCGAACTCGGTCATGTTGGCGAGCAAGATGGTGTCCACGTCTTGCGCGAAGTTTCGGAACTCGTCGGCCGTCTGCAGCGCCTCCGGGAAGATGCCGTCCGCGCCGGCCTCGAGGTACTTTTGAGCGCGCCGCACGGCGTCGTCGTAGCCGGTTACGTTGCGGGCATCGGTACGCGCGATGAGCAGAAAGTCTTCGCTGGTCTTGGCCGCGGCGGCGGCGGCTATTTTTTCGCAGAAGTCTTCCGCGGGTACGAGGGTCTTATCTTCGAGGTGGCCGCAACGCTTGGGGAATTCCTGGTCTTCGATGTGCATCCCGCTGACGCCGGCCGCTTCGAGGATACGCACCGCGCGCGCCGCATTCTCCGGGCCGCCGAAGCCCGTGTCCGCATCCGCGATTATTGGGATTCGTGTCACTCGAGCCATGTGCGCGCAGTGTGTCTCCAACTCGGTCAGCGTCATCAAACCGACGTCCGGGACGCCGCCGACACTGTTAGACAGGACCGCGCCGGAGACGTAGACGGCCTCGAACGCGAGTCGTTCGATGAGCCGGGCGCTGAGCGCATTGAGCGCGCCGGGCATGACCACGGTGTGGTCGGCGAGGAGTTCCCGCAGGCGGTCGGAGCGTTCAGCAGAGGAAGGGGTCATGGAAGGACAAAGGAGAAAGGACAAAGGACCAAAAGGACCGAAGGGACAAAAAGGACCACCAGGACCGCAACGACGACAAGGACCGCAAGGACACAAGGGACCAGAGGGACAAGGAGGACAGAAGTGTTTTTGATCTCCTAAGTCGCGGGAGAGGCGCGTCGGGGAACGGAGGTGGTGAGTTTATATCTGAAGCATTCATGTACTTTTCAGGACTTCGAATTCGAATAACGGGGCCAAGTCATGGAGTGTGTCCAAATTCATGCAATGGCCGATGATCGCGTCGGCGGTGGCGTCAGAGACCACGCCGGCGGCGAGTTGTTTGAACTTGGTGATGACTTCGTCGTCGGTCATGGGATTCCGGGCGTGACCGCGCGGATAGTCCACGCGTTTATCGAGAACCGATCCGTCCTCTACGGTTATTTTGAGGCGATTCGGGATTCCTTCCGGGTAACCCGAGTTCAATTCGGGCGCTTCGGCAATTGTGGTCTTTTCCAGCAGCGCCAATATCTTCGGATCGCCCAACCGTGTTTCGTCAAATGAATTGAGGGTCACGTCGCCATCCAGCAGGGCCACCGCGACGCAATACGGCATCGAGTGGTCGGCGGTCTCGCGCGAGGTGGGGCGCCATTTCTCCCGTTCGGAGCCGATGATGCTGACGGCCGCTTCGAAACTTTCGATATGGATGCTGCGGATGGGGCGGCCTTGAATCTGTGGGCGGAGTTGCAGCATGGCATCTATGGCGGATTGTGCGTGATATTCCGCCGGCCAATATTTGATGTAGGTGCGGTTGATCATGAAGTCAGCGTCGGAGGCGAGCTTCAAGTCGAAGGGACCGGTGAGTTGTTTGAAGATGCCCTTCGGGCCTTCGTAAATCTCGGGCGGACCCGACATGCCGCGGCGCGCCAGGTCGGCGGCGAAAATACCGTTTCGGGCGGCGTTGGAAAAGGCGCAGGCCTTCCACATCGAGATATGTCCGGTGCGGGTCTGGCGCGTGGCGATGTTGCATACGCCGGCCAGGCCGAGGGCGTGTTCGAGCGCGTCCTCGTCCAGGCCCCAGAGTTTCCCGGCGGCCATGGCCGTGCTCAGCGCGCCGTAGGTGACGTGGTCCCAACCGTAGGCACGGAGACTGGCGGCGTCACAGTGCCGGCACTGAATTTCATAGCCGATGATCAGGGCGAGGATCGCGTCTTTGCCGCCGAGACCCGCCGCCTGCGCGAGGGCCGTGGCGGCGGGGATATTGTCGGAGGGGTGGGCCGGTTCGAGGCTCAGGTAAGTATCGTTGAAATCGAGGTAGCGCACCATCGCGCCGTTGGCGAAGGCGGCATAGTCGGGACGACTGCGGAGGCGTGTACCCCAGATGGAAGCGCCTTTCGGATCGGGGGCGGACAGCGCCACTTCGCGGGCGATTCGCGCGGGGTCGCTGCGATACGCGCCGAGCGCGCAGCCAATGGAATCCAGTACGCGGCGCTTCGCCTCGTGAATTGCTGCGGCGGGGAGCGCGTCGTAGGAGAGTTGCGCGACCCAGCGGGCGATCTTGCGGGCTAGGGTGGTCATGGGTGGGTGGCCGTGGTTCGGTTGGGTTTGATGGCGGTCGCGGACGAAAAGGACCAAAAGGACGAAATGGAGTTCCGAGTTCCGAGTTCCGAGTTCCGAGTGGCCAGTGACCAGTGACCAGTGACCGGGGCGAGGCACCAGGGGCAGATGGCGAGTAAGGGGATCGTGAGAGAACACGGGAACAGTAAGGACGGCAAGGAGAATAAGGCAGACGGAGGGCGAGATTCTTCGCTGTGCTCAGAATGACAACGTGGGGACAGCAGGGACGGCAAGGTCAATTTTCGAACCTCAGCGGTTTTCCGTCCGGGGTTGTGAGGCGTGCACAGAAGCCCCAGCCACCGCCACCTTGGACGATCTTCATCAGAAGGATGTTCTTGCCGGCTTTCAGTTTGGCGGGGACGGTGTCATTATCCGGTTGAAGGCGTCGCGCCACGTCGTGTTCATGAATTTTTGCGCCGTTCAGCCAACAGATGACGCCGTCGTCGCTGCCAATTTTGAGGATAACATCTTGCGCTTGGGTCACGGTGACCTCGGCACACGCGTAGGCGATGACGTTTTCGTTGGGTTTCAGCGTTTCGGCTAGGTCGGTGCAACCTTGCACGTCAGTCACGACTAGGTCGGTCCAGCGAATCCTTCGACCTTCGACGCCCGCGTAGTCGGCCTTGGGCTTAAACTCGACCTCGGGAGGATAGCTGGTCTGGAATCCCATGTTCAAAAACGGGCCGACCAATTTCCAGCGCGTGATGTAACCGTAGCGGTCCTTCGCGTCCACGGTGATGCCGAGGGCGCGTAGACCATCGGCGGCCTGTAGGCTGAGCTCGCGAAACGCGGCGCGGTCCAAGACTGCATTGTAAACTTGAAGGGCGAGGTCGCGGTCGCTGGAACGGAGCGCGTCCGCGATTGCCAGTGCACACCGTCCCAAATCCAGCCGGAGTTCCTCCGGGGGTTGATTATCGGCCAGATTCTGTAAGCGCAAAAGGGTGTCCGGACTCGCGATCTGGGTCAAACCTTGGAGAGCCAGGCGCTTCTCTTCGACGCCGCCGGCCAGGTCGAGCGAACGATGATACATCTCGAGCGCCTTGTAGCGGTCACCGTCGCCCAGGACTTTTGCCGCCAGCTTGAGGTAGCCGTGCACCGCGGCAGTCTTGATCGAGTCGTCGCTCTGTTGCGCGCCTTCGAGGTACAGTGATTCGTATTGGGAGTCCATGGTGCGCGCGAGCAACTCGAGGGCGGCGGCTTTTACTTCGACGGTTGGGTCGCTTTGGACAGCCTCTTCGAGAATTGGTCGCACTGAATCCGGAGACCGCGCGTACAGGACCTCGAGGAGTTGGCTCTTCGCGTCCGGCTGCGCTTTCCGCAGAAGCGACGTCAGCTTTCTATCCACGGCCGCACCGGGCAAATCTACAAGGGCGGCACGGGCTGCGCCGGCGACGTCGGCACGTTCGGCCGCGAGATAACGCGTAATGTCCTTGGCCGAACCTGCCTTGGCGGTCTTGCCCAGTCCGCGCAGTGCGGCGCATTGTAGTTTGGGATTCTGGGTGGTTTTGAGCAAGTTTGCGTAGCCTTTGGCGGCGAGTTTGCCTGATTGCTGTTCGAGCAGTCGGAGATACGCGTCGGCAATCCTTGGATTCGCGCTACGCCGGATCGCGGCCGACACGGCTTTGAGCGCTTCTTTGCCGCCGATACGGCCGAGGGCCTCGATGGCCGGAATGCAGTCCGGCTCGGGTTTCTTGGCTTCGGTGAGCAGAGTTTGCACGGCGCTTGCGTCCCGGATTGCGCCCAAGGCGATTAGCATCGCTACGCGCTGCTCCAAAGACGCAGCAGCCAGTTTTCTCGCGAGCACGTTTACCGATTCCGGCCCACCGATGCTTTGCAGGGCGAACACCGCATGGTCGAAGGTTTCCGGGTTGTCGAGAAAGACCGAGAGCGAGTCCACGGCTTCGGGGCCGCAGGTGTAGGAGACGAGCCAAAACAGCCAGCGGCGACCTTCTTCGGATTGCACTATGAACAACGCCCGACACAACGCGCGGCTCGCCGTTTGCCGGGCCGTTTCGGGAGTGGATGCTGCGCCTGCGATCTTTTCAATCGCGAGCTTCGCTGCGCGCACCACGGCCGGATTCTCATGGTTCAGCAACGGCGCCACGGCGCTGATCGCTTCGGGACCGTGTTTGGCCGCGGTTTCGTACGCCACCGCCCGCAGGGCCGCATCGCTGTTCGATAGGGCTGCCGCCAAGTCAGCGGGACTGCCCTGCGCAAAGGCTGTCGCCGCGAACATTGCGATAGCCGGGAGCGCTAGCTTAGGCACCCACATCGTATCCTCCTTCCGTGTTCTTTCGCCCTTTCAGGGCTTTTGCCGGGGCGAAACGAGTACCCAGGGCGACGCTTCGCTTGCCCTGGGCTGGCGTATCATGCCCCTTCAGGGCATCGCTGGTCAGCGACGAGGCGGCATGCTACGTTCGTCCGCCGGGGCGGACCACTCACTTTCGCGCCCATTCGGCGCTTAGGGCCGGCTGGGCACTGGTTTCTTTCGCAAGTGAGAGCACGCTTCGCGTCGTGAGCGACCCGCAATGACGATTTTGGCTGTTTCATTTCGTTTGCCTGGGGCGTTGGCACAGTCAAACGGAGTTTAACCGTGCGATCCTGGCCGCTGCCTTATTTCGGCCGCGGCACCAGTAGTCCGGATCCACCCGACGACTGGTCGTGATGCGCACTAAAGCTCTTACAAGCGCGCTAAAGCGTGCTATGCATGGTTTTTGCTTTTCTTCACCCCTGCTGAAGCAGGGTGCAAAGAGGGGCCCGCTGAAGCGGGCTAAAACTTTGGGTGAAGTATACAAAGTGCCAGCAAATGTAGACACTCCAGCGGCGGGCGACGCACGCCCTGAGCGGCTCACACTTACAGATGCCATGGCGCCCGCATTGGTTTCTCGACCATCCGACTTGCCGCCAAGTCTCCGGGAAACGTTTCTTTCACCGGGTCGTACTCGACGGGATGTCCGAGGCGGAAGACGATGTTGCCGAGGTGCGAGATGCAGGTGGCGCGGTGGCCGGTTTCGACGTCGCAGATGGGTTTGCGGCGCTCGCGCATGCAGTTGAAGAAATCCTGATGGTGGCCGGGGGCATCGTACAGCCGGGTATCATTCGCGCCGAATTGCTCATTAATGGTTTTGCCCGGTTTCGGATGCACCTTGCAGTAGCTGCGGTTTACGAACACTTCGCCGTCGGTTCCGTAGAACTTCGTGCCGTAGCCTTCGCCTTCTTCGAAGGACTTCGACTCCTCGTCGCCCTGCTGCCACTCGATTACGGCGTCGCCATAGTCGTAGCGGATGCGCAGGCGGCGCGGGAACTCGTACATATTGTCTTCGTACATCTCGCCTTCGGCTTCGATGCGGCGGGCGCTGGTGTCGTCTTTGCCGAGGCCCCATTGCGCGATGTCGAAGAGGTGCACGCCCCAATCGGTCAGCAGTCCGCCCGAATAGTCGCGCCAGTATCGAAAATTGTAGGGATGAATTTGTTTGTTGAAGGGCCGCCAGGGCGCGGGGCCGAGATAGAGGTTCCAGTCCAGTCCGGGTGGCGGGTCTTCGTTGGGGGTGTAGTCCACGCGCGGGTTCGGGCCGAAGAAGCAGACGGCGCGTTTTACCTCGCCGATGCGGCCATTGCGGACGAGTTCGCAGGCGTGCAGGAACTGTTTCTGATCGCTGCGCTGTTGCGTGCCCATTTGCACGACGCGGTCGTAGCGCCGGGCCGTCTCGACCATTTTGCGACCTTCGGCGATGGTCAGCGTAAGGGGCTTCTCGCAATAGACGTCCTTGCCGGCTTGCATGGCCGCGATCGCGGCGAGCGCGTGCCAATGGTCGGGCGTGGCCACAAAGATGGCATCAATGTCTTTCCGTTCGAGCATCTCGTGGAAATCGTTGTAGGTGTCAATACTGACCTTGAATTCGGCGGCCTTGGCTTTGGCGGCGTCGCGCATCTTCGCGTCCGGGTCGGCGACAGCGGCGATGTGAGCCTCTGAATAGTTCAAGAGCCGGTCGAAATGGGACCGGCCCATGCCGCCGATACCAATGTGGCCGGTTACGATCCGCTCATTCGCGCTTACCTTGCGGGTAGCGGCCGAGGCCCAATTGGAGCGAGTCAGAATGGTCAGTCCGGCACCGGCCGCCGCTGCGGTACGCCCCAGAAATCGCCGACGAGAAATGCCGCGTGTTTTCATGTTGAGTTTACCTCCCGCCCGCGTACATGAAAAGAATGGGATTAACGATAGCACCGAAGGCCACCGAGGTCAACGGGTCGTGCACAGTCGGGCCAGCTTGTCCGCGCCACCCGGCCGTCCTTGCAAAGAATCGGTAATTCATAATCTTTGGCGTGAGGACGGGGAGCAAGCTCCCCTTTGGAAAGCGGCAGCAAGCGGCCGCACTCCAGAGGCGCGTTTCGTTGGACTGGAGTGCGATAAGATGCCACCGGGATGAATTGATATACTGGCGGGCGTTGAGGAGTGACGGTCGGATGAAAGCAGCGGTACTCGAGTCGTTGGAGGAGCTTGTCGTCAAGGAAGTGCCGACGCCCGTCGTGGATAATGACAGCGTGTTGGTGAAGGTGGCGGCGTGCGCGGTGTGCGGGTCGGACATCCGCATGTTTCATCACGGGAATCCGCGGCTCACGCCGCCAGCGATCATGGGCCATGAGGCGGCGCTGGCCGAGCCGATCGGGTGTTGCCTGAACGCGCTCGAACTTTCGGAGGTGCGGATGGGGGACACGCTGGTGGTGATCGGGGCGGGACCGCTGGGTTGCATGCTCATTGAATTGGGCCGGCGCATGGGGGCTACGAAGACGATTCTGATCAACCGGTCCAGGCCGAGGCTCGAAGCAGCGCGCTTGTGCGGGGCGGACGTGTTCATCTGCTCGTCGGAAGAGGACGCGGTTGGGCGTGTCGTCCACGAGACGCAGGGTCTCGGTGCGGAAGTGGTGATGACGGCGTGCGCCACGCCGGAAGCGCAACCGGAGGCGGTGCGTATGGCGCGAAACCGAGGGCGAGTGAATCTCTTCGGCGGGCTGCCGCGCGACAAGAGCCTGGTGACGCTCGATACCAACCTCATCCATTACAAGGAGCTATTCGTGCACGGATCGCATGGCTGCCTGCCGCGGCATCACGGGAAAGCGGTGGATCTCATCGCGGCGGGAGTCATTGACGTGCAGAAGTACATCTCGCACCGGCTACCGCTGGGGAGGTCCAGCACGCGATCGGTTACGCTCTGTACTTGGCTCAAGCCGGCGACAAGCACCCGAAAGCCAAAGTCCTCAAATATTTCGGCGGCGCCGGCGTCCTGGAAATCATCGAGGATCGCGACCGCTCGACCTACCGTGCGGTCTATACAGTTAGGTTCGAAGGCGTGGTGTACGTCCTTCACGTGTTCCAGAAGAAATCGAAGCATGGTATCGCTACCCCCAAGGCCGAGAGCGACCTCATCAACCAGCGGCTCGCGCAGGCCAGACGAGATTATGCGGCACGAAAGTCGCAAGAAGGAAAGGTCCTATGACCGCCAAGATTGATACAGACGTCCCGGTCACCGTAAGCGCCGGCAACGTCTTCGCAGACCTGGGATTGCCCGAACCCGATATGCTCCTGGCGAAGGCGGAGCTTGCCCGCCAAATCAACGCCATCATCAAGAAGCGTGGCCTCACTCAAACCGCCGCTGCGAAGCTGCTCGGCGAGAACCAGGCTAACATTTCACGCTTGGCGCACGGCTACCTTTCGGGCTTCTCCGTGGGGCGCCTCCTCCACTTTCTGAACCTTTTGGGGCGCAACATCGAAATATCCGTGGTTCAACGACGCTCCCGCAAGCAACCCTATGTCCGGGTCGTGGCTTCCCGAACCGCGTGACGAAGTCCGTCAGTCTGAGTTAACGGACCATCTTGGCACGCTGGAATCTCGGTCTTGCCGTCAGCGCAGTTGGTTCGTCGTGGACTCGGCGTCGGCGAGGCCTTCGGGCTGGCGGAAAGCCGCATCGGCTGGCGGGTCGTGATCACGCCATGAAGTACCGACGTCTCAGATTGGTCACAGCCAGTTCTCGATTGTTAGTCCTTGGACGCGGCGGAACTCGCGCTCGTTGTTGGTGATGAGGGTGCCGCCGTCGGCGAGGGCGTGGGCGGCGATGAGCAGGTCCATCGGGCCGAGGATCTTACCGGCGCGTTCCAGGAC